>JBAUHN010000133.1:0-3491 GCA_049680295.1 Sulfitobacter sp.
CCCAGCAAGCCCACCATAAAGCCCAAGACACCAATGGAGCAGATGGCCGCTCGTGAAAACGCCGCCATGCGCCGGAGGATGGCGTCTTGACCTGTTTACCTGAACCCCGGTGCGTTGCCTTTTCAGCACGGGAAACTTGCCCCGGCCCCGCGTTCCTCCCGACGCAGGCCGGGGTCTTTCCATTCATCGGCACCGCTGCCGAACATCTGGAACGCGTCCGTCATGATCTGGAGCACGCACGCGCCAACCATGCCCCTGTGGCGAAGCTGTTGAGGCGCCGCAAGGTGCTGGTGGCCCGCTGTGCCGCGTTGGGGGTTCGTGATGTCTGAATATCTCATAGCCCTACCTTGGCCCCCAAGGGAATTAAGCGCCAACAGCCGCAAGGATCGTCGCCACACCACAGGCAAGCGGGCGGGTTACAAGCAGGAATGCTGGGCCGCGACAAAGGCTCTAAACGCCAAAATCTCGCCAGACGCCCATTTGGAAATCACATTCTACCCGCCAGACAACCGGCGGCGCGATTTGGACAATATGCTGTCGTCGATCAAATACGGGCTGGATGGCGTCGCACTGGCTGCGAACGTCGATGATTACGGGTGGTCCATGTCGATTGAGCGGGGGCCAAAAAAGAAGGGCGGCGGCGTGCTGGTTCACGTCAAACCTGCCTTTGTCGTCATGCCGATTATCGGAACCATAAGTTAATTTCAAAGGCCAGCAGGGTAGCACCCCTGCCAGCCATCACCCGGACAATGGAGGTCCACATGACTAAAGTAGATGTAAACGAAAACACGGCGATTACGCAAGCCGTCAATCCAGAAACAATCCTGCCTGCTGACCCAATGATCAACATGATTGAACGGATTGCGATGGACCCAAACAGCGACCTTTCAAAATTGGAGCGGATGCTCGAAATGAAAGAACGCCTTGAGGAAAAAGAAGCGCGCCGCGCGTTTGATATGGCGATGGCGATGGCCAAATCAGAAATTCCGCCAATTCTAAAGACTGGAACCGTCGATTACACAAACTCCAAAAATGAACGCACGTTTTTCAAGCACGAAACGCTTGATGGAATCGCTGCCGTTGTGGACCCGATCCTTTCTAAGCATGGGTTGAGTTATCGGTATCGCTCCAAGCAGGATAGCGGACAGCTTTACGTCACGTGTGTTGTGGCGCACCGCGACGGCTGTTCTGAGGAAACCACCTTGCAGGGCGGGCCAGACGCGGGCGCTGGCAAGAATAATTATCAAGCTATCGGGTCAGCGGCGACTTACTTGCAGCGCTATACGCTCAAGCTGGCTTTGGGGCTTTCTGCCGCAAAGGACGATGACGGAGCAGAGGCCGGTGAACGCGGCGAAGACGAACGCCCGAAACGGTCCACAGACCCATGGACCCAAACCATTCTGAGTGAGTTGGCTGATGACTCCACAGACCGCGACAAGGCGATGGCCATAGCGCAGTCGTTGTGCGCGCAATTCCGCAGAATGAAGGGCGAACGCCAGCTATGCAACGAATGGGACCGCAGGGCGCACCTGATCGAAGGTGATCGTGGCCTTGAGGGCAAACACCCTGATCTGCACGAGACCGTTGTTGATGCCTACGAAAACCGCATGAACGAAATCAAGGAATCGGCCAAGTGACCCCGCGCGGCCTTTCATATGTCCTTAACCGGCTCACCAATTGCCCCGACCTAGCTTCGTTAAAGCTGGTTTGGAGCAACCTTGGTGATGAGCCAAAGCGGCACCCCGAAGTGGTCGCGCACAAAGACAAGCTGAAAGAGGGGTTTCTAAGTGGCTAACGGGCAAACCATCATATTGCACGGATCGGAGCAACGCGGCCTCGCTAAGCGCTTGGTTGATGCTGCTCCGTCCGGCTGTGTGGTGAATATTCGCCAAGCCACCCGCACCACGGACCAGAATGCGCGCCTATGGGCAATGCTTAGTGACATTTCACGGGCAAAACCCCAAGGGCGAAAGCATACGCCTGATGTCTGGAAAGCACTGATGATGAAAGCATGCGGGCATCAGGTGCAGTTTGAAATCGGCATAGACGGGGAACCGTTCCCGGTGGGGTTCAGGTCCTCAAAAATGAACAAATCTCAGATGAGCGACATGATTGAATTTATGTATCAGTACGGCGCTGAAAACGGCGTTCTCTGGACTGAGCCAATGGAGGCGACGGCATGAACGCAAATTTCAAAACACCGATGTTCGTTTCTAAGAAGCTGCGCGACTTCGCCGAGGGCCAGGAATGCCAAATGAAGTCGGAATGGTGCAATGGCGACAACGAAACGGTTGTGCTGTGCCACTCACGCCGTAGAGCCGGGGCAGGGACTGCGCAAAAGCCGCATGATTTTTGGAGTTACCTTGGATGCTCAGGGTGCCACGCCAACGAAGACAAGGTTGAGGATCGCGAGTTGTACGACGCTATCAGGCGCACCCAGTACGCCGTATATGCGCGCTTTGGGACGCTGACGCCGTGAAGTATGGGGCTATGAAATGAAACAGCCCCCCGAAATGAATCAGGGGGCTTGATATTGTTGCCTTGGTGGGGCATAGTTGTGCGAGAACACGCAAGAGTGATACTAGACCGGATGGTGCCGCTAGACAAGCCCTTGCCTAAATGAGGGCTGAATCGTGAGGCAGGCAGGTGAACCGGTAGGGCGCAGCACATCGTCCGAACGGCACTGTGCAAGTCGGTTAATAGCTGGGGGAAATCCACGTAGCCCAGCATCCGTGAGGGTAAGACTTCAAGCGCATATTGTGGCGCACGGTTCCGATTATGGTTGCCTGTCTCACCATTTAGCAACCGCACAAAAGGAGACTGACTGTGGCAATTGATCTGGTCCGAGAACTGCGGGCGCAGCAGCAAAAACGGACGTTACCGCGCCAACACATTCCTGATCTAACTGCCCGTGCGGCTGACAGTATTGATCGGTTGCGTGATGAACTGGTGGCGTGCATCGCAAGCCTTCGCGGTGATCCGTCAAATGTAGTGGGGATGAAGTTGAGAGCCTTGAACGCGGAAAAGACTCTAGCAGATATGGAGGGTTGAGAGTGTCACATAACATTACAATAGATACACTGAATCGGTTGCTGATATGCGACCCAGAAAATGGAACGCTGGTTTGGCGCACCCGGTCTGTTGATTTTTTTGATGACGGCTTTAGGCCAGCCTAACATACCTGCAAGATATGGAACACTAGGTTCGCGGGGTCGCGTGCTCTATCTAGCAATGACTCGGCTGGATATGTGAAGGGGCATATATTTGGCAAAACATATCGCGCCCACCGAGTAATTTGGGCGATGGCGACTGGGGCTTGGCCTGATGCTGAAATTGACCATATAAACGGCGTTAAAAATGATAACCGAATCGTGAACCTCAGATCTGTTAGCAAGGCTCTGAACAATCGTAACAAGCCAAGACCGTCCTCCAATGTAAGCGGCCACATTGGAGTTTGCTGGGACAGGACTTCCTCAATGTGGCGGGCCTAT
>JBAUHN010000134.1:0-6391 GCA_049680295.1 Sulfitobacter sp.
GAACGAATTTCTGCTGAACCCGAAAGATATGTTCGCTGTCCATCGTCGTCTGCAGATATTTGACCGAGATATCGGACGGCACCACCAGTTCCACAGGCGCGCCCTGAAGCGAAACAATCACCGCCGATTTCTTTGGCATGGTGCTGGACCGCAACAGAGGCCCGTCAAGAAACGGCAAAATACTGTCGCGGGGCAGAACCATCGAATTAGGAATGGGTTTGGTCACAGCCGAGAAAAACGCGTCATCCATGATACAGGCAAAAGGACCGACATGGCCTGCGCCTTCAAGTTTCTGAATGGCATCGACCACAGCCGAGAAAACCTTGGCCCCGTCGACTGCACCGGTGATTTTTACCAGATTGCTTTGGCCGCATTCGATCAAGCCATCGTATTTGCCGCCACCGCTGACCGAAAACACCGGTTGCACGCCTGCCAGACTTTGGGCCGGGTTGTTGGGGCCTTTGCCTACATCTTCCTGACCGTTGACAACAATCGCATCTTCCACGCGCGCCATGATATCGGCCGCGCGGCGAAACATAATCGTTGCACTGGTCAGTTCCGGGTCTGCCAATTGCGCATTTTTGACGTAGACGTTGATCGACAAGGTCGCCAGACGCATGGTTTCATAGTCCACCACGCCCATCCGTTCGGTCGCACCGCCCGGAACCGGTGCGCCAAGGCTGACATAGTCAAGCGTGTTCTTTGGTACAGTCTGCGTGTCAGTGGGCAAGGGACCGAACAGCGGTAAAAACGAAGCAGCGACACGGGCGCGCAGGGCCTCGTCGTGGACAATTTGTCTGATCTGGCCCCAACTGGCCTCGCTTAACGTCAATACACCTTCGCTCATATCAGTCTCCCACCTGAAAATACCTGGCTTGCGCCATTGCAAAATACCCAACACCCTCGCTAAAATACTACTTTGCAGAAACGTCGCTTTTTGATTTGTGCAATTCAAGCTGCTTTAAACTGTCTAATGCAACTTTTTCCAATTTCGCAGCGCCCTGGTCAACAGCGACCTGGCGTGCCATGTCAAAATCTTTTGCCGCACCTGCCAAATTTCCAAGTGCCTGGCGTGCGACACCGCGCATCCTATAGACTTCCGGCAGGTTCAGGGCCTCTTTGCGCCGGGTGGCTTCGGAAATGACTTTGGTGAGCCGTGCTTCGGCCTGTTCAGGCTTACCCGCGTTGATCATAAGTTCAGCGAAGGCGGGGAATATCAGCACATCTGTCAGCACGGTTTGCGTGGCAAAAAAGCGTTCGCGCTCCAGATCAATTTCAGCGATGACGTTGATGGATTTATCAAGCTGCCCTTTGGCGATTGCCGCCTGAACGGCGGCAACATGTTCCCAGAGAATATAGCCCTGATCCTGTGATAATTTCAGGTTTCGGTCTGCAACTTTTGCCAACTCATCCCAGCCACGCCGCAACACCAACTCTTGCCCCGCTGAGCCAAGACCGTAAGCCAGTGATGGGAGGTGATCGACGTCTTCGGCAAATTGCAAGGCATCTGCAAATGCGATCTTTGCGGCTTCGGTGTCGCCCATCACCCACAAGGTCGCCGAACGGATCGCGCGCAACGCGACCGAGGACGAGAATTGAAAGGTCTTGATAATCGCGACCTCATCTTCGACGGTGTAGCGCGCCAACCCACGCTCCGCGCGTTCCAGGGCCTGTTTAAATTCGCCCCGGAAAAAATGTGTGTATCCAACCGCATGATCAGCCGCCGTTGCCAGCATCGGGACACCCGCTGCTTTTGCCATTGCGTCGGTTTCCAGCGCGGTGGCCAAGGCAGGTTCCAGTTCTCCGCGCAGGAAATAGTTGGTCCAAAGCCCCCAAAGCGCGCCAAACAACGCCTCGTGATCACCCAGTTGCAGGGCCAGTTCGCGTGACCGGGCGCAGGTCACTTCGACCTCTTGCGCGCCCCAGCCGTAAATCGCCATTGACGCCGGTGCCAGGGACATCTGAATGGCCAGTTCCATCGACTGCTTTTCGGCCCCGTCAGGCAGAACCTCGATCTTACCCAGGGCTGATTTCAAATAGGTAATTGCCGCCAGATTGTTGGCGCGCCCAAGCGCGTCGTGGCCCGCAGCCAGCCAATATTTCAGCGCCTCGCTGTCCATTCCGGCCATATCGCAATGGCGCGCCAAGACTTCTGGTTCGGGCAGGCCAAACGCCTTGTGACCTGTCAGCATGACCTCGGCCAAGGTCTTGTGCACCTCGCTTTTGTCCCGCCTCAAGATCGACGCATAGGCCACGTCCTGCACCAGCGCGTGATTGAATATGTGGACCGTTTGTCCATCGCTATCTTCGACTCTGTAAAGCAGGCCGGATTCGCGCAACTGTGCCGCGCCATCAGACACGTTCAGATCGTCAGGGGCGATGGCGTGCAGCATATCAAGGCTGAATTCACGTCCGATCACCGATCCAAGCTGGGCCACTTTCTTCCCAACATCCAAGCGGTCAAGGCGTGCCATAAGCGAATCGTGCAGGGTTGAAGGGATTGAGAACGCATCAAGACGCGACATCTCGACCATTTGATCGCCTTCGGTGGTGGTTTCCAGCACCGCCTTTGTCAGCTCTTCCAGAAACAAGGGAATGCCGTCAGTTTTTTGAATTATTTCGCGGGCCACAAGCGTCGGCAATTTGCGCAAACCTGTGATTTGTTCGATCAATTGCGTTCCGGCCGCATCGGCAAGCGGCACCAATGAAACATGGCACAAGGTATCAGGTTCGGGCCAGGGTGGTTCAAATTCCGGTCGGAATGTAACCAGCAATTGAATGGGCAAAGTCTTAAGCGTGTCGACCAGTTGCGCCAAAAAGTCCAAGGTTGAACTATCGGCCCAATGGGCATCTTCAAATGTGATCAGTACCGGTTTTTTCTCGGCCAGCGCCGATATCCATTTCACCAGCGTCCGCTGTGTCATCAAAGCTTTGGTCTGGGCGTCCAGATCAAGCGGGGTATCGGTGGCAATGCCCAGCAAATCCGCCAGCAGGGCAACGTCGTCGCCCGACAAATCAGCGGCCTGTGCGGCAAACGTCTGCAGTTTTGACAGCCGGGCGGTGTTTTCATCGGATTTTACAATGCCAGCCGCGCGGGCCAGTTCTTTGGTCAGCGGATGCAAGGCACGGTTGGCTAGATGCGAGGCGCATTGCAAATGAACGGTTGTCAGGTTCTGATCGGCCACATGATCCAACAGCGCGCGGGCAAGCCGCGATTTGCCAATGCCGGCAGCGCCTTCGATCTGACACAGCCGCCCCTGGCCGTTTGTTGTCTGGTCCCACGCCTCCAGCAATTGCCGCAATTCGGTGGTGCGTCCAATCAGCGGCGCAATCGAATCCGCGTTTCTGGCGTCAAATCGGCTTTGCACATCGCTTTCATCGACGGCGCGGTAGACATTCAACCCGTCAGGAAAGCCTTTCATTTGCGGTGCGCCGCGGTGTTCGTATTCAAAGCCACGCCCGGCAATGTCTTTGGTTTCCTGCGCCACCAAAACTTCGCCCGGCACCGCAAGCCCCTGCAATCGGGAGGCCAGGTTGGGCGTTTCCCCGACTACAAAATCCTTTTGTGCGGTTGCATCGCCAATCAAATCGCCGACCACAACAATACCCGTTGCAATCCCGATCCGAACCGCCAAACCGCTTTTGGCGGGGGTTTTAAGATTGGCCACAGCCTCGACGGTGGCCAATCCTGCGCGGATGGCCTGGGCGGGATCATCTTCGTGGGCGACTGGATAGCCGAAATACACCATCAACCCGTCACCTTGGGTATAGGCAAGGTGGCCACCATGGGCCTGCATCACCTTGTGGCAAACGCTGTGATAGGCGGAAATGACTTCGCGCATATCTTCGACGTCCAACTGAGTGACCAGCTTGGTCGATCCGACAAGATCGCAGAACGCAACTGTAAGTTGTCTGCGCTCTGCAATAGGGCGCGTATTCACCGGCGTGCTGTCGTAGGAAATCAGGGCTTTACGGAATTTTTTCCGCTGCCCCAGAGACATCCCCATTTCACGCAAGTCCAGATCATCCAGTTCAGTGACCAGTGATTCATCAATATCGTTCGCTATCAAAAGCGTATAGAAATCGTCATGTCCGCTGGAGCGGAGATAACTCATGAAACCACTTGGCATTAAGGATCGCTTTCGTTGCCCTGATCCAGTACCCGCCTTGATTGTCGATCCAGACCGGTCAAACTGAAAGTATTGTTAACATAACTTAGACGAAGGCGGCCCAAACGTCCAAAGAAAACAGGCAAACATTCAATCGCTGGCAAATGATATTGAAAGGATGCAACCTAAAGCAGAGTTTGTCAGGGCTATTGCACAAAACTGCGGTGCGTAGGAAAAGGGCTGTTCGTACCAAGGGTTGGCCGTATCGATTTGGCGGCATCTGGGGCTTAACTGCATGTCACGACACAAAAGAAACGCCGCTGCATAGGGATGCGGCGGCGTTTGTCTGACGGGACTGAGGCGGGGTTCAGCGTCTGCGGCGACCGCCAACACGCGCACCGCGACCGCGGCCTTCCTGGCCTGCTTTTGGTGCGACCTTGTTAAAGGCAATCCAATCGGTGCCGTGCGGATCATTGTTGGTTAGAAAGTTTGCCGCGCGAATGGCTTCCATCTCTTTACCGGGGCGTGATTGAGTCGACCCAAGTCCAAACAGAGTCACGAAAACTTCGTCATCAATGTCGTCGGGCAGAATGATGCCTGCGGCTGCAATTTCGGCCTTTTTCTCGGCGATCTTGGTTTGATTGACGGGCAGGGACACCGGATTCATGATCGCCGACGTCATGCCAGCCCCCATGGCCATGGGCAAAAATGCATTGTTGATACCATGCCGGTTCGGCAGGCCGAACGAGATATTGGATGCGCCACAAGTTGTGTTTACACCCAGCTCTTCGCGTAATCTGCGGACCAGTGTGAACACCTGATGTCCGGCGGTTGCCATCGCGCCAATGGGCATCACCAGCGGATCAACCACGATATCATGGGCCGGAATGCCAAAATCGGCCGCCCGCTCAACGATCTTTTTGGCGACAGCAAACCGCACATCGGGGTCTTCGGAAATGCCGGTGTCATCGTTTGAGATCGCAACAACCGGCACATTGTATTTTTTGACCAGCGGCAGAACCAGTTCCAGCCGCTCTTCCTCACCGGTGACAGAATTCAGCAATGGGCGGCCTTCGCAGGCGGCTAGACCCGATTCCAGGGCGCCGGGCACCGAACTGTCGATACAAAGCGGCACCTCGACGATGGCCTGCACACGTTCGATCAGTTCTTTCATCAACGCGGGCTCGACAAAATTATTGTCGGCATAGCGCGGATCTTCGGCCATTTTATTGGTGAATACGGCGCCCGAATTGATGTCGAGAACCGTTGCCCCGGCGGCGACTTGCGCAATTGCATCGGCCTCCACGGTTGAAAAGTCGCCCAACTCAAGCTCAGCGGCCAGTTTTTTGCGACCCGTGGGGTTAATCCGTTCCCCGATCACGCAAAAAGGTTGGTCAAAGCCGATGACGGCTGTCTTTGTTTTGGATTCGACAATTGTTCTGGTCATTTTCAGTCCCTCAGGGCGGCATTAGCAGGTACTGCCGCGCGGCCACCGTGTTCGATGGCCCAGTTTGCATTCGTCTTGATGCCACCCAGCGGAAAGAAATGAACGTGGGTGATATTAAAGTCCGGATTGGCCGCCTTGTGAGCCGCCAGTTGGGTGATCACATCCGTAGGCTCAAATGGCAACAGCAGTTTGGTGACATCTTTGGCGCGTTTTTGCAGAACCTTCAGCGAAGGCCCGACACCGCAGGCGATGGCGAACTTGATCAGGGTCTGCAATTTGGCAGGTCCTGCAATGCCGATGTGGATGGGGATATCAATGCCAATGGCTTTCAGATGATCGGCCCATTCGATAATCGGTCCGGCCTCAAATGCGAATTGCGTGGCCAGCGCCATTTTTGCGTCCGAGGTCTCGCTGAAGGTCTGTTTCCAGCGCAATGCGTCCTCAACGTTTATCATGCCGCCATCTGGGTCAATATCGCGGTTGCCTTCGGGGTGGCCTGCCACATGCAAATTTTTGAACCCGGCCTGACCAAACAGATCGCTTTCCAGCAATTGCATTGAACTGTCGAAATCGCCATGTGGCGTTGCAACACCGCCTGCCAGCAACAGCGCCTGATCAACGCCCGCTTCGCCCTGATACCGGGCGATCCAGTCGGCAAGGGTCGCTTTGTTCTTGATGATACGGGCCGGGAAATGCGGCATGACTGCATAGCCATCTTTCGCCAGACGCTTGGCGGTTGCCACCATATCCTCGATCGGTGTACCTTCGATATGCGCGATGTAAACGCGGGTGCCGCCCGGCAAAAGGTCGCGAAAATCCTCGATCTTTTCGGCTG
>JBAUHN010000135.1:0-3773 GCA_049680295.1 Sulfitobacter sp.
GGATTAAGTTGTTTTGTAATTAGTATATGAGGGTCAGAAATGACCTCCCTGGGGTTCATTTCTTGAGACTGTTCATGGACTTGCTCATTGGTTTCAGCGATGTTTTCCACAAGTTCAATCGTCTGAGTTGCCTTGAGATACGCCACTTCAACACGCTCCTGAAGCTCCTTAAACCATGCCATCAACCGTTCCAGCCTCTCGGAGGCCTCGTTACGGCGCGGGAGCCGGGCCAGGAGATCTTCGAACACCCCTGCAAGATGCGTCCACGGACCTCTCAGCGCGCCGTTGAGCCCCGCCTCGATCCGAGCCCGGATCATGCGCCGTGCCACCGTGATCTGACGCTTCAGGCGCTGGCAGAGCTCGCGTTCGGTCTGCAATTCGACCTGCAACTGCTCGAATTCCTCGACACGGGCCGACAGTGGCGACAGATCGAAGCCGTAGGCCTCGATGATGACGCCGTCAGCGTCCCTGCGGCCCCACCGCTTGCCATTGGGGCTATCCTGGAAGGCAATGGCCCCTGCCTCAGCGAGGCGCCGCGCATGGCGCTTCAGTGCGGAGAGCGAGAAACCTGTCTGTTCCATAAGATAGGCGTTGGACGCCCAGACGATCGGCCGCCTGCCCTCCTCCCAGTCCTGAGCCTGCGTGAAGGCCCCGAGCGTGTCGAGAAGCATCATATCGCCCGCCTTGAGGCCAATATGCGCACCCACGCGTTTGACTGCCACAAATACTCTTGTTTTGGGTACAGCTATCCGTTCACCGGCTTGTGCAAGTTGCTCAGCAACTCCAAGACCCGGTGTCGGCTTGCGCCAACCTGTATGTTTCATGCCTGTATCTCACCTCCGGTTTTGTGGAGGCAAAAGGATCCCGTTCGCCAAAACGACGTTCTTTCGTTGACAGTGATTCGCGGGAGCGGTATCCAGTAGGTGTCTAATCTAATCGGATAAGCTCTCGGGCCGGATCGGCTTGGGGGCTTTTCTTTTGCCTCAGGTCATGTTGTCGATGTCTCCTCAGATTGAGAGAGAAAATCCGCGTAAAGCTGATCGAGGTTCTCGGAGAGAAACTCCCCAAACTTTGCGGAATCCTTAGATGTCAGCGAGATGTTGTAGGCCCGGCCCGAACGGCCGACTACACCCTTGATCCGACCTTCTCCGGCCGTCCAAGTACGCTTGGCAGGCGCGGCCTTCGCCGCACGACGCTTTGGCACCCTGCCCGCCTCGACAACCTTGCTGTGCAATATTTCAAACTTTGTGTCGCTGTCGAGTTGATCAAACCCATCTGTGGCCAAGATGCGATCAGCCACCGTGACGTTTGACTTCTCAGCCATCAGCTTCTTCAAGTCTTCCCAGCGATCACGCCCGATCTGTTTGGCGGGCCCGATCGCCGCAATGACGTGCGCTGGCACCTGGCCTGCTATGGAAAGCATGCGCGACAAGAGCGTACCATCGATAGTGAGCGCTTGCTGGATCACGTCCTTGCTCTGACCAAAGTCGTGTAGATTCTTGGCAAACAGGGCTTTCTCAATAAAGGACAGGTCCGCCCGCGCCGTGTTCTCCTGACCTTGCGCCAAAACATGGGCGACATCGTCCATTTCTTTAACCACGGCTCGCACTGGTTGCCCAAGCGCGCGCGCGACGCGTACGCGTCGATGTCCGAAGACCACCATGTACCGATTTAGAGTTTCCGGATGGGGCCGTAGCAGGACCGGCGTGTCCTGCCCGCTCGCAGTGATCGACGCCTTCAACTCCTCGAAGGCCTCATCATCTCCGCTGAGCCGATCGTTCACGAAAGAGGCATCAATGAGATCCGGATTGATCTCGACGATGGTTTCGCCTTCGAGAAGACGTTTGGAATTCTCGGCCAGGCTATCGATAGAAACTTTCATCGATTTCGAGGCGCCACGCATCGCATAGCTTGAGCGTCCGCCATCGACAGGTCTTTCAGTCGGCTGCCCGATCACGGATTTCAACAGGTCTTTTCTGGCCATGTCACCCTCCTTTTTGGGGTACTCAAAGCCCCGTTTGCACGGCTGTCAAAACACATCTGCACGGCTGTCAAATTCATGATCTATCCCGCTCCCACGCTTGATGCACCAGATCAGCAATTTCATCATTCACCGCATTGAGCGAGGTGATCGCTCGATCATATGTCGAGCGCACAAACTGCGACCGCTCTACTTCATAAAGCGTCTGCTTAGTGATACCGGCATCCGAGATTGCAGTGGACTTAACCATTTGCGCTTCAAGCATCTCGTTAGGGAACATCGCCTGTAAGAAGCCTACCATTTGTTTTTGCGGGCCATCGGTTGGTTCAAAGCGCGTTACAAGATAGCGGAACCATTTGAGCCGCATCTCGGCCCCAGCCTCCCGGATAGTCCGAAGTATACCACCTAGCATCAAAAGGAATTGGCTCATCGACATCACATCTAGCATCTGCGGATGCACTGTGATGAGCACAGAACTAGATGCTGTAAGGGCGGTTAGGGTCAAATATCCAAGCTGCGGCGGGCAATCGATTACGACGATGTCGTAGCGATCTTCAACCTCTTCCAACGCTTTAGAAATGCGCGTGAAGAACGCGCGGCCTTCAGACGGGTCGCGGCTAGTGAGCGCGACAGGCGTGTCATATTCATACTCCTGCAAATCCAGGCTTGCAGGCACGATATCAAGGTTTGGAAAGTTCGTAGGTCTTATGACTGCACTGATCGGCTGGCGCTCACCATCGTATCGCAGCGTTTCGTAAAGAGACGAAACAGAGTCTAATTCAGGCTGAATTCCATGCAAAGCAGTGAGTGACGCCTGTGGATCAAGATCGATCGCCAGCACCCGATGACCTTTGAGGGCGAGATGTTGGGCGAGGTGCGCTGCTGTTGTGGTTTTCCCGCTACCCCCTTTGAAGTTCACGACCGAGATGACATGCAATTCTTCACCATCCGCGCGGTTGGGTAAGTAACGCCGCTTGCCTGGCCGACCATGCGCATCGAGGTAGGCTCGAAGCTCAAGCATTTGCTCGGCAGAGTAGGACCGGCGACCCGAAGTCGACGTCACTGGCTCTGGACCCTTACCTTCCAGATGCAGCTTTTTGATCGTCGATTGAGTAACGCCAAGAAAATAGGCCACTTCTGCCAGTGAAAACTGCCGTAGACCTTTTTGGGCATCCGGCGGATACTGTTCCTGACGCAAGATATTGAGTCTGTCAGAAATCAACTCTCCTTGCTGGAGGATGATCTCATCGAAGGCCATATCGCCTTTATCGCTCTGGAATGGTGCTTCTGCCATTCTTGTGCCCCGCCTAATATCGCTTTTAGCGCGATTTCTTTCGTTAAACTGTGACTACAGCGGAAGAGACTTATCCACAACATTTTTTTCTACTGGCGGTAATGTGCCGTCGAACCACGAAAGAAAATGGCGTCGGCACAAGACTCTGCGGAACGGCCATATTTGGGTTCTACATCTAGGTGATATCGCAATCGTCACAACTGCTATAGGAAATGCTTTTCCCGCTAAAAATCGCATAAGCTACTGTTTAAAATGTGTTTTCGCGACTTGCACGGCTGTCAAAAACTGACAAAGCAGATTTGGCTCCATAGCCCGGCTGGTTCCGATGACTTCACACTGGGCTCTTACCGCAGCCCCAAGAATGGTCCTGTCCAAGAGGTGTTGCGACTGTCCAATTTGTCGCTCACCCACTGGGAACTGAGGTGTTTGGGCGTGACGAAAAGATGGAATCGGTGCCCGATTCTCTCAAGCGATTGTATTCAGCTGGCCGGTCGCTCC
>JBAUHN010000136.1:0-7752 GCA_049680295.1 Sulfitobacter sp.
ACATTGGTGTTTGCAAGATACATCCGTCTACTGATGCATCGGGCCGAGGGGACAGGGCGCGATCCCGACCAAGGCCCCGCCGAATGTGCCAATTGCCTTCCGCGCAACGGAACAAATCACAACGTCTCGCATCATGTGTTACCTTCAAGCGACCCGCCCGCCTTATTCCATGCTGCAACCCCGCCTGATAGATTCACGACCGGGATCAGCCCCATATCCATCGCAACTTGCGCTGCCATGGCAGAGCGCCCGCCGGAGGCACAGTAGAAGACGTAGATTTTGCCTTGGGTAAACGTTGATTTGTGTGCCGGGCTTTCGGGGTCGATGTGGAACTCCATCATGCCGCGCGACGATGCAACAGCGCCGGGGATCATTCTGGTTTTGGCCAGTTCCTGTCCTTCACGCAGATCAACGAAGACGTGGTCAGCCGAGCCTTCTGGGGTGATGGTCTCTTCGACGCTGATCGCAGCCACGGCAGACAGCGGCCAATCAGATGTCCCGCCACATCCACTCCCACATGCGGCAGGGATTTGCACAACGGGTGCGGTTCGCTCATATTTTCAGATCAAGCCGTGGTTTCGAGAACGGGCGGAACACGTCGACCATGTCCACGGGGCGATCAATTTCTTCAAGCGAATGATAAACTTTGATGCCACGGATTTCGGACAGGTTTGGATTCGGGTTCACCGGGATCATGTCATAGCCGGTTTCATGCAGCACCCGCAGCACGCCGAAACTGAATTTGGTCTTGTCCGCACTGGCCCCTACCATGGCGATGGTTTTGACCGATTTCAGGATGTCGGCCAGATACGTCGGGTCATAATCATAGATGTGATCAACGCTGGCTTCGGGCATCTACTTCTCATTCGGAATAGCGATGTCCGCCTTGAGTTCGTGGGGACTCAACGGGTCCAAAAACGGATTTCGGTAGAGTTTGTCGTGGCTTTCTACACCGATTTCCAGCGTGATATCAGATTGGGGACGCGCGACGCAGAGAATGATATATCCATCACTAATTTGGCGGCTATTTAGCGCCACCTGACGGCGCTGATCGACCTCGCCGGCGCGAAGTTTTGTAGCACAGGTGATGCAGCCGCCATATTTACAGCCAAAGGGCAGATCAACGCCTTGATCACGCAGGCTGTCCAACAGCGGTCGGCGCGGATCAACATCGTATGACGCGCCCTCACGGTTGGCGATTGTCACAATCACAACCAAATGTCACTTGTGCAATCGCCGCCCGGATAGCGGGCCTCGTGACAGCGGCTGGGGCCATTGGGTTCATGGCCAAAGTCAACGATGAAATCCTTGTTCAGGCACATGCCACCATTCACAGGATCGCAATCAATCATTACCATCACGCCCCCTTGTTCGCGGATTTCAGGATAGAACTGGTTGTCCCAAGTCGAAAACAGCGAGGTCGTCACATAGAGCCGTTTACCATCAAGCGACAGCTGGAACATCTGCGGCCCACCGGCCATTTTGACACCATTCACTTCCGGCGCTTTGCCCAACAGCCCGCCCATCCAGACCTGGCCTGTTAACACTGGGTTATGCGGATCAGAAATGTCGTACTGACGCATATCACCATGGAGCCAGTTGTTGAGGTAGAGGTATTTGTCGTCCATCGAGATCAAGATCGCTGACATTACGCCAGGCACCGGAATGGGCCATTCGGGATGCGGTTCGTTTTCCACGTCAATGATCTTTTCCCACTGCCATTTGCCCGCACCATCCTGCCAGCAGTGAATGACGTTTGTAGACAAGGCTGCACCGCAAAACCCATGGGTACTGTCGGGGTCGTGGTGAAATTTGACCTCCAACGGCAGCAAACCGTCTTCGCCCAGATACATTGTCTCAATGGGAACTTTCTTTCAAAGTCCCAGAAATGCAGCTCGCGCCCGTATTTCAGGTGTCCCACTTTCTCTAGATCAAATCCCGGCATAAAGGTGTTTGGTGTCGCCCATTCGGAACTGACCATCACGTTATGACGGGGCTGATACCAGAAATCATAGCCGAACTTGATGTCGCCCATCGAATTTTCCCAGCGGCCTTGTATCTCAAAGTCCTTGTTGAGATGCAGATAGCCGCCCGGTGCCTCGCCCTTGGCATCACCGAGCATCGAAATGATGATCTCCGAGCCAAGGCAATGCACCGTATGCGGGCCAGACAGGTTGGTTTTGGATTTAATCTCGGCGCCATCGACCACCTTGTGCAGGCGCGGGGCGCGCGGGTCGGTCGCGGTGTCCACGATATGAATGTTGTTGGAGCGCACACCGGGCAGCAGCAGAAATCTGCGCGACATCGAACCATCGTCAAAACATGACGAACAAGCGGCTCATCCATCTTGCGTCAGGCGAGACGGTGTTTGAGACCCAATCGGATGATGGTGGCCGCTTGAAGCAAAATATCGCTGATCCGGATCCCAATGCCGAATATCAATTGGTTTTCGACATAGGCGCGTATTGGGCGACGCACGGCACGCCAACCAGATTGACGCAAATCGTGCTGCGCTTTGGGATACCGCATCCGGAAAAAACACACCACTCCCCCATAATCATCAGCCCGAACGGATATTCCGGTTGGGTGTCCTCATAGTAAAGAAGATTCCTGGCTCGGGCGGTGCTAAACTGACTTCGGAGAGCCCGGTTTACATGAAGGACGCACGATGAGCCAACCACCCCGTGATCTTTTGACCAGCTCTCATTGGGGCACATACCGGGTCGAAGTTTCTGACGGACGTGTCACAGCGTTGCGCGGTTTTGAGCATGACCCTGATCCATCGCCGATAGGGCCGGGGATTGTGGATGTCCTTGAGGGGCCGATGCGGATCATGGCCCCGATGGTGCGCAAAAGCTGGCTAGAGGGTGGTCCGGGCGCCGCAGGCGAAAAACGCGGTTCGGATGAGTTCATAGAAGTCAGCTGGGACGAAGCCAATCGATTGGTTGCGAATGAACTGGATCGTGTGCGCAAGACCCATGGCAACAAGGCGATCTATGCCGGTTCTTATGGCTGGGCCAGCGCTAGCCGGTTTCATCATGCACAAAGCCAGCTCAAGCGGTTCCTGAATTGCATCGGGGGCTTCACCAGTTCAAAGAACACTTATTCCTTCGCCGCAGCCGAGGTCCTGGTGCCCCATATCCTTGGCACATTCCGTGGGCATTTGGACACCACCACAAGCTGGGAGAGCATCGCCTCAGATTGCGAATTGTTCGTCGCTTTTGGCGGTATACCTTTGAAAAACGGGCAAATCAGTCAGGGTGGAACCGGCGCGCATGTGCAGAGAGATGGGTTGCTTGCGACGCATAAGGCGGGTGTAAAGTTCGTCAATATCTCACCTTTGCGGTCGGACCTTCTGGATCAAGCGGGCGCGGATTGGCTGGCGGTGCGGCCCAATACCGATGTGGCCCTCATGCTTGGGTTGGCCCATGTGTTGCTCAGCGAAGACCTGAAAGACAGCGCTTTCCTTGACCATTACACAGTTGGGTTCGACCGCTTTGCCGCCTATCTGCGTGGCGATAAAGATGGCTTGCCCAAGTCGCCCGATTGGGCCGCTGAGATATGCGAGATTCCTTCCGACACCATCCGCGATCTGGCGCGGCGCATGGCCAAAAGCCGGACGATGATTTCAACCGCTTGGGCGCTGACACGGCAAGACCACGGCGAACAACCCTTCTGGGCCGCCATCGCTTTGGCTTCGATGCTGGGCCAGATTGGGCGCCCCGGCACCGGCCTTGGCTTTGGGTATTCGGCGATGAACAACACCGGCCTGAAACGCACCCCGATCAACTATGCGTCGTTTCCGCAAGGCCACAATTCAGTGCCGGACTTTATCCCGGTGGCGCGTGTGACAGACATGCTGGAAAACCCCGGCGGACGCTTTGACTATGACGGTCAGTCCTACGAATACCCTGATATCAAACTGGTCTGGTGGGCTGGCGGCAACCCGTTTCATCACCATCAGGATCTGAACCGGATGCGTCGGGCATGGGCAAGGCCCGAGACTGTCATCGCCAATGAATGGTGCTGGAACGCGCTGGCGAAACACGCCGATATCGTCCTGCCCTGCACCACGCCGCTGGAACGCAGCGACATCGCACTGACGCCCAAAGATCCATTCCAAGTGGTGATGGATCAGGCGATTGAGCCCGTCGGCCTGGCCCGTGATGACCATGATATTTTTCGTGGCATTGCTGCGAAAATGGGGGTTGCGGAGGTCTTTTCCGAAGGGCGCAGCCCACAAGAATGGCAGCGCTGGATGTGGGATGTGTCGCGCCAGCAAGCGGCAGAGCAAGGTGTGGAACTGCCCGATTGGCAGACCTTACAGCGCGACGGCTGGGTCAAGATTTCGGCGCCTTCAAAGCCGACGATCATGATGCAGGCGTTCCGCTCCGATCCCCAAGCCAACCCATTGGCCACTCCTTCGGGCAAGATCGAAATCTACTCCGAAACCATCGCAGGCTTTGGCTACGACGACTGCCCCGGCCATCCAGTCTGGATGGAACCTGTCGAATGGCTGGGCAGGGCAAAGCCGGATCAGCTGCACATGATTTCGAACCAGCCGCATAACAAATTGCACAGCCAGCTCGACCATGGGCCGGTCAGCCGCTCCGATCGCCCCAAAGGCGTGGAACCGGCCACGATGCACCCCGATGACGCCGCAGTGCGCGGGCTGCGCGAGGGTCAGATCGTCCGCATCCACAATACAAGAGGCGCCTGCCTTGCTGAACTGCGGCTCAGCGACGCGATCCGCCCCGGCGTGATCCAGATTGCCACCGGCGCCTGGCTTGATCCCGACGGGGACCTCTGCCGCCATGGCAACCCGAACACACTCACCCTCGACAAAGGCACATCACGCCTTGCCCAAGGCCCCATCGCGCATTCCTGTCTGGTGAAGGTTGACGCTTTTTCAGGCAAATAACCCCATAGTGCGCGACCGCCCAGACACGTATTTTGCGCATCAATCATCGGGTGTGAACAGCCTGATCCATGCAGCGGTTGCGCCAATGACAGGTTTGGCGATTCCAGAAATCAGACCTTGTCTTTTGTTACTTTATAAAATAATAAACTCTCGAAAGAAGGATTTCAGAACATGAGAAAGCACGCGGCGGACCGTCAAAAGGATATTCTGAGTGTTTTGGCGGCATGCGAAAAGCCGATGACGGCGTACCAAATTCTTGAACGTCTTCAGGTCAGTGAACCGGACATTGCAGCGCCTACGGTCTATCGCACGCTTTCGTCTTTGACCGATCAGGGACGCGCGCACCGTCTTGAATCCATCAAAGCCTTTGTGCCTTGTCGCTGTAGCCACGTTGAAAGTGTGCCTGTCTTGGCAATCTGCGAAGACTGCGGGTTGGTTGAAGAACATGACGGAAGCGATCTGCTGCCGAAACTCACCGCATTGACCGACCAGAACGCCTTTCAAGCAGAGCGACACATCGTTGAAATTCACGGGTTGTGCGGCATCTGCGCGGCCTGATCCACTTTATCAAACCAGACTGGATGTATCATGAAACAATCAATCGCTCTTATTGCCCTTGTATCCGCTTTCCCTGCCTTTGCAGAGGATGCGCGCGCGCTTGACGCTCATGAACATGGCGTTGGGACGCTCAATATCGCGATTGAAGGCGCCACCGTCGCGATGGCGTTAGAAGCACCCGGCGCTGATATTGTGGGGTTTGAATATGCCGCGAAAAGCGATGCCGACCTTGCCGCGATTGATGCCGCGATTGCCACACTCAGTGCACCGCTTGATTTGTTTGTTATGTCGGATGCTGCTGGCTGTCGTGTCGTCGAGGCGCTTGCTGAACTTGAAAGCGAAGAGCATCATGATGATCACGACGATCATGACGATGACGACCACGATGATGATCACGGTGACGAAGATCACAACGATGACCATGCCGACGAAGAAGCAGGGCACACGGAATTCCATGGCGAATACACGCTGAACTGTGACGCTCCTGATGCGTTGGCCGAGATCAATTTCACCTATTTCGAAGCGTTCCCGAATGCGCTAGAGGTTGAGGTTCAGATTGTCACAGCATCCGGTGCGCAGGCCTACGAAGTGGAACGTGACGCGCCCATTTTGAATTTGGAGCGTTAACGATAGGTGGTTGGCCCGACCCTTGAAATCACTGACGTTGCCTATCGCTGGCCAGGACGGGCGGGTTTCTCTCTGGCCGTCCCATACGTATCCGTCGCGAAAGGTGAATCTGTTTTACTTCTCGGTGAGAGTGGGTCAGGAAAATCGACGTTTTTGGCGCTGATCTGCGGCACTATTTTGCCGGATCAGGGAAGGATTGACATCGCCGGAACGAATATCACCACATTGTCTGGCGGTGCGCGCGATAAATTTCGGGCCGAACATATCGGTGTGATCTTTCAGCAGTTTAATCTGCTGCCCTTTGGGTCTGTGATGGACAACATCCTGCTCCCGCTCCGCTTCGCTCCTGCGCGGCGCAGGCGTGTGGGTGACACCATCGCTGAGGTTTCACACTTGTGTTCCGCACTTGGTCTGCCCGACGGCGTTACCGGTGCGAAAGCCACGGCCTTAAGTGTTGGCCAACAACAACGTGTGGCAGTCGCACGGGCATTGATCGGGCAACCGCCTCTGATCATCGCGGATGAGCCGACCTCGGCCTTGGATGCAAATAGTCAAACCGCCTTTCTGGATTTGCTGTTTGCACAAACGACCACGCATAACACTTCGCTATTGATGGTCAGCCACGATCCGCGTCTGGGCGATCGCTTTGATCGGGTGATCCGCATGGAAGACATCGCGCAAATAGAAAGGGCGACGGTATGATGCTGCGCCTCGCCATTGCCTCGCTCTTTGCGCGCGCGCTGACCGTCGGCATGACGATCCTCGCCATCGCCTTATCCGTGGCGCTGTTTTTGGGTGTTGAAAAGGTGCGGACCGGAGCCAAAGCCAGCTTTGCCGACACGATATCCGGCACCGATTTGATCGTCGGTGCGCGCTCAGGATCGGTACAACTGCTGCTCTATTCCGTCTTCCGCATTGGCAATGCAACCAACAACGTGACGTGGGAAAGCTATCAGGATATTGCAGTGCGGCCCGACGTTGACTGGATCGTGCCGATTTCACTGGGCGACAGCCACCGCCAGTTCCGCGTGATGGGCACCACCCAGGCCTTTTTTGAGCATTACAAATACCGCCAGGGCAGATCACTGGCGGTGTCTGACGGCACCATCATGGATGACCTCTTTGATACCGTTATCGGAGCCGATGTCGCGGCAACTCTGGGATACACTGTTGGCGATCCAATCATCGTCGCCCACGGCCTTGCGTCCTTTGCCGAGCATAAAGATCAGCCGTTTCGTGTGTCGGGCATTCTGGAAAAGACCGGCACGCCGGTAGACCGCACAGTAATCGTCAGCATGGAAGCGATTGAGGCGATCCATGTGGATTGGCAAAGCGGAGCACAGGTGCCCGGCCAATCGACACCAGCGGATGTAATCCGCGAAATGGAACTCACCCCGAAGGCGATAACCGCGGCCCTTGTCGGCGTCGAAAGCCCCCTACAAACCTTTACCTTGCAACGTGCCATCAATGAATATGGGGAAGAGCCATTACTGGCGATCTTGCCCGGCGTCGCCTTGCAAGAACTGTGGGGGATCGTTGGCATCGCGGAAACGGCGCTCATTGCGGTGTCTGCAATGGTGGTTGTCACGGCGCTCATCGGCATGATGGCAACGATCTTTTCCAGCCTCAACGAGCGCCGTCGCGAG
>JBAUHN010000137.1:0-3506 GCA_049680295.1 Sulfitobacter sp.
GAACCGACCGGTTCAGATGGGGCGTCAAAGACTTTGATGGGTGTGATGCGGGAAGACTGATGTGCGCGCTCTATAATCTGGAAACCCATCCCGCCACGCGTGATAAACCGGCGCAGATTGTGGCAAACTGGGACCTGGACGGCATCATTGAAGCCGGAGAGATATTTAATGTGACGGGTGGAGAATTCAAAACCACCTTTCGGTCCCATTGCGCCCATTATGCCGCACGTGCGTTTCGCACCTGGGGGTTGGACGCCCTGTCGCCTTATGAAGTCTTTACCGGCAAAAGCGACAGCGATGGCAAGATGTCATTGCTTGAGGTGTCAGGCCACATCGGCCCCATGGGCGCGGAACCTTTGCTGCTGGAGGCGCTTGAATTGGGCATGTCTGCCGAGACCGCCTATCTGGCCGATGTCCTGTTTGCAGCACAATTGGAAGAATACCGTGAAACCGGGGTGCTGACTTGTGTCTCGGAGGGGCCAATCAACCGCAATCCCTGGTTCACCTACCAAGGTCTGCAATTTGACGCACCGGGCCGCACCTGGGCCACCGATACCGTCGATAGCCTGCCCGAACATAAAACTGCGGCCTTCCGCCGACAAAATCTTGCGATCAGTTCCAAGGCCGCCTTTCTGTGGGCCGCCTATCACGATCACCCTTTTTCCAATATTCTGGTCGACCATGTACGCACCAAGGCGCGCACACCCAACGGCTTTGCATCAAGCATCTTGCAATCCACTGATACCGCTTCGGTCAACTATACCGATATCAATACAAACGGGATCATATTGCAGTCCATCGCGCATATTTTCAGGGAGCGGCAGGTGTCTTTGTAAGAATCGCGCGCCCTGTTCAACCCTGATTCCGGCTTTGCAAGGTTAATATTCAAAAAATCACGCGAAATCACCTTTGATCGCGTCTTGGTTAACGGCCCAAAAAGGGGTGATTTATCATCACTTCCCGCAGGGCGCGCGGGAATTTCTGCCTGTGATAGCAGGAAATGCACGGTATCCGGGCGGGTATGCCCCCCTCATACGGGCGACAAATTCCCGTCAAACCCCTTATTTTACTGGAAAAAACACCAAATGGTTGATTTATCACCCATAGATAGAACATTTCTCACTCTTTACGTGTACATCTATGGGTAGAAAAAAAATAAAAGTAACAAATTGAGAGATCGGCGGATTTCCGCGAAAACTTAACCCAGATGCAAACAGAGGTTAAACACATGAAACATTCCGTAGATATCCACGTCGGTCAAAAGCTTAAGCAAATTCGCAAGCTGCGCCGCCTGAGCCAGACCGAAGTTGGTGACAAGCTTGAACTGTCCTTCCAGCAAATCCAGAAATATGAGATGGGAACAAACCGGATCGCCGCCAGCCGCCTGTTTGAACTGTCAAAAATTCTCTGCGTACCGACGTCCTATTTCTTTGAAGGCCTCAACGAAGAGACCGCAGGAATGGGCCGCCGTGACCCCAACACCGAAATCGTAAAGGCCCTGGCCGCGATCAAGGACAATGGTTTGAAACTGCGGATCATGTCGTTTGTTAACGACGTCACCAGCGACGCGACCACCCGCACCCACTAAGACCACCCCGAGTTTCAGCCCATGTGTTTTGCGGGCTGAGTGTAACGAGTACGAAACTGCATCGAAATTGAAGACCACGACCCCGTAAATAGTTAAAGTTTTTTTAGGCGTTTCGACTTAGCTTTGAATCCCCTTTCGCTGCCTGAAATCAAAGGTTTCAACGCAAAAGGAGCTGCCAAGTCTTTCAAGGAAAAGTCGAAACGCCGTAGTATCCAGTTCTTTTCAGCGCCGCCGTTCCTGCCCTCACGAGGTAAGAACGGCGGCGGTTTTTTTTGTGTGGTCTCTTAAAATTCCACCACGGCGCGGATGGATTTGCCCTGATGCATCAGGTCAAATCCGTGGTTGATCTCATCCAGTGTCAGTTTGTGGGTGATCATCGGGTCAATCTCGATCTTGCCGTCCATGTACCAATCCACGATTTTGGGCACATCTGTGCGCCCCGATGCGCCACCAAATGCGGTTCCGCGCCAGCTGCGTCCTGTGACCAGCTGGAAGGGCCGTGTTGAAATCTCGGCACCTGCGGGGGCCACACCGATAATGATGCTTTCGCCCCACCCCTTGTGCGCGGCTTCCAACGCGGTGCGCATCACCGACACATTGCCAGTGGCATCAAAGGTGTAGTCGGCACCGCCGCCTGTCAGTTCTACCAAATGGGCAACCAGATCGCCGTCAACCTTGGACGGGTTCACAAAATCGGTCATGCCAAAATGCGTTGCCATTTCAATCTTGCCGTCGTTCAGATCAACACCTACGATCTGATCGGCACCCGCCAATCGCAAACCCTGAATGACATTCAAACCAATGCCACCTAGACCAAAGACGATGCCCTTTGATCCGATTTCGACCTTGGCGGTGTTGATGACGGCACCGATGCCAGTGGTTACGCCACAACCGATGTAGCAGATTTTATCAAACGGCGCGTCCTTGCGAACCTTGGCCAGTGCAATCTCGGGCACAACCGTGTGATTGGCAAAGGTGGAACAGCCCATATAGTGATGGATCGGCGTGCCATCGAGAATCGAAAACCGGGTCGACCCATCAGGCAGCAACCCCTGGCCTTGGGTCGCGCGCACTTTCTGACACAGGTTGGTTTTCGGGTTCAGGCAGTATTCGCATTCGCGACATTCCGGCGTGTACAGCGGGATCACATGATCGCCGACTTCAAGGCTGGTGACGCCCTCTCCCACCTCAATCACGATGCCCGCACCCTCATGGCCCAGAATCGCGGGAAAGATTCCTTCGGGGTCATCGCCCGAACGGGTGAATTCGTCCGTATGGCAAAGCCCCGTCGCCTTGATCTCAACCAAAACCTCGCCCGCACGCGGGCCATCAAGGTTAACTTCCATGATCTCAAGCGGTTTTCCAGCAGCAACGGCGACGGCGGCACGTGTTCTCATTTTTTGTCTTCCTATCATTTTTGGCTTGCTTTACGCCAATGTTGTTATCATCATTCGAGACACAGTCTCACCTGATGAGGGAAATCAGTCAATATGCATCTTGACCGGCTTATCGCACTTTTGGAGATCGTAGCAGTTGCGGGACGCCCCGTCACGGTCGCTCAGGTGCAAAAAGCCACGGATCTGCCAAAGCCGACCTGCTACCGGTTGATCCAGTCTCTTTTGGATCAGCGTCTGCTGGATCAGCCAGCGGAAGACGGGAAATTTGTGATCGGGGAGCGGATGATCCGGATCGCTTTGCTGGGGAAATCGGACATTGATGTGCGCCAATGTGCGGCCCCCTTGCTGAAATCTGCTGCCGCAAAATTCAATGAAACGGTTTTCCTGGCCCGGTTTCGCAACAGCAAAGTCGAAATCATTCACGTTGAAACACCCGACGACCCGGCGCGCGCCTATATTCACCCCGGATTGGGGCAACGTCCAATGCACGCCTGTTCGTGCAGCAAAGCCATCGCCGCCTT
>JBAUHN010000138.1:0-7522 GCA_049680295.1 Sulfitobacter sp.
ATAGGCAGACCCTTGATTATCCAGCATGAATTGCAAGGCCCACCAGGAACTATCGAAATTGATGCGCGCCACCCCGGCGTCATGATACGATTCAGCGTGCAATTGCCGATATTCGGAGCCGTGGTCCACGAAAATGTAGTCTGGATCATTGACCATCGGCGCATCAGGCCGCGTTGCATAAAGCTCTAGCCGTTCAACTGGTAGCTCATGGATTGTCTGACTGCCACGCGCAACAGCCTCGTAGGTCAGGATCACATCTACTGACCCCCTAATCAGCCAACGCTCCAGATCCTGACTGCTGCCCTGTTTTACAGAAAGCGCGATCTCAGGATGTTTTGACAGGATGTCGTAAAAGAATCGACGTCCTGGGCCGTGCCACAAGTCGCGATCACACCCGAAGGTGCAGACCGCTTCCAATCCGGCTGGCAGGGCAGTTTCGAATCTAGCCTGTCGCCAGAGGCCGGTCATGATACGCGCATAGCTTAACAGCTTGGTCCCCGCTGGCGTCAGCGTTGTGCCTGATTTCTGTCGATTAAGAAGGATCTGCCCGATCTCGGCCTCAAGTGTCTTGAGGCGTGCAGTAACCGTTGACTGTGTCACGTTCATCTTTTGCGAAGCCCGCACAAGGCTGCCGGTTTCGACAATGGCGATAAAGGTTTGCAACGAGACGATGTTCATGTAGGGCACCCTTAATTCGAAAAAATTGCACTTATAGAGCAAAACTATTCGCTATCAAGAATTAAGTTTCTATGCCAGCTTTCTGGAACGAAATAATTTCCCGAACGCAGGAGCGCCTCAAAATGTTTCGAAACGACACCGAACTCGTGCCGCGTGCGCATTTCATTGCAGCCATGCGCAAGGTCGCGTCATCGGTTACGGTCGTCACGACGGACGGTGTGAAAGGTCTTCACGGATCAACAGTTAGTGCGTTTTCATCCGTTTCGGCTGATCCGCCCACCGTGCTTGTTTGTCTTTTTGCACAAAGCCGTATCGCCCGGGCGGTCAGCGCAAATGGCACATTCTGTGTCAATGTCCTGTCAGAGAACGACGCGGAGATAGCGGATCGGTTTGCCGGTCGGCATGATCATTTGGTTGCAGATCGCTTTTCGGGGATCAACTGCTATGGCGCGGCCGGAGTGGCACCTCAGATCGACGGTGCCACGGCCTTTCGCTGTGTTTTGCAGCAAACGGTGCATTCAGGCAGTCACCTGATTGTGCTCGGACATGTCCGCGAGGTTTTAGCGAGCAACACCAGCCCACTTGCCTATCGTGACGGCAGTTACCACCGCGTGATGCCGCAATCGAAACCGGCCATTGCGGCCGCGACCTGAAAACGAGAGCAACACATGAAAACGTATAAGATGCTGATTGATGGTGAATGGATCCTGTCTTCGGACGGTGGTACATTTCCCAGTCTCAACCCTGCCACCGGCAAGAACTGGGCAGAGATACCAGAGGCCAGTGCCGAGGATGTGGACTGTGCCGTGCGGGCCGCGCACCGGGCCTGTTACGAAGGGCCATGGTCGAAGATGAGCGCAACGGCGCGCGGCCATTGCCTGCGCCGCCTTGGTGATTTGCTGGCCGAGCGCTCAGAGCAGCTGGGCGAAATCGAGACCCGCGACACCGGCAAGATGTTCAAGGAGACCCGCTGGCAGGCGAAATACATCAGTGAATTCTATCACTTCTACGCAGGCGCCGCCGACAAGATCAATGGCGAGACCCTGCCCATCGACAAGCCCGACATGTTCGTCTTTACAAGCCGCGAACCATTGGGCGTGATCGCTGCCGTGGTGCCGTGGAATTCGCAGTTGTTTCTGTCGGCCGTCAAGATCGGCCCGGCCCTCGCGGCAGGCAACACTGTTGTGCTCAAGGCGTCGGAACATGCCTCGGCCGCGATGCTGGAGTTTGGCGAACTGATCGCGCAAGCAGGCATTCCCGATGGCGTCGTGAACATCGTCACCGGCCATGGTGACCCTTGTGGCAAGGTTTTGACCTCGCATCCGTTGGTGGCGCGGGTGTCGTTCACCGGCGGCCCGGTTTCGGCCCGTCACGTGATCGGAAACACCCGTGAGAACTTTGCCGAGATCAGCCTGGAACTGGGCGGCAAGTCCCCGTTCATTGTCTTTGACGACGCGGATGTCGAAAGCGCGGTCAACGGGTCTGTCTCGGGCATTTTTGCGGCCTCCGGGCAAAGCTGCGTGGCAGGCTCGCGGCTGATTGTGCACGAGGACATCGCAGACGAGTTCCTGACCCGCCTGGCACACATCGCCAATGCAGCCAAGATCGGCGACCCAATGGCGGAAGAGACTGAGATGGGCCCGCTGTGCACCCATGGCCAGCTTGAAAACATCGAACGCGAAGTGGCCCGCGCGGTGAAAGAAGGCGGCAGGATTGTGTGCGGCGGCAAGCGCGCCAAGGCTGGATCAGAGATGTTTTTCCAGCCGACCATCATTGATTGCCCCAGCCCCGATCTGCACATTGTTGATACCGAGTTGTTTGGCCCCGTCCTGAGCGTGTTGCGTTTCCGGACCGAAGAAGAGGCATTGGCGCTGGCCAACAATACCGAACACGGGCTGGCGGCAGGCATCTTCACCCGCGACAACGCGCGCGCCCTGCGCATGAGCCGCGATGTGCGTGCGGGGATCGTCTGGGTCAACACCTATCGGGCGGTCTCGCCGGTGGCCGAATTCGGCGGGATGAAGACCTCGGGCTATGGCCGCGAGAGCGGGTTTCAGGCGGTCTATGACTACACGCGGCCCAAAACCGTCTGGATGAACACATCGTCGGAGCCGCTGGGCAGCCAGTTCGTGGCCCGCTGAACCAAGGGAGGAAAAGATGAAGTTTCATATTGCCATCAATCTCGAACGGGTCGATCCGAACACGGATATGATCGCCGTGCGCGACCACACGCTGGAAATGGTGCAAATGGCTGATGAGGCCGGGTTCGAGATCGCTTGGGCGGCCGAGCATCACGCGCTGGAAATGACCATTGCGCCCAACCCGTTTCACCTGATGACTTGGTGGGCCGATCACACGAAGAATATCCGCGTCGGCGCGGGCGTGGCCAATGCCGCCTATTGGCATCCGATCAAGCTGGCCGGTGAGGCGGCACTGGCAGACCTTCTGTCGGGTGGGCGGATGGAATTCGGTATCGGTTCGGGCGCTTATCAGCGCGAGTTTGACCGCATGTTCCCCGGTCTCGATCAGAAAGACAGCTGGCGCTACATGCAGGAGATGCTGCCGCTGGTCCAAAAGCTCTGGAAGGGCGATGTCGAACACAACGGCACCTATTGGCAATTTCCCAAGGCAACATCCTGCCCGAAACCCTTGCAGGAGAATGTTCCGATCTGGGTCGCGGCGCGATCACCGATCACCTTTGATTACGCGGTTGAGCATAATTGCAATATCATGAGCTGGCCGCTGACACTGCCGTTTTCCGAGGCCGCCAAGTATCGCGGGATGCTTGATGACAGCAAGGCGCGGCTGAATCCGGGCTATTCCGGCAAGTTCGCGATGATGCGACATACGGTGGTCTATGACAATGACGAAGACCGCCAAGCTACGATAGAGGCCGTGCGCCAGATTCTCGCGCGTTTTGGTAACCTGATGATGAAATCGGGCGATGTGGTCAATGGCTACCCGGAACCCGTCTCGTTGGAAAGCCTTGAGGGCAATTACCGCGTCGATCCCGACATGCTGGAAGAAAACCTGATGCTGGGTCGTCCTGAGCAGGTAATTACCAAATTGAAGCAATACGAGGGGATCGGTGTCGATGCCTTTATGTATTACGCCTCGATGGGTCTTGATATGGAACGGCAGAAGCGATCGCTGAAATTGTTCATCGACGAGGTGATGCCTGAATTTGCAGACAAGGAGCTGGCCCATGCCGGTTGAAATTCGCCGCACGCTTCTGTGGCAGCAGTCCACTCTTCTTGAGGGTTGGAAAAAGGTCAGTGAACCGACATTGCTGGTCGCCGCAATGGTGGTCATGAAAAACCCGTGGTTCGGACGCGGTCATGTGGAGAACATGCGCCCCGAGATTCAAGAGCACGGCCCCAAGATTGGCAAGCTTCTGACTGGCATGTTGCTGGATGTGACCGGCGACAAGCTGGAAGGCTGCGGCAAGGCCAGTGTTGTAGGTATGGGCGGTGAGGTCGAACACGCGCAGGCGTTGACCCACACGCTGCATTTCGGCAACCAGTTCCGCGAGGCGATCAATGCCACCTCGTATCTGGTGTTCTCCAACACGCGTGGTGCGGCCAATTGCCCGATCACCATCCCGTTGATGGACAAGGACGATGGCGGGCGGCGGTCACATTACCAGACCATCCAGACCTCGATCGCGGACGCGCCTGCCGAAGATGAGATCATCGTGGCCCTTGGCGCTTCGGTGGGCGGGCACCCCAACCACCGGATCGGCGATCGCTATGAGGATCTGGCCGAGATGGGGCGCGGTGTCGAAAACCCGGCGGGGGTCTGATGCAGGTCTCTGGACAGAGCACCGCCTATGTCCTGACTGGCCCTGAGGGTGCCCCGGTTGTGGCTCATGACCTGCTGGGGCACGGTCAATCCGGGTTGCCCTTAGGCCCCGTCATCCAGAGCGCTCTAAGTGAACAACTGATCGCACTGATGGATGAACTGGGGATCGTCCGCGCCGCCGCTCACCCACCCCATGCTGGTGATGACCTGCCAGCCTGACAGCGGCTCCACCCCGGCGATGCGCCAGGCTATCGCCGCCGCCGCCCCCCCCGGCGCGCGCACCGAAATCGTGCCGCAGCATCAACATCAGGGGCTGATCGAACAGCCCCCTCTTTTTCACCACCCGGTCCGGATTTTTCTCGACCGCGTTCTGACGTAATCAAAAGGAACTCAGCAATGTCTCAGCTCTCCGGAGGACAAGCCGCCGTCGAGGCGCTTAAGGCCGAAAAGACCGAATTTGTCTTTGGCCTGATCGGATCGGCCACCATGGAAATGTTCGATGCGCTTTATGACGCCAAGGACATCGGCTTTATCGGCGTGCACGATGAACGCTCCGGCACCCATATGGCCGATGGCTATGCCCGCGCATCCGGCAACACAGGCGTGGTGCTCGCCGGGCAGAACGGGCCCGGCACCACCAACCTCGTCACCGGTCTGGCGCAGGCCAAAGCGGCCTATACGCCCATCGTGTCGATCGGCGGGGCGCTGGCATCGGGCCATGTGTATCGGGATGCCTTTCAGGAAGTGGACCAACAGGCACTGTTTACGCCGATCACCAAAAAGACCTGGACCGCGCCCTCCGCCGACCGGGTGCCCGAACTGGTGCAAGAGGCCTTCCGCGTGGCCAATGCCCCGCGTAAAGGACCCGTACATCTGAACCTGCCGCGCGATGTGCTTTCCGCGCAGGCGGACTACGGCCCGATGAAGGCACCCGAAAGCTACCGCCCGGTTAGCGCCACAGCCGCGCCCGCAGAGGCGATTTCCCGGGCCGCCAAACTGCTGGCCGGGGCCGCGCGGCCTGTCATCATGGTGGGTGGCGGCATCAAGAACACCGGTGCGGCCGACCGCGCCATCGCGCTGGCCGAAGCGTTCAACGCGCCGCTTGTCTCCTCCCCTGGACATGGCGACGCGATCCCGTTTGGCCACCCGCTCAACGCCGGCCAGACCGGTCCGCGGGGCAACGAGGTTGCCTCGCGACTGATGAAAGAGGCGGACGTGATCCTGGCCCTTGGCACAAGGATCGGCTTTAACGCCACGTTCTACAGCTATGACAACATCAACCGCGACGCGACGATCATCCATGTGGAACAAGAGCCCACCGCCATTGGCCGCTATTTCCCGGTCGAGATCGGCATCTGGGGCGACGCGCCCACCGTGGCCGAACAGCTGCGGGCCGAAGCCTGCAAGTTGAACATGCGGGCCGAGGCCGCGGCCTGGACCGACAGCTACAAGGCCGAGCGTCAGGCATTCCTTGCTACCCGCGATGCGCAGGCGGATGTCGCCAATTCCATCATCCAGCCCTCGGGCCTGTTCAAGACCCTGCGCGACGTCTGCCCACAGGACAGCGCCTTTACCATGGATGCGGGCACGCTATGCCTTCAGGCAACGGACAAGCTGAACTACTGGCAGCCCAAAAGCCTCTTCACCCCGCTCGATTTCGGGCTTGTGGGTTTTTCCTTTGCGGCCGGTCTGGGGGTCAAACTGGCCTGCCCCGACCGCCCGGTGATCAGCCTTATGGGCGATGGCGGGTTCGGCATGACAACGTCCGAGCTTTCGACGGCAGTCGATTACGGCATCAACACCGTCACCGTGGTCATGAACAACGGCTGCTGGGGTGCGGAAAAAGCCTACCAGCGCGACTTCTTCAATGGTCGCTATATCGGAGCTGATATCTCTTCCCCGCCCTTCGACAAGCTGGCCGAACTTTACGGCGCAAAGGGGTATCGCGCCGATACGCTGGCCCAGACCGCAGAGGCGATTGAGGCGGCGCTGGCGTGTGGCAAACCAGCCGTCATCGACGTGATGGTGGACCCTGCCGCGCTCTATTCGTTCCGCCGTGACAGCTTCAAACACAGAGGAGGCTGAGATGGCCGACAAGACCTATCCTGCAACCCAAGCACAACGCGCCACCGGCGATTGGAATCCCTTTTGGACGTCATTGGAAGACCTGGATCCAGACTATCTCGAGGCTTTCCTGCACTTCCGCTCTGTGCCGCAAAACGGCCCCCTGGATCAGAAAACCAAGGAACTCATCTTCATCGCTATCAACGTGGCCACCACCCATCTCTGGCCCTCGGGCGCACGGCGACACATGGCCAACGCGCTTGCGGCCGGGGCCACGAAAGAAGAAATCCTCGAAGTGATCCAGCTTACCTCGATCATGGGCATCCACTCTATGACAATGGGCGTCCCGATCCTTTTGGAGGAGGTCGAGAAATTAGCGGTATCCAGCTAATGTTCAGGTTCCGAGGGTTTGAGGCCCAAACGGGATGCAGCGAAAACACGGTCTCGGTTCCGGTAAAAAATAGCGCTCATGAATGACCGGAATGGCGAAACGCGTCGCGTTGCAACAACAAATGTGCCGCGACTGCGAACGAATGCTGCACCAGTGAAGCGCGAAATTTGAAGGTCGGCATTGTCCCGCGTCTTACCGTAAATGCGCCGCGCAGCGAATGGCGCTGCTTTTTGAACTGGCCACTGGTGTCAGGTGCGGCGAAGGCGCCGGGAAATCCGATTTTGTTGAAGAAGTAGGTGTTGTTTTGGGGCAAGCCGCTTGGTGCAAAGGGCGTAACAGAAAGCCTGCGACCAACGTTGCGAGGCGGCCAAAACCCCAAGTCAGGGCGACCTCTTCAACAAAATAAGTCTAAATCTCCTGGATTTGCAACGCAGTGACCATCAATTTTGGAAGGAGCGAAGCGTAAACTCATCTCGCAGGCCCGCGCCACAAAACTCTGGTGCGCAGTCCTCGACAGCGGCTTTCAGCTCCGCATTGAACGTTTGATACATGGGCAGCAGTTGGGTCACAAAGTTCGCCGCATCGGGG
>JBAUHN010000139.1:0-23762 GCA_049680295.1 Sulfitobacter sp.
AGGGTGCGCTCGACTTGCATGTGTTAGGCCTGCCGCCAGCGTTCGTTCTGAGCCAGGATCAAACTCTCAAGTTGAAATGATCTTGCGATCATATCCTTGACGTCGAACCTCTGCACATCGACCTGCAATACTTACTGAATATTACAGGCGTCTTTTCTGTTTGTTGTGCTTCAGGTTTTCATAAGAAAACAAGAAACCGTCCAAACAGTGAAGCTGACACTACATCATCGGACCGAAGCCCTAGTAGCGCGATATGAAGAGGTTGATCCATCGAATGAACCAAACCGCCCACATATCTCTTCAGATAATTTAATTTTCAAAGAGCGTAGAGACAAAAGTGACTGGATGCGCCCTAACTTCTTTGGCGCGCCCCGCCTCGTTTACCTCTGATTTTATTCTTACGTCTCGTTTCCGTCTGGTTCGTTTCCGTTCCGTCTGGCCCGTCTGGCGTCCCGTCAGAGCATCGCTGCTCGTCCGGTAAGGGGGGTTCTAGAGTTAGTGGCTCAGACCCGCAACCCCTTTTTTGAGGAAACGTCATATTTTTTTCATTATTCAAAGTTTTTGTATTAAATCAAATAGTTATCTGTTCATTTTTTTACCCATTCCCGGTTTTTGTCGCCTTTTTCGCGCAGCTCTTAGGGAACGTAATCACGGGAAATCCCTACATATTGCGTTATCCACAGAGATACCCCCAAGAGAGGCTGAGTCCTTTTTGGTGTGTTGGGCAATTTTCCCCGTGAATCGGCTGAATAGCCCGGTTTTCAAAGCACGCCGCAGGTGCAGAATATTCATAGTCGGATCCAAAGTGCCTGTTGGCGGGGCAAATCCCCTGTCAGATGGATCGTTTTCGGCGCAGGTTTGGAAACCGCAGCGCCAGCAGACCCAGAATCGCGGCCATATATAGCAAAGGTTCGATCTGAAACCCTTTGGCCAGCATCACAAAGTGCAAACCACCCAGAAAGGCCACCACATAGGTCAGCTTATGCAGTTTGCGCCAAGTCACGCCCAAACGCCGCACCGACCAATTGTTCGACGTAATCGCCAGCGGCAGCATCACTGCAAATCCCAGCATACCGATGGTGACATAGGGGCGTTTCAAAATGTCGCCCCACATCTCGCTGACAATCTGGACGTCCAGAAAGACCCAAACCAGCAAATGACACAGCGCATAGTAAAAGGCGATCAGCCCGATGGCCCGGCGAAACCGGATCAGGTTCAACCCGGTAAACCGCCGTAATGGTGTCACTGCCAATGCCACAATCAGAAACTTTAACGCCAGCTGCCCCAATTCGTGTTCCAGCGCCTTGATCGGCTCAACACCCAACCCGCCGGTAACGCCCAAATAAAACAGCCAGGGCGCCGGTGCAGCACACACTATATATACAAGTAAAATCGGAACCCGGCGCAGCGCCGTATTCAATCGGTCAACAACACTCATTCGCAAAGCGGCCAAATCAGTGAAATTTCGCCAGATCCATACCCTCATAAAGGCTGGCCACCTCTTGCTCATATCCGTTGAACATCCGTGTCGGCTCCTTTTTCGCAAAAAGGCCGCCACCAACGCGCTGCTCATAGGCCTGGCTCCAGCGCGGATGATCGACGTTTGGATTCACATTGCTGTAAAACCCATATTCGCTGGCGCTGTATTTGCCCCAAGCGGTTGGCGGCTCGGTGTCCAGCAAGGTCATGCGCACGACGGATTTGATTGACTTGTAGCCATATTTCCACGGCACCACGAGCCGCAAGGGCGCGCCGTTCTGGTTCGGGATATCCTTGCCGTAAATGCCGGTCGCCATAATTGTCAGCGGGTGCATCGCTTCGTCCAGACGCAACCCTTCCACATAAGGCCAGTCGATCACGTTATAGCGCAAGCCCGGCATTTCCTCGGGACGCGCCAGCGTTTCAAACGCCACATATTTGGCATCTGACTGAACCCCCGCGAGGTTCAGCAAATCCGCCAGCTCAAACCCGTTCCACGGCACCACCATCGACCACCGCTCAACACAGCGCAAACGGTAGATGCGTTCTTCGACAGTCATCTTGGCCATAATGTCTTCGAACGCATAGTCGCCGGGCCTGTCAACCATGCCGTCAATTTTGACGTTCCAGGGGGCGGTGGTCATCGCACCGGCATTGCGCGCCGGATCGCCCTTGTCAGTGCCAAATTCATAGAAGTTATTGTAGGATGTGATCTCTTCAAACGTGTTTGGTTCAAGATCTTCGGCTGCACGCGCCGGGCGCCCCAATCCGACAAGGCCCGCGCCAACAGCCCCGGCGATCACCTGCCGCCTGTTCAAAAACACAGCTTCCGGTGTGACATCATTTTCGGTCAGCCTATTGGTCCAGCGCATAGCCATAACAGCAACTCCTCGTGATCATCTGGGCTGTATCTAGGGGCTTTATTCCCTGCGACCAAATGATTTTGCCTCACAATATGGACAGCGCGCTGTAACGTAGGGGCTGTTTGCCCCCGGCAAGTCCCCCTGCCGGGGCGCGTCTTTTGCGATCTGGGTCGCGGTTCAATGCATCACGGCATCATCCGGACGTGGCCTGTTTGACGCCGCAATCCTGTCGCCAATGATCAGACCATCCGCCCCGGCATGCACCGGAATGGTGTCACCATCATGCACATCCCCCGATAACAGCATCTCTGCCAGCGGGTTTTGCAGACTACGTTGAATAACCCGTTTCAGTGGTCGCGCACCGAACACCGGGTCATAGCCTTCATCCGCAAGCCATGTGCGCGCGGCATCATCCAGTTCAAGATGGATTTTGCGCGACGCCAGCCGCGCCAGCAAACGCGCCATCTGAATATCAACGATTGCATCCATATCCGCACGGCTAAGCCGGTCAAAGATGATCGTCTCGTCCAGACGGTTCAGGAATTCTGGCCGGAAATGCGCGCGCACGGCTTCCATCACGTGACCTTTGGCCTCGCTTGCATCAGCGCCTTCAGCCATCTGGCTAAGCGCCTGCGCGCCTAGGTTGCTGGTCAGGATGATCAGCGTTTGCTTGAAATCGACCGTGCGGCCCTGCCCATCGGTCAAAACCCCATCATCCAGAACCTGCAGCAGTACGTTGAACACATCCGGATGCGCCTTTTCGACTTCATCAAACAGCACAACCTGATAGGGCCTGCGCCGTACAGCCTCGGTCAGCGCACCGCCCTCGTCATAGCCAACATACCCCGGAGGCGCGCCAATCAGACGGGCGACGCTGTGTTTTTCCATATATTCCGACATATCAATGCGCACCATTGCATTGTCGTCATCAAACAGAAATTCGGCCACGGCCTTGGTCAATTCGGTTTTACCCACGCCCGTCGGTCCCAAAAACAGGAATGATCCCAAGGGGCGCCCTTCGTCATTCAGACCCGCCCGCGCCCGACGCACCGCGTTAGACACCGCTTTCACAGCGCCCTCCTGCCCGATCACACGCGCATGCAACTGATCTTCCATGCGCAACAGCTTGTCTCGTTCGCCTTCCAGCATTTTGCCCGCAGGAATACCGGTCCAGCGTTCCACCACCGATGCAATCTGATCCGGGCGCACCGCTTCTTCGACCATAACGCTTTCGTCATCGCCATGCTCTGCCAACTCAATCTGTTTTTCAAGCTGCGGTATGACGCCATAAGACAGCTCACCCGCCTTTGCCAGATTGCCCTCGCGCTTGGCGATCTCCAGCTCGGCACGGGCATGATCCAACTGTTCTTTCAAGTCCCGCGCGCCCGCCATCTTGTCGCGCTCGGCCTGCCACTGCGCGGTCATTTCCGCACTGCGTTCCTGCAAATCGGACAAGTCCTTTTCCAGCGTTTCCAACCGGTCCTTGCTGGGCTTGTCATCCTCGGCACGCAAGGCTTCCGCCTCAATCTGCAATTGCAGGATCTGCCGGTCCAGCGCGTCCAGCTGTTCTGGTTTGCTATCAACCTCCATGCGCAAACGGCTTGCGGCCTCATCCATCAGGTCAATGGCCTTATCGGGCAAAAACCGATCCGTGATGTAGCGATGGCTTAGGGTTGCTGCCGCCACCAACGCACTGTCGGAAATCCGCACTCCGTGGTGTAATTCGTACTTTTCCTTGATGCCGCGCAAGATAGAAACCGTGTCTTCGACGGTGGGTTCCTGCACCATCACCGGCTGAAACCGCCGCGCGAGGGCCGCGTCTTTTTCAACGTATTTGCGGTATTCATCCAATGTCGTCGCACCGACGCAATGCAATTCACCGCGTGCCAGTGCCGGCTTGATCAGATTTGCCGCATCCATCGCGCCATCCGCCTTGCCCGCACCCACAAGCGTGTGCATCTCATCAATGAACAGGATAATCTCACCGGCTGCTTCGGTCACTTCTGTCAGCACGGCCTTAAGGCGTTCTTCGAATTCGCCACGGTATTTCGCACCCGCGATCAAAGCACCCATATCCAGCGCCAGCAATTTCTTGTTACGCAAGGATTCCGGCACATCGCCATCAATGATCCGCAATGCCAAACCTTCGGCAATCGCGGTTTTCCCGACACCGGGTTCCCCGATCAACACCGGATTGTTTTTGGTCCGGCGGCTGAGCACCTGCATCGCCCGGCGAATTTCCTCGTCCCGGCCAATGATAGGGTCGATTTTGCCCTCTTGCGCCCGCGCCGTCAGATCCAGCGCGTATTTTTTCAGCGCGTCATAGCCTTCTTCGGCGCTGGCGGTATCTGCCGTGCGCCCCTTGCGAATGTCATTGATCGCCGAATTCAGCCCCTGGGCCGTCACATCGCCCGCTTCCAGCGCCGTCTTGGCACCGGATTTGACCATGCACAGCGCCATCAGCAGCCGTTCAACCGGCACAAAACTATCGCCGGCTTTCTTGGCCAATGCTTCGGCTTCGATCAGGACCTTTTGCGTCGCATTATCCAGATAAACCTGTGCCGCGTCGCCGGTAACGGTCGGCATTTTGCCAAGCGCCAGTTCCAGCGCCTGCATAACACGCCCGGCATTGCCACCCGCAGCGTTTATCAGATTGCTCGCCAATCCCTGATCGTCGTCTAACAATGCTTTTAAGACATGTTCCGGGGCCAAACGCTGGTGATTGTCCCTTGTCGCTATGGTCTGTGCCGCCTGAATAAAGCCGCGCGACCGTTCCGTGAACTTGCTCAAGTCCATGGCATTCTCCTTTTCTAAAAGCGCCCTGAGGAATGCTGCGCCCGACTTGGCGGCACGACAGCGAATTGGGCCTTATGGTGTTATCTGGGGATTGTTTGCGCCGCTTCAAGACCGCGAAAACAAGCAATAACCGATAACGACAAAAAAACCGGGCAATGCCATTCTGTCCATGATCTGGGTCACTGTTTCGGTTTCACCGGCGCTTTTGTTGACTTTCGGCTAACATCGGGTGGACTTCATCAACTCTAGTCCATAAGGGTTGGCCGTTTGCAAAAAATCAGGAGCACCCAGATGTCAGATGACCGTTTGATCGTAGCACTAGACGTCCCCAACGCCGTGGCCGGTCTGGAACTGGCCAACCAATTGGGCGACGGCATCGGCTTTTACAAAATCGGCCTTGGCATGCTGACGGGCGGCGGCCTGGCACTGGCCAATGAACTGAAACAAGAACACGGCAAACGCATCTTTCTGGACATGAAACTTTTCGACATCGGCGCCACGGTCGAGGCCGCTGTCCGGGGGCTGGCGCAATTTGATCTGGATTTCCTGACAGTCCACGGTGATCCGCATGTGGTATCGGCCGCAAAACAAGGTGCTGCCGGATCAGATATGAAAATCCTGGCGGTGACAATCCTGACGTCCCTGGACCGGGCCGATCTGGACGCAAGCCTGATGATGCCCGGCGATATTCCCGATCTTGTTCAAACCCGCGCGAGCAATGCCTTTGCCGCCGGTGCCGATGGCGTCATTGCATCCCCACAAGAAGCCGCAATGATCCGCGCCTTGCCCGAAGCCTCGGACCGCCTGATTGTCACCCCCGGCGTCCGCCCCGTCGGTGCCGCACTCGGCGATCAAAAGCGCGTGGCGACCCCGGCACAGGCCATTGCCGATGGCGCGGATCACATTGTGGTCGGACGTCCGGTATGGGCAGCCAAAGACCCCAAAGCAGCTGCTCACGCGATCCTGGCAGAGTTGCGCAGTACTCAGGCCGAGGTCCCAAACCACTAGAAGTCGCGCAGTTTGGCACAATCGTCGCGGACGGTGCGTATTGTTGCCGCCGTGCAAAATAGCTGTGCCAAATTGACAACAGGTGCCCACGTCCCACCAACTAAGCATAATCCAGCCTATGTCGGTGCACGCGAAAGTGGTACGCTCGCGGGTGGTGATACTCCCTGACGAACTCCATCTTCCTGAAGTTCGTCACCTCCCCCCCGCTCACGCTGGCGGGGGGCCTTTCCAGCACTAAAACTGGGTTGCAAGATAGATTTTCAATCGCGATTGGAATTGCGGTACTGCTTTAGGCTGGCTCAGGAATTCCGCGTGCGACATTTGGGCCTAACGCTGCCCTTCATCCCCAAATACGATTCTCTGTGACAATTCAACTGGCGTTCTGGCAAAAAAGGCCAGTGTGTCCGACTGCCAAACTGGGATGCCCGGCGCCAGACCAACACCCCACATCCCGCGAATGCCCCGGTTCTTCGCAGGTTCCGCGCAAAACGCAATCTTCTGGGCTTTCGCCCGGATAAAGCGCCCGCTTTGCCCCTTCAAACGATGTGTTCATCTGCCCTCGCTTGCGCTATTCTAACGACGTTCTGCCACAAATCTGTCGGTGAATGCCATGCCCGCTCTGTGCCGCGATTGCTTAACCGTCTTTGACGCCGGACGGCGCTGCCCTGATTGCGCCAGCCCGCGACTGATTGCCCACGAAGAACTGTTTTCGCTATCCATCGCACATATGGATTGTGACGCCTTTTACGCCTCCGTGGAAAAGCGCGACAATCCTGGCCTGATCGACAAACCAGTGATCATCGGCGGCGGACGCCGCGGCGTTGTCTCGACCGCCTGCTATGTCGCGCGCATCAGAGGCGTCAGATCAGCGATGCCGATGTTTCAGGCGCTCAAACTATGCCCTGATGCAGTGATCATAAAACCCCGGATGGAGGCCTATGTTGAGGCCTCAAAAGCGATCAAGGTGATGATGCAGGAACTTACCCCCGATATCGAACCCCTGTCGCTGGACGAAGCGTTTCTCGACCTGTCGGGCACCGAACGCCTGCACGGCGCGCCGCCTGCGGTCATGCTGGCGCGTCTGGTCAAACGCATGCGCGAAGAGCTGGGCCTGTCAGGGTCCATCGGGCTGTCGCACAATAAATTTCTGGCCAAAGTCGCATCCGATCTGAACAAACCACATGGGTTTTCTGTCATTGGCAAAGCGGAAACCGCCGCGTTTTTGCATGACAAATCCGTGCGCATGATCTGGGGCGTCGGTGCCGTCGGGCAGGCATCACTGGAAAAGGCGGGCATCCGCACCTTTACCGATCTTTTGCGCTGGGACCACGCCGATCTGTCTGCACGCTTTGGGTCGATGGGCGACCGGCTGTGGCATCTGGCGCGGGGCCAGGACAATCGCGGCGTATCCTCACGCGCACCGATCAAATCCATCTCGAACGAGACAACATTTCACGACGACACCAGCAGCCTTGATATTCTGGACGGGCACCTGTGGCGCATGGCGGAAAAAGTGGCGGACCGCGCCAAGGCCAAAGGCATTGCAGGCCGCGTCGTCACGTTGAAGCTAAAACGATCCGATCATTCGTTGTTATCGCGCCGCGTGGCGCTGCGCGATGCGACGCAAATGGCCGACACTGTTTACCGAACCGCAAAGGGCCTGATTGATCAGGTTGGCGATCAGGGGCCGTACCGATTGCTGGGCTGCGGCCTGTCTGATCTTTGCGATGCATCCGGCGCCGATCTGTCAGGTGATCTGCTGGATCCGGGCGCCGTGCGGCGCGGTCAGGCCGAACGGGCCACCGACAAAATTCGCGAAAGATATGGCGCAGATGCGATTCTCAAAGGCCGGGCCTTACGGTAGCGTCCGTCACTCGGCGGCCAGCGGAATCTGGCCCTGACCAATCAAAGCAATCTCAGCGATCACCCCGCGCAGGGCCTTGCGCACAACTTCGAAATTCTCGCTGGGAACGATGGTTTTCTCATCCATATACAAAGACCGGTCAATTTCGACCTGAACCGCATGTTGCCCGCGCGACGGTCGACCGTAAGATTGCGCTATGTAAGCGCCGGCAAATGGCGCATTGCGCGCAACCACAAATCCTGCCGCCGCCAAAGCGGCCTCAATACGGTCAACAACCTGACCCGAGGCCGCAGCGCCAAACCGGTCGCCTAACACAACATCGGGCCGCGGAATGCCACGTCGCACTGACCCGTCCATCGCCTCATGCGGCATTGAATGGCAATCCACCAAAATGGCCTGACCATGCCGGACATGGGATGCGTCTAACAGGCTTTGCAATGTGCGGTGGTACGGATGCCAATAGGTATCGAGACGTCTATGCACCTGCGCCATCGACATTTTACCCCGGTAAATCGCCTGCCCATTCGCCACCACGCGGGGAATCACTCCAAGCCCGGACGCAACACGTGGATTATGCCCCTGGCGTTTCATACCTTCGATCAGGGCCGGATCCAATTCGTCGCAACTGCGGTTCAGGTCGACAAAAGCGCGCGGTGCATTGGCTGTAATAAAACTGGCTCCGAATTGCGGCGCACTGTCGAACAAAAGGTCTACATATGCGTCCTCAGACGACCGGATACTGTGCTCGTCCAGCACGCTCGACTGCACGAAAGCAGCGGAATAGTCGCGCCCGCTGTGCGGCGACGCAAACACCACCGCCGAGTGCGGTTGATCGGGTTGGACAACATGATAGGCAGTCATAGTCATTTTGTTCCTCTTGATAGATACATAGACTATAAAAACAGATTCCCAAAAGCCCTTGATCCTGTGATCGCTTCCTTTTATAGACCCGGCTACCGGCGCGGTTTTTCGCGCCCCATTTTTTTTGGGGCAAAGGCTTCCGCGTGACAACATAGGGGGTGATTAGCTCAGCGGTAGAGCACTTCGTTGACATCGAAGGGGTCACTGGTTCGATCCCAGTATCGCCCACCACCTGATTATTGGTCTGATCGGATGATCCGCCAGACCACCCGCAACCCAGGCGCTAACCCGCGCGCCGATGAAAAGACGACTAAGGAGACCGACCATGAAGGTTCGCAATTCCCTCCGCTCGCTCAAGAACCGGCACCGCGATTGCCGGGTTGTGCGTCGCAAAGGCCGCGTTTACGTGATCAACAAAACACAACGCCGGTTCAAAGCCCGCCAGGGCTGAACCGACCAAAGCTACAATGATCGAAGCCGTCCCTTTGGGGGGCGGCTTTTTTCGTTGCCCGGTAAGTGCGTCAAGGTTGAACAACGACAACCGCTGCGGGCCTGCCACTTTGCAATAATTTCACCTGGTGTGCGCCAGCGCGCAGGACAAACGCAGCGTTGAGACGGGTTTGTGGAGCGAATTTAGCGCATCGCGTATCTTTGCCTCGAAAGAAGCGATTTTCTGCGGCACGGCACGCCTGCGCGCCATGCCATATTGACCCACAATGTCAGCCATTTCTGCCCCGGACCGGACGCTCCCAGCCGCATAGGTCAGCGTCGGCAAGGCGGGACGGATCCGACTTGTGCAGAAGCAGCTATCGACACAGGTCGTTCGATCACCGAACGCAGTTGCGTCCGTCGGCAGGGCTTTTGGGAATGCAAAGGTGATTTCGTAACGGAGGCACCTAGGTGAAAGCACTTTCACTTTGGTGCTTTTTCAATTGCTTCCTTGACAGGATTGGTCTGGCAGGTGGACCATAGGCGTTTTCCGCAGATGTGTCGGCAAGGCCGGGCAATAGCGACAGCAGTCTTTTGCGATCTGTTTTTCCCAGAAGCTTCAGTGCCAAAGGGCCAGGATAGAAACTTTCCGATGGCATATCATTGGAAATCAGCACTTCGTGTTGCTCAGTCAGCAAGTGACAATAGGTGATTTGTTTGCGCCCTTTCGCAAAGGACGCAAAGGTTGTCTCTTCCGCCAGATGCTTGGCCCTGACAAAGAAAGTTTCGCCGTTCTTCAAGCTCTCCATCATTATGCAATGTTGTTGGGAAACAATCAGAGGCCGAGAATTTCCCAAGAGCCCCGGTTTGATGCGAATGGGAACCAGGTTTTTGGGCAGATCACGATCGCCGTTGCCAAATGCAGATGCAGCGACCCAGCGGACTTGCTGCGGGCCATTATCCCGTGTGGTCACGAAATCCCCAGGCGCAATCTCCTCAATTTTGCGATCCCCGTCCGGCGTGGCAATCAGAGTGCCGGTTGCAAAACAGACGAAACCAATGGCCATAAGTTCTAAAGATTCATCGACCTGAGACGCGAGCACACCATCCAGTGTGACGGTTTCGCCGTTCGGAAAGGTCAGAATAGCGTCGCCCGTACCGTCACCATTGGTATCGGTGACAGTGATATCATTGACCGATACCGGACTTCCGCCACCATCGGTCAGGTTTGATATGTCGAATTGATCGACGGTAGTACCATCGCCGAAATCACTCAGGTCGAAACCGTAGACGGTGTCGTTGTCGAAACCGTCTTCGAGAACAACTATGTCGCGGTCAGAGTCGCCCTGTAATTCGATGTAATCGTCGCCCGTGCCACCAGAAATGGTGTCTTGCCCAGAGCCCGCCGAAAACCAGTCATCACCAGCGCCACCATCCAGGACATCGTCGCCGCTGTTGCCATAAACCTGGTCGTGGCCGTCGCCGCCCGATACCGTGTCATCGCCTGACCCGCCTTCAAGGTTGTCGCTACCGTCACCGCCCTGGATCAGATCGTTGCCGTCCTGCCCGCGCAGGTCGTCGTTGCCTGACGTGCCGATGATTGTGTCATCACCATCGCCTGCGACAACGTAATCCATGCCATCTGCGGCGGCGGAACCATCTATGATGTCCCCATGATCGGTCCCGATGATTTCTTCGATTTGAGAGAAACTGAGCGTATCGTTGCCATCCGTCGCAGTTCCGACTTCATCACCGCTCAGAACAACGGTCGCACCGCTGGACAGGCCTGACAGATCCAATGCATCATATTCGGATCCGTGCTCGCCACCGGCGATGGTGTCACTGCCGAAGCCATCGTTTATGACAAACCGGTCGCTGCCCCCGCCACCGATGAGACTGTCATCACCGGTACCGCCATCAATCGTGTCATTGCCGCCATTGCCCCTGATCGTGTCATCACCGGCGCCGCCGTCAATGGAGTCGGCCCCCCCTCTGCCCCAGATGTTATCGTTACCGGCGCCGCTGTCGATGGTGTCATCTCCCCCTCCAGCGTCAATTTCATCATCATCGCCGTCCCAGCCATCAACTGCATCCCCTTGCGCATCAACATATCCGGGGCCGATGGAATCATCTCCTGACGTGCCATCGACGGTGCCATCGGGCTCGGCATAGGATGCATCATAGCGGGTCGCGTAAAGAAAGTCGTCGTCGTCATCGGCGACACTGTCAAATGTGATTGAGGTTACCGGCTTTGCTTCAAGCGCGGCCTGATCCGCGTTGTACGACGTTTCAGGCAGAAGATAGGCATTGCCTGCGTCGTCTTGCGCAACGACTGCCGTGATCGTATCTGTTGTGCCGTCGGCGTAGGTGAGCGTCGCATTATAGAGCGTGAGAGAGTCGAACTTCTGATCCGCGCCGCCATCTATCCGAAAATACTCGTCCGGGCTGTTGTCCTTGTCATAACCGTTGCTTTCACCGCTGGAAAAACCCCCAGTTCCTGGTGACCAGGAATGGACATCCCCATAGATAGGTGAGCCGACAGATCCCGCAGTTGTGCCAACCAACGCCCCTGCATTTTCCGAAATGGAATTGCCTTCGACCGTATCCATATCTGCAAGGACACCAAGGTAGAAGACATCAAATGTTGTGGGCATGACTTAAGCTCCAGATGTGAGGAACGGGCGGCTGATTGGCTGTGAAGAAAGCAAACCTGCGCGCCCGTTTGATAGCTTTCATTCGGAGTTGACACGGCTGTGCCCCTGTCACTCGCATGCAACGGATCAGAATCTCCGTTTCCAGGCGAGATATATCCACACAGCATTGCCAACTCCTCGCTTTGGGTTGGAAATAGGTTGCCTGAAACGATTGAAATTTGGATTAATAGAAGCGCCCGATTTGGCACAGGAGCGCTGTTGTCTGATCGGCATTCTGAAAAGATCGCAGGGTGAAGCACTGGCCTACTATTCAAATTCATCCGGCGATGGTTGAGCGCTGTTCCAGATTGGCGCGCGCACTGCAGTTGGACGAAGACGCGACCCCCTCAAGCGCGCGCCAACAGGCCATTCGAGTGCATCAGATCGCCTCAGACCAGCGTTTGCCACATAGCATCGCCATATGTCGCGTCAAACCCGCCCTCATCGGCACATCATCGCGGTGCATTGCCCAGGGGCTGCGAGAGGCCGGTACCGCATAGGCATCGTCGGCGATAATATCCAATTCGGTGTGCAGCTGCATGACGCAACTCCAGTGAAAAGGGGACCTGTATAAAGCAAGTCAAGCGGGGTAGGGAATGATGATGGATCGGTTTGGCTGGCTCAGGCGGACAGCCCGAACCCGCCCCGGACTTTCAGCTCAATATAGTCTTCAAGACCAAAGACACCGCCTTCGCGCCCATTACCAGATTGCTTGTACCCTCCAAACGGTGAGCCATAATTGGTGCTTTGTCCGTTGATCGTGACAGTGCCTGCCCGCAGCGCAGCACAGACCCGCTCAGCGCGTGCCGCATCGCCGGTCTGAAGGAATGCAGCCAGCCCGTATTCCGTGTCATTTGCGATGGTGATCGCCTCTTCCTCGGTGTCAAACGGGATGATCACCAGAACCGGGCCAAAGATTTCCTCGCGTGCAATACGCATCTGGTTGTCCACACCGGCAAAGATGGTCGGGTGGGCGTACCAACCCTGCTCAAAGCCTTCTGGTTTGCCCAATCCGCCTGCAAGTAGCCGCGCCTCAGACATACCGACCTCGATCATGGATTGCACACGGTCAAATTGCAGCTGATCAAACAGCGGACCGATGTGGTCGCCGGGTTGCCCAGGATCGCCGATTTTCTGATCCGCTGCAGCCTGGGCCGCGATTTCCAAGACCGCGTCATAGCAGCTGCGTTCAACCAGCATCCGGGTCGGCGCATTGCAGGACTGCCCGGTGTTGTGGAAACAGTTGGAAACCGATGCGCGCACGCGTGCCTCCAGATCATCGCCATTATCGGCAAAGATCAGATTGGGCGACTTGCCCCCCAACTCAAGCGCCACCCGTTTGACCGTATCAGCGGCATCTTTTGACACCATGATCCCGGCACGGGTGGACCCGGTGAAGGACATCATCGCAATATCTGGGTGCCGCGACATGGCAGCCCCCACATCAGGTCCGTTGCCAAACACCAGATTGAACACTCCTGCTGGATAGCCTGCCTCATGCACAAACTCGGCAAAAAGCGCTGCCGAAAGCGGCGTGTATTCCGATGGCTTCAATACACAGGTCGCGCCGACAGCCAAGGCAGGCAAGACCTTGAGCGCGATCTGACTGATCGGCCAGTTCCAAGGTGTGATGAGCCCGCAAACGCCAATGGGTTCACGGTAAAGCACATCGCCATTCGACAGCGTCTCGCTTTCGTGATGCTCTACCATAACCTCAATGAAAGATTTGATGTGATCAATGCCGCATCCGGCCTGCATCTCGCGCGACATATCAATTGGCGCGCCCATCTCGCGGGTGATGGCCCAAGACATCTCGTCCAGGCGGTCGGTATAGACTGTCAGCAAACGTTTCAGCAGTGCGATACGATCTTGCTTTGTGGTGCGTGAAAAAGTCCCGAACGCGCGGCTGGCCGCTGCCACGGCCAAATCGACATCCACCGCGCTGCCCAATGTGACCGCGCCGATGACGCTGTCATTTGCAGGGTTTTTGATGGGGAAGTCTGTGCCGCCCGCCGGGGCCACCCATGCGCCATCAATATAGTGTTTGTTCAGGTTTTCCATTGGCGTCACCATTCAAGAAAAGATCAGGGATTTACGGGTTTGGTTTCCAGAGTCAGATGCAACTCTGCTCCGGTATAGGGATGGGCAGCGATGGCCGCGTCGTTCAGTTCCACGCCCAACCCCGGGGAGGCAGGGGGGAGGATGTGTCCGTCGTCCCAGGAAATAGGCGTGGTCAGGAAATCCATGAACGGCCCGTCGAACCGGCCAATGGATTCCAGGATCAAAAAGTTCGGACTACAGGTGGCGATCTGGATATTCGCCGCGGCCACGATGGGGCCGCAGTAAAGATGTGGTGCGATCTGAGCCTGACGGGTTTCCGCCATCGAAGCAATCTTCTTGGCCTCAAGCAATCCGCCCACACGGCCCAGGTTCATTTGCAGGATCGACGCGGCTCCGACCTCAAGCATCCGGGCGAATTCGTGCTTGGTGCAGAGACGCTCACCCGCCGCAACCGGGATTGACGTAAACCGTGCAACCTCGGCCATATCAGTCGGGTTTTCCGGCGGGATCGGCTCTTCAAACCACAGCGGGTCATAGGCCTCCAGCCGCCGCGCCATGCGCTTGGCACCCGAGACCGTGAACTGCCCATGGGTGCCAAAGAGTAGATCCGCCTTGTCACCGACCGCTGCGCGAATCTGACGGCAGAACGCTTCAGACAGGTCCAGATCACTCAGTCGGGGCTGATGGCCGTCAAAAATCGTGTAGGGGCCGGCAGGATCGAACTTGACCGCCGTAAAGCCCTGTTCGACCGCGCGCATCGCGGCCTCTGCAGCGATATCGGCGTTGTTGTAGACATTGGGCTGATCTGGGTCGGGGTAAACATCGCCTGCGGCTGGGTAAAGATAGGTGTAGCTGCGCAATCGCTCATGCACCTTGCCGCCCAGCAGTTCATAAACCGGCTGATCAGCGGCCTTGCCAATGATATCCCAGCACGCCATTTCCAACCCGCTGAGCACGCCCATCACCGTCACATCAGGCCGCATGGTAAATCCCGCGCCATAGGTTTGCCGCCAAAGGCGTTCGATATGATGCGGATTTTGCCCGAAGAACTGCCGTTCAAAGACGTCTACGGCCATCGCCGCGCACAGGTCTGGCCCGAACGTGGCGTTGTAAATCTCGCCTACGCCGGTAATGCCGCAAGCGGTGGTAAGACGCAAAAAGATGAAATACCGACCACCATGGCGCGGGGGCGGATTTCCCACCACAAAGGTTTCGATCTTGTCGAGCTTCATGCTGCACCTCCCTGCCGCAAAGGCTGGTTTGTATCTTGCAGGATCATGTCTGCCCCGCGTGCAGCCAGCATCATCACCGGCGCATTCGTGTTGCCCGAGGTCACGTTGGGAAAGGATGAGGCATCAACCACCCGCAGGCCCGCCACGCCATATACCCGTAAACGGGAATCCAGCACCGAATCCCGTGCCGATGCGCCCATGCGGCAGGTGCAGCTGGCGTGATAGATGGAGCCGGCACGCTCGCGGAAATCGGCCAAAACATCCGCGTCCGACTTCGCAGCAATATCCGGACCGCCACGCGTTACGGATCGAATTGCAGGCGCCTCTGCAAGTTTCTGCGCAACCCGCGCCGCAGCAATGGCCATGGTACAATCTTCGTTTGTTGACAGCGAGTTGGGAAGGATGTCGGGGGCTTTGCGCGGATCAGACGAGGCGATAGACACCTCGCCCCGGCTGGTCGGACGACAGGGTTGGGCACAGATCAGAAAACCTGCCTTGGATTGAACATCGGGTTTGCCGTCAGTGCGCACCGCGTAAGACATCGGGTTGCAATAGACTTGAATGTCGGCCAGCTTGGCCGGATCAGAGCGCACGAAACCGCCGACCTGATTGACCGGTACGCTTAGTGGGCCGCCACGTGTCAGCAAATATTGAACTCCGGCGGTGATTTTCCCGGGCCAATTGCCCAGACGGTTGTTCAGTGTGGGTTCGGTTGCGGTGAATTGATAGGAAATGCCCAAGTGATCCTGAAGCCCCAGACCCACCTGTGAAAGATCATTTCTTACCTCGATACCGTGGCGTTGCAGCAGCGCAGCCGGGCCGATGCCGGAGAGTTGTAGCAACTGAGGCGAGTTCACCGCACCCGCACAAACAATTATTTCACGATTGGCGCGGAACTGCACCAACTGCGTACCTTGGCAATACTCTATGCCCACAGCCGCGCCATCTTTCATCAACACACGCTCAACATAAGCGTTTGACACAACCCGCAGATTTCGCCGCCGCAAGGCGGGCCGCAGAAAGGCATCGGCGGCCGACCAGCGACGCCCCTTCCTGACCGTGCTGCGCAAACGTGTGATCCCCTCCCGTTCGTGTGTGTTCAGGTCATCACGAACCGGCCAGCCAGCTTCCCTAGCGGCGGCCAGAAAATGGCCGGAAAACGGATGCATTCTCGTGCTGACATCGCTTATATGCAAGGTGCCAGTTGCCTGGTCGTTCTTTGTCTGGTCCGGTTTGGAACTGCCTTCGAGCCTGGAATAGGTTTCGCTGACAGTTTGCCAGTTCCAGCCTGTAGCACCGGCAGTTTCCCAATCGTTGAAATCATGCGGGAGGCCCTGCAAATAGGCCATGGCGTTGATCGAGGAAGACCCACCAATCACCCGCCCACGCGGCCAGAAGGCCGAGCGACCTGAAAGTCCGGGATCGTTCCTGGCGGTGTAGCACCAGTTCACAGCTGGATCGTCATAAGTCTTGCCGTAACCCAGCGGCACCTTGATCCAGAAGCGGCGGTCGCTACCGCCCGCCTCGATGAGCAAGACCTTGTGACGCCCGCATGCCGTCAGACGGTCGACCAATACACAACCGGCTGAACCTGCTCCAACAACGATAAAATCGTAGCTTTCCATCGCTGTGTTCTCCCTCCCACAATCGACGTACGCCCAACAGGGACGTGGCTTTCGTCAAAGAGTTCACACAGAACGATTGTTAATTCAAACAATGGATATTACGGTATTGACCTAATTTGACTTAACGGTAAACACATGGACATACCTCATCCGACCTGGCTTCGTACTTTCGAAGCCGCCGCGCGACTTGGTAGTTTTTCTGCTGCGGCAGATGAACTTAGGCTGACACCGGCTGCTATCAGTCAACAGGTACGCTTGCTTGAACAGCACCTGAAAACGACTTTGTTTGAACGACTTCCACGTGGCGTGGCGTTGACAGATATGGGCAAGGCCTATGCGCAGCCGGTGCGAAAGGGATTAAATGATATTCAGGTTGCCACATCGGGGTTGTTTGGACAGGCAAAACGACAACTGATCAAAATCAGAGCGTCGATCTCATTTGCAGCGCTGATTGTCGCTCCCCGGCTGCATGAGTTTCTGGACACCCATCCTCATATCAATGTGGAACTGTCGACATTTGTCTGGGCCAACCGATTTCAGGACGGGATCAGTGATATCGACATCCGTTTCGGGTTTGGCGATTGGTCAGACGGCCATGCCACGCATCTGGGTCATGAGTTTGCCATCCCTGTCTGCCGACCTGAGTATCTGCAGGGTTTCGGGGGCAACCCAACGCTTGATGTGCTTGCCGCCGACCATATCTACACGATTCACGGGTCAGAATCCGATTGGCCCGAGTTGTTTCAGCAAATGAACCTTTCTTCTCCGGCACATGCAAAGGTCACGCGGGTTGACTCGTCGCTGATGGCGTTACAATCGCTGAGTGCTGGCGCTGGAACGGCAATCGTCATCGAGAGTTTTGCACATTCGTTTTTCGAGAGAGGTGTCTTGATGGCCCCTGTGAATGACAAACTCGCCATTCGGCCAGCTCATTTCATTGTTGCACGCGACGGTTCAGAGCGCCGGGAAGAAATTCGCTTGTTCACGGATTGGATCAAATCGATCTATTTGAATATAAGCGGTACCAGACCAGCCGAGTGATTATGGATCGAAAGTTAGTGTCGTGTGCACCATAGGCTTTGTCGCTCAAAAGTAGCAGTTCAAAGTAGCACGCACCTCATCCCAGCCCTATCACTCGTGCACTCAACGACAACTCATAGTGATAGAAAAATTGGTGTCAGCTACGAGAACCGAGAACTATCGCAGAGCTTCCACCCGGCGGATGATTTGGCTCGTGTCTTTCGGCCGTTTGGGCTGACCCGGCAAGAGAAGATTGGCCCCTTACTCGAAGTTGCGCAGACCAAGTAACAGCGGAAAGCGATCCTGCTCGATCAGTTGCGAAAATCTCGACAACAAGTCGAGTTTGCCAGATAACCATAGCGTGCGCAATTTACGACCAGGCTCAATATCACTTGCGAAGTGTCGAACATATCAACCCGGTTAGAACGGCCACTGTGCCAATCCAGCCCAAAATTGAAGGTATTTCACCCAGCCATATGGCGCCGAACAGGATCGAGCAAAGCGGCGCCAGAAACAGGAATTGCGATGCAGGTCCCGGGCCAAGCGCATGCACGCCGCAATTCCAAAACAAGTTGCCCAGCAAGGTCGCACCTAACCCGACGTACAGGATTGGCAACCATATCTGTGTAGGGATTTGTGCGAGTGGATTTTGGACGATCCCAAGTTGCACCGAGAAAATCGTTAGAGGCAACAATAGTGCATATCCGGCCAATATGATCGCGCTGAACTGCAAAACGGGGTTAACATTCAGCGGCGTCCAACGCAGTAACAGGCTGTATGCAGCCCAGACCAGTGTTGCAATCAAGGCCGCTGCATCTCCCCATCGGACATCTGCAAAATTACCGCCTTCGCACTGCCCGCTAAGGACCAGCGCACATGTGCCGCCAAATCCAAGCAACAGGCCAGTCCTGCTTCTCATATCAGGCCCGTCCGAAGACAGCAGTGCCCCGGCCAAAACGACCCAAAGGGGGGCGGTCGCCTGTATCAGGCCTACATTTGCAGCGGCTGTTCCAAACGGTGCAGCGATTATCGCGAGGGAAAACACCACGCAATTGATAAAGCCCAGCAAAAAGATTGGACCTGCCTGTTTGCGCAATTCCACCCGAACGCGCCAAAGCGGGACCAGGGTGAAGAGAACCAGAGCAACTGCGCTTAGCGTCCATCGCCAAAATACCAAGTCAAACGGAGACGTTTGATCTGCGATGGAGCGGATAACGACATGGTTTCCACCCCACAAAGCTGCAGTGGTGATCAGCCCCGCCGATGCCAGGATATTCCGCACCACGACCTTGTTCATTGGAAATCAATGTCCGATGCCACGTTGCGACGTGTGCCAAGGCAGTAGTATTCGTTCAGCGGTTTCGACGGCATAGAACAGGATCGTTCCCATGACCCCTAGGAGTACAATCGCGGCAAAGGCGCGGGTTGTGTCAAACATGCCTTGCGACAACAGGATCACATGTCCTAGCCCGGTTTCACCGGCAACGAATTCGCCCACGATTGCGCCGATCAGGGCAAAGGAGATCCCCACCTTCATCCCGGCGAACATACTTGCCAACGCACAGGGAAAGCGGATTTTGAACAGCACCTGCATTGTGGTTGCACGAGCAGACCGCGCCATGTCGATCATGTCCTTGTCGACGCTGCGAAGACCCAGCACGGTGTCGATCACAATCGAGAAGATCGCGATCATCAATGCGATGGCGATCTTGGGCTCAGATCCGGTGCCCATCCAGATCACAAATAACGGAGCCAGCGCCACTTTGGGGACCGCGTTCAGGGCAACCAGCAGAGTGTAAAGGGTTCGATCCAAAAATACGGAATGTACGATTCCCACCGCAAAGAGAACACCAAGAACAACCGCCAGGGCAAAGCCAATAAGCGTCGTCATCAAGGTATAGCCTGCATGTTTGAGAAAAAATGCAGGTGCTTCTGCCAATTCAGCCAGGATTGCCGAGGGGGCCGGCAGTATGAAAGGCCGTGCATCAAAGACATGGCAGGCAACTTCCCACAGGATCACGGCCACGAGCAGCACTGCAATCGAGGACAGCAGACGGTTGTTTTTTTCAATCCAGTTCATGTCTTACTCCTCATGCAGAATGCCAATTTTCGTGAAGTGGTTCCTGAGGTGCTGTACGTAAGCGCCAAATTCCGGCGTTTCGCGCAGGCTAAGAGTTCGGGGATACGGAAGGTCTATGTCTATGATCTCGTCGATTTTGCCGGGGTTGCGCGACATGACCGCCACTCGGTTGGATAAAAATACCGATTCCGCGATCGAGTGCGTGATGAACAGAACCGTCTTTCGAGTTTCCTGCCACAGCCGTGCAAGTTCCAGATTCAGATCATCACGGGTCATCGCATCAAGCGCACCAAAGGGCTCGTCCATCAAAAGAAGCTTAGGATTGTCCAGCAACGCCCTACAGATCGAGGCCCGCTGCCGCATGCCACCAGAAAGCTCCCAAGGGTGTTTTTGTTCGAACCCTTCAAGACCGAAACGTTTTAGCAGGGCGCGGGCCTTCTCTTCGTATTCCGCGCGCCTTGCGCCCCGGATTTCGGAGACGAACAGAATATTGTCGAGGATGTTGCGCCAATCCAACAGGATATCGCGTTGGAACACGATGCCCATGTTATCTGGCGGGCCTTTAACCGGGGCGCCGTCAAGGATAATTTCGCCGGATGTGACAGGTTGGAGGCCAGCGAGACATTTCAACAGGGTGGATTTGCCGCAACCGCTTGGCCCAAGAACACTGATGAACTCATGCTCATGGATATCAAGGTTAATATCCTTCAGCGCTTCGATGTCGGCACTTTTGGATTTATATATCTTGTCCACGTTGCGGATGCTGACATAACTGTCCTGTTGAGACATTTTTCGGCCTCCCTTTTGCCTTTACTCACTGCGTGAGCAGATCGTTTGTGAAGAAGTTTTCGGGATCTTGGCCTGGTTTGATGATGTCTGCTGCTTCCATTGCTGAAATCGCATCGGCCCAATCTTCGAGCGACTGCAAACCAAAGCGCATATCCTTGGTGCGTTCGGTGCTGAAAAACGGACGATAGGCCTCGATCTGTCCGATCAGAATATCGCGATTGAGGTTGTTGTCTGGGCGCTGGGTAATGATGGCATCTGCGGCTTCTTCAATATGCCCGTCAAAAATGTACTCCCAGGCACGTTGCTGGATCTTGGCAAGATTTGCCAGTTCATCGCGGCGGTCTTCGATTGTGTCTTCCTGCGCAATAAGACCATAGCTTGGGAATGTTACACCGGCGTCATCCAGCAATATTTGCTTGGCAGCGCGGCTGCCCGCGACCAAAGGCAGGCCGAACGGTCCAACCGTCATAAAGCCATCCGCTTCACCGGACGCATAGGTGCCAACCATGGCGGGTGGCGCAACCATCAGGACCGAAAGGTCGTCGCGTGAAAGACCGCCAGACGACAGGAAACTGTCAATATAGGGCACCCAGGGGCTGGCGGTGAAGGTAACCAGTTTCTTGCCGGCCAGATCCTGGGCGGAACTGATCGTCGAGTCTGCATCCACCAGAACGGCCAGATCTCCGCGACGGGCCCACCCGGCGAAAGACTTCAAAGGCAGGCCGTTCTCGCGTGCCAAAGCCATCAGGCCCAGTTGAACCTGACCAACATCAACCTGACCACTGCCAACCAGCTGGATCGTGTTTGTCGTGCCTTTGCCATCCTGAATATCCACATCCAGACCGGCCTCATCAAACCATCCTTTTTCCTCGGCAAGATGCATCCCTGCGTGAACACCCCAAGGTGAGAAATCAAGCCGTACCGTCAGCGATTCCGCCATCGCCGATCCGGCAAACGCGGCGACAAATGCGGCCGTCGCCATCATATTAGAAAGATTGATCATTTTTGTTACTCCTTTGTTGGTTTCAGTTTCGTATTCAAACGAGCGCTTTCAGCGCTTCTTCTTTGTCCCGCGTGGTTGACGCGGATGTTCGGAAGTTTTGTGGAGTTTCAAGGTTTCTACCGTCACCGAAGGGATTGTCATTTAGGATGCCAAATTGATGCCATAGCGTGTGCAAAGCACCGCTTCGAAACGCGTGTGGTGAGGACGGTGACTGCGGGCAAACGATCGCGCAGTTATTGTTCTGGAAAAGGATCAGCCCTACTCTGGCCTGAGATACCCCAACACCACGGACACGATGTGATCGGCCCGTGCGTCGATCCGTGCCGGGTCGGAAAGATCGGTCTGGTAGATGGCGCCAAGCGTGTATTGATTGGACAGGTAGAAATAGCCCAAAGCAGAAATTGTAATATAAAGTTCCTGCGGATCGACACCCTTGCGAAACACGCCCGCATCTTCCCCTCGCTGGAGAAGATCCGTGATGACCTGCGACAGCGTTGAATACAGCGGCGGCAACTTTTCTGAGTTGCGAACGTGTTCTGCGCGACGCAGATTTTCGCTGTTGAGGAGTGATATCACCTGCGGATATTCCAGAAAATGTTCGAACGTGTGACGGACGAGTCGTTCCATTCCTTCGATCGGGGGCAGATCCTTGATGTAAAGATCCGCATGATGTGTGCGCATGCGTTCGTACATTCGCTCCATAACAAGAAGGAACAGATCTTCTTTGCCGCCAAAATAGTGATAGGCAAGGTTCTTCGACACGCCAGCGCGTTGAACAATCTTGTCCATTCGCGCCCCTTCGTACCCATGACCCGCAAATTCTTTTTCCGCGGCCTCTAAGATACGTGCCTGTGAAACTTGCGGATCTCGTTTTCTTGTCTCTTTCGCCATAATCTATGTGCCGCTTTCGTTCATCCGCATCAGGATCGCCCAGAAAGCATGAATGTTCAAACCTCATCGCTCGAACCCCATTCCAGGCGCCGCGCAGTGCGGCATTCCAGAGTTGCGGCGATATCAACGCCTTTGCCATCCGGCGTCAAAACCACGCCGTAGTGCATCTGTCCAGCTGCAGAGGACAGCTTGCCATCCAGAATATCATCCACGACACGTTGGGCATCGCGTTCTAACGGATTGCCAAACCCGCCTGCGCCGGCCTGTTCATGTATAACAAGCTGGCCCTTGGTCAGTGGCATCGTCACCTTTCCGGGCAGTTGGCTGCGGGTGCCATCCACATCTTCAAGCCAGTTCACGGTCTTACGTCCATCCTGCCCGCCATATAGTCCATAAGGAGCAAATTTTGTGCGATCCGAGCGCAGTTGCAGCCCAGCCTCTTCTGCCAACAGGCGATAGGAGCGGCGCACGCCCAAACCGCCCCGAAACTCTCCGGCGCCGCAGCTGTCTGTGATCAGACTATAGTCTTCTATTCGGATCGGGTGTTGACGTTCCAGGGTTTCAATCGGCGTGTTCGATAGGTTTTGTGACGGGTTAGTGATGGCATCTACGCCATCCTTGTCCGGGCGCCCGCCCCAGCAGCCACAAATCATGTCGACGATGATAAACGGCTTGCGATCCGCCGAGTAGCCACCAATAGCTATAACGGTGTTCCCACCTTCTCCTGCCGCCGGGACGCGGTCTGGCACAATTTGGGTCAGCGCCCCAAACATTGCGTCCATGACCCGATATCCAGTTAACGCACGTGCCGCGCATGGTGCCGGCATCACCGGATTCAGAACCGAAGCCTCGGGCGCGCGTACTTCGATGCAGCGAAATATGCCTTCGTTGTTTGGAACGTCCCCGTTTAGCACGCACCGCACACTCAGGTACGAACAGGAATTGGTGTAAGATTTCGTCGCGTTTAACGCAGCCTTAACTTGTGGAGACGATCCTTCGTAGTCAACGATCAACCTGTCGCCCTCGACAGTGATGGCCACCGAAATCGGAATTGGATCGTCCGAGAAC
>JBAUHN010000140.1:0-12894 GCA_049680295.1 Sulfitobacter sp.
CCGATATGGGGGGCATGATGCGGGTCAGCGTTGTCGCCACTGGCATTGACGCGATGGATGTGAACACCGAAACGCCGGTGCCACGTCGGTCGATGTCGACGCCGCTCAAGCAAAGCGTGGCAGCCGAAAACCCGATTGCAGTCGAGGAAACGATGGAAGTGGCCGAGACAAAAATCGCGGAAGCCGCCGAAGAGCCATCATTGTTTCGGGCCGCTGAGGTTGAGCGCGCAGCGCCACAGCCCGCCGCCCAGGAAGCGAGCGCGCGTCAAACGCCCGAGGCCGATGATGTGCCAGCACCGGCCTATCAGCCACAGGTCGCAGCCTTTGAACCGAAAAACGATGAAATCGAAGCCGAAGCCGACGTTTTTGTAGCCCCGCGTGCACCCGCGCCGGGAACGCCATCCCCTGAGGCGTTGGCGCGGTTGCGGGCCGCCGCTCAAAAGGCGGCACCACGGACGGTTCCATCGCAACAGCAGCCGCAAGGCGACCCCCAGCAAGCGGCATCTGCTGCTCACGGAGAACGCCCACGGTTCGGTATCAATTCACTGATCAACCGGATGACGGGACACGGTGAAAACACCGGCGAACGCAGCGCGCAACCGCCCGCCAGACAGCAACCGCCCGTTCAACATCGTGCCGCTGCACCGGCCCCGCACCCCGAAGAAGCGGTCGATCCAGATCAGGAACGGATTGAAATTCCTGCGTTTTTGCGACGCCAGGCGAACTAAACCGGTCACAAATGTTATCGGAGAGGCCGCCAATGAGCGGCCTTTTCCAGTTTAAAAACACCAAATTGCACGCACTTCGGCGCGTTTGCGCTCAAATGTAACAATAGTGTTTCAGTCCGTTGCAAAGATTGAGTTGAGCGCCAGCATGGCAATGCGTAGGTCTCGTCTCTAACGACCAAAACGCATGGACCCATCGGAGGCATTGTGCAAACAACCATAAAATCCCCTGTCAGTTTCAAGGGTACAGGCCTGCATTCAGGTCAACCTGCGACGCTGACCATTCGCCCTGCCTCGGCAGAGCATGGGATATGGTTCTCTCGTAAAGATGTGGCCGTCGGCGACCGGATGATTCCGGCGCGCTGGGATGTGGTTAACCGATCACCCCTGTGCACAAAGCTGCAAAATGCGTCCGGATTGGGCGTGTCCACGGTCGAGCATGTGATGGCGGCCCTTGCGGGTTGCGGAGTTCATAATGCGCTGATCGAAATTGACGGCCCCGAAGTTCCTATTCTGGATGGCTCTGCCGCCCCTTTTGTGCGGGGCATCATGCAGCGCGGTCTGCGCAAGCTGAACGTGCCTGTACGGGCGTTTGAGATTATGCGCGAGGTCACTGTGACTGACGGTGCCGCGCGGGCAACTCTTGCACCATCGCGCACCATGCGCATTGAGTTTGAGATTGATTTTGACGACGCGGCCATTGGACGTCAACGCAAAGTGCTGAACATGTCAAATGGTAGCTTTGCGCGCGAACTCTGTGACAGCCGGACGTTCTGCCGCCAGTCTGATGTCGATACAATGCAGGCCAATGGTCTGGCGTTGGGCGGCACACCGGGCGAAAATGCGGTTGTGTTTGACGGCGACCAAGTCCTAAGCCCGGGCGGTTTGCGCCATGCAGATGAACCTGTACGCCACAAGATGCTGGATGCTTTGGGGGATCTTGCACTGGCCGGAGCGCCGCTGATTGGCCACTATACGGGCATTCGTGCAGGTCATTCGCTGACCAACACATTGTTGCGCAAAGTTTTTGAAACACCGGGTGCCGTGCGTATGCTGGTTTGCGATCAATCTATGGCGGAACGCCTGCCTGGCTATGGTCTGGTCTGGAGCGAAATTCCAGCTGTCGCATAAATCTGGTGCGTTTTCGCAAAAAAGCTTGAATCGCTTAAAACTGATTCTCCACTCATATTTGACCGCGCGTCCAAAGCCGGGGCAATTCTGCGTCGAAAATGTCTAATCGGCAGGCTGATTGTATGATTTTTGCAAAGGACGTTTTGCACCGGAAATTAATGTGCTAGGACCGATGTGATTGCGGCTCTGTCATGGGGCTAAACGGAACTAATGACGAGGGTGGCAAGGCATGACAGGCGGCGGGTCCCGAAAACGGGTGATCGGTGCAATGCTTTTGACAGCAGCACTGGCAGCATGTGGGGGCGGTGACGCTGGCCGCACCAAAAGTTTTTTTAATTCGCAGGAAATCCCGCTTGAGACCTATTCGCCCAAGCAGATATTTGAGCGGGGCGAGTTCGAACTGAACCGAAAACGTCCCAGCGACGCGGCTTTTTACTTTGCTGAAATCGAACGGTTATACCCCTATTCTGATTGGGCAAAACGCGGGCTGATCATGCAGGCGTTTTCGTATCATCAGGATCAGGACTATCCCAACAGTCGCTCTGCTGCGCAGCGGTTTATTGATTTTTACCCCGAAGATGATGACGCGGCTTATGCCCAATATCTATTGGCGCTTAGCTATTATGATCAGATTGACGAGGTCGGGCGCGATCAGGGTTTGACGTTTCAGGCGTTGCAATCCTTGCGCGAAGTGATCGAACGCTATCCCGACAGCGAATATGCACGTTCGGCAATTTTGAAGTTCGATTTGGCGTTTGATCACCTTGCGGGCAAGGAAATGGAAGTCGGACGCTACTATCTGCGGCGCGACCATTACACGTCGGCAATCAACCGTTTCCGGGTTGTAGTTGAGGATTTTCAGACCACATCCCACACGCCCGAGGCGCTGCACAGGCTGGTTGAGGCGTATCTGTCGCTTGGCCTGACCAATGAGGCACAAACCGCAGGTGCCATTCTTGGCTATAACTACAAGTCGACCGATTGGTACGAAGACAGCTATAAATTGCTGACAGGCCAAGGGCTTAAACTGGAAGCAGCAGGCGACGGCTGGTTGCGGCAGGTCTACCGCCAGACGATCAAAGGTCAGTGGCTATAAGGGAGCGGTGGGGAACCCCACGCGACAGTTGACCGGCTATGCTGCGCGGCCTTGATATTTCCAATATGCTGATCATTGACCGGCTGGAGCTTGGCTTTCAACCGGGGCTGAACGTGCTGACCGGCGAAACAGGTGCCGGTAAGTCCATTTTGCTTGATTCTCTGGGGTTTGTTCTGGGGTGGCGTGGCCGTGCCGAATTGGTCCGCCAAGGCGCTGATCAAGGTCAGGTAACGGCTGTCTTTGATCTGCCTCCCGACCACCCGGCCCACGCTGTTCTGGAAGACGCAGGCCTTTCGGGCGGCGATGAATTGATCTTGCGGCGGATCAACACAGCGGATGGTCGTAAAACCGCATGGATCAATGATCAGCGCTGTTCGGGCGAGACATTGCGTAGATTGTCGGAAACGCTGGTTGAATTGCACGGCCAACATGATGACCGCGGCTTGCTTAACCCGCGTGGGCACCGCGATATTCTGGATGATTTCGCCGCTCTTGCGCCGGCCAAGTCCAAAACCCGCACCGCATGGGCGACCCTTGGGCAGGCGCGTAAGTCATTGGCGATGGCTGAAACGGCCATGCAGGCGATCCGCGCCGAGGAAGATTATCTGCGACATGCAGTGGCTGAATTGGATGTTCTTCTGCCGCAACCCGGTGAAGAGGCCGAATTGGATACCCGGCGGCGCAGCATGCAAGCTGCGGAAAAAATCCGCGGTGATGTCGTGCGGGCCTATGACGTGCTAGGTCAAAACGGCGCCGAGGCCAGCATGGCCGATGCATTGCGCTGGCTGGATGTTGCTGCTGGGCAGGCGGATGGTCGACTGGAAGCGCCGATGGTCGCATTGACCCGTGCGATGGCAGAACTGGACGGAGCCATGGGCGGGATTGCAGCGGCTGTGGAAGCCCTTTCGTTCAATCCGGTGGAACTGGAAGACACAGAAGAACGCCTGTTTGCGATCCGCGCCTTGGCTCGCAAACACGATGTGGCACCCGATGATCTGGCTGAATTTTCTGACACGTTGCGCGCAAAGTTGCAGGCGCTGGATGCCGGTGACGCGGATCTTGCTGCTTTGAGTGCAGCGTTGAAAGAGGCGCAAACGCAATATGATCTTCACGCATCAAAACTGACTGATTTGCGCCGCAAGGCCGCGCAAAAACTCGACAAGGCAGTGACGTCCGAACTCAAACCGTTGAAAATGGATCGCGCGGTTTTCGAGACCTTGATCACGGATGAAACACCCGGTCCTGAAGGCCGTGATTTGGTTGCGTTTTCAGTGGCGACAAATCCCGGCGCGCCTGCTGGCCCGATAAACAAGATCGCGTCGGGTGGCGAACTCAGCCGGTTTTTATTGGCGCTCAAAGTCTGCCTGACGCAAAATCAATCCGGGCTAACGATCATCTTTGATGAAATCGACCGGGGCGTCGGCGGCGCGACGGCGGATGCGGTGGGGCGGCGGCTTGCCGAATTGGCTTCAACTGGCCAGGTGCTGGTTGTCACGCATTCGCCACAGGTCGCTGCCTTGGGAACCCATCACTGGCGCGTCGAAAAGCGCGTTGATCAGGGCATGACGCTGTCGACAGTCACACCCTTGTCGCCCGATGATCGCATCGACGAAATCGCCCGCATGCTGTCTGGGGACACAATTACCAGTCAGGCACGCGATGCAGCCCGCGCTTTGCTGGCTGGATAATGCGCTTATTAGGGGGTTTTTGTTGTGACGGCCTTGGCCTAGACATGTGGTTTAAGAAATTCGACTTGAACTTGAATCACCTAACGCTGCCTGAAATCATAGATTTCAATGCATTAGGTGTTACTTGATGTTTCAGGATAAAGTCGAAACGCTATCGTTAACATGTTGACCGCATAGTCAGCGTCATTTGTATTGTGAACCGATGTCCGAGCCGACCCGCTCTTTTCTGACCCGGCAATATGGTCTTGCCGTAAAAGCCCTGTTGGGCGCGCTTCACGTTTTGCGGCATCGTGGCCCCAGCCAAATTCAGTTTTGGTTTATTGCCTTGGCCATCGGGATTGGGGCAGGGTTCGCAGCGTTGTTTTTCCGCAAAGGCATCAACGCGCTGCAAGCCGCACTTTATGGCACCGATGACGTGCAGCTTTTGCACAGCTTTGCGCAGTCTTTGCCTTGGTATCTGATCCTGCTGATCCCGATTTGCGGCGGATTGATTGTGGGTTTCATCCTGCATGTCTTTACCAAAGACGGTCGCGCGCGCAGCGTGGCGGATGTCATCGAAGGCGCCGCAATCAACAATGGTCAAGTCGAGATGCGCGCAGGTCTTGCATCGGCGCTCGCCTCCATGATCACGCTCAGTACCGGCGGGTCGACAGGCCGCGAAGGGCCTGTTGTGCATATTGCAGGCGTCATTTCAACCTGGGTCAGTCGCCGCATTCATGCAGATGGCATTACCTCGCGCGATCTGTTGGGCTGCGCTGTGGCGGCTGCCGTATCTGCCAGCTTTAACGCGCCGATTGCGGGCGCGCTTTTTGCCCTGGAAGTCGTTTTGCGCCATTTCGCGGTCCATGCCTTTGCGCCCATTGTGATTGCCAGCGTCGCAGGCACTGTCATCAACCGGCTGGAGTTTGGCGGCGTCACAGAATTCACCCTGCCAACCAGCGGGGATTTGCAATTCTACGTCGAACTGCCTGCGTTTTTGCTGCTGGGCTTGATGTCGGGTCTTGTCGCAGTGGCCCTGATGCGGGCGGTGTTTTGGGCCGAAGATGTGGGCAACCACATACAGGACCGAACCGGGTTGCCGCGCTGGCTGCGCCCCGCTATCGCGGGGGGGATGCTGGGCGGGCTGGCCATTTTCTATCCCCACATCATCGGGGTTGGGTATGAAACCACGTCGCTGGCCTTGACCGGCCAGCTGGCCCTGAACGAAGTGATCGTCTTTGCCGCGTTGAAAACCATCGCTGTCGCCATCACGATGGCAGGGCGTATGGGCGGCGGGGTGTTTTCGCCGTCACTGATGATCGGGGCCTTGACCGGTCTTGCATTCGGTCTGATCGCCACCGGGATTTTTCCCGATGTGTCCGGCTCGTCCACGCTTTATGCTTTGGCTGGAATGGGGGCAGTGGCAGCTGCGGTCCTTGGCGCGCCCATATCGACAACGTTGATCGTGTTTGAATTGACCGGAGACTGGCAAACCGGGCTGGCGGTGATGGTGGCCGTGTCCTTGTCCACAGCCCTGGCGTCGCGCCTGGTCGATCGCAGCTTTTTCCTGACCCAGATTGAACGACGCGGCATCCATCTTGCAGCCGGGCCGCAAGCCTATTTGCTGGGCATGTTCCGCGTTGGCAGCGTGATGCGCAGTTGCGCGCATGCCAATGCCGCAGACGAAGAATCCTGTTGGGCGATGATCAGCGACGGTGTGTTTCTGGACGCCGATGCGACGTTGGAAACGGCGATGCCGGTCTTTGACGCATTGTCTGCGCCTTTTATTCCAGTAATCCGGGACGGCACCGTAGACGCAGCGCCCACATTGCTTGGGGCGCTTTTTCATGTGGATGCGCTAAAAGCTTACAACCGTGCCTTGGCCGCCACAGCCGCCGAAGAACATTCCTGAGGCATTTGGCCGCTAAATCTGTTCGACGGTCACATCATCATTTGCATAAAACGCCAAATGGTCTTTGATCTGAGCAACCTGGTCTTTTGGTGTCTCATACGACCACGCAACATTGTCCAATGTCCGACTTTTGGTCACGACGGAATAGTAAGTTGCGTCGCCCTTGTGCGGGCAATGGCTGATCTTATCCGTGCGGTCCAGAAACGCCATCGCGATATCCGACCGGGGAAAGTAAATCACGGAAGGGTAATCGCCCTCATTCAATTCCAGCGCATCAGTGCTTTCGCCCAAAACGGCACCGCCCGCGCGCACAGTCCAGGTCCCGCCGGCTTTGTGAATTTTGATGTGATCGGCCATGTGATTTTCCTCCCCAAACGTCATTGCAAGACACAAATATATCCGCCCTATGAAAAAGGCGGACAAAAACATTCCTGTGTCAAATAGGTTTCGTCGCAGCACCCAACCATATTTTGGCCGCTGGCGATACCCGCGGGGCAATCTTTTCTGTGACTTCCATGTGATAGGCGTTCAGCCAGTCCTTTTCGGCCTGTGTCAGCAACTCGGCCACGATCAACCGCGTGTCGATGGGCACAAATGTCAGCGTGCGCCAGTTCAACATTGCCCGCTCAGGATCGCCGCCGGGCAAGGCAGGTGCTTGCTGCACAACAATCAGGTTTTCTATGCGAATGCCAAACGCGCCTTCTCGGTAATACCCCGGTTCATTTGACAGGATCATGCCCGGTTGTAGCGGTACATGGCTGATCTTGCTCAGGCGTTGCGGCCCTTCATGCACGCTAAGATATGCGCCCACACCGTGCCCCAAACCGTGATCAAAATCCTGACCCGCCAGCCATAGCGGCATGCGCCCAATCGCCTCGATATCGCGTCCGGCCAAACCGGCAGGCCAGCGCAGACGGCTCATTGCGATCATGCCTTGCAAAACCCGTGTGTAGGCTTGCGCGGCCTCAATGGGGGGCTGCCCAATCGGAATGGTCCGGGTGACATCTGTAGTGCCGTCCAGATATTGCCCGCCACTGTCAAGCACCAGCAACTGACCCTCTTCCAGTTTGCTATCGGTCTCATCGGTGACACGGTAATGCATGATAGCCCCATTGGGGCCTGCGCCGGCAATTGTCTCAAAACTGATGTCGCGCAAGGCATTGTCCTGACGTCTGAAGGCCTCAAGTCTGGATGCAACGTCGCGCTCGGTCACTGTGCCGGGTTGCTGCGCATCCAGCCAGCACAGCAACTCCACCACGGCGGCCCCATCGCGTAAATGTGCCGCGACCGAGCCTTGGATTTCCGCGGCGTTCTTACAGGCTTTTGGCAGCGCACAAGGGTCCGACCCCCATTCAGCTTTGTCCCCAACAACCTGTGCTACACTGACCGGCGCAGACATTTTGTCCAACAGTATGGGCCCCTCCATAGCTGCCAAAAACGCCAACAAGCGGCCTGGATCATGAACCGAGACATCTGCACCAAGATGGCTGCCCATTCCGTCCAACTTGGCCTGCGCCATAAAAAGATCAACCTTGCCACTGTCATGCAAAACGGCAAAGCCATGCGCGACCGGATTGCGTGGGATGTCGGCGCCCCGAATATTCAGCAACCAGCAAATCGAATCCGGCAGGGTAATCAAAGCCGCCTTTTGCCCTGCCGCGCGCAACTCTTTTGCTAAACGCGCGCGTTTGTCATCCTGAGAGTCGCCCGCAAATTCAATTGGGTGCGCATTTGCTGGCTGCATCGGCGGCATCGGCTGGTCCCGCCAGATACGATCAACCAGATTGTCGCAGGGTTGCAACCGAATGCCGCTGCCTGCAAGTGCCGTTTCCAATTGCTCCACCTGCCCGGCCGTATGCAACCAGGGATCAAAACCAACCACAGCGCCACCCCGCAGATGATCCATCAACCAGTCAGCCAAAGAGACTTCGGGCCATGGCACCGGGGTAAAATCATCCGCAACCTGAGCTTTGACCTGCGTGCGATACCGCCCATCAATAAAGACCCCCGCGCGGCCCTGTAATACGGCGCAAAACCCTGCCGATCCGGTGAACCCCGTCAACCAGGACAATCGTTCGTCACGCGGCGCCACATATTCCCCCTGATGCGCATCCGTACGCGGCACCAGAAATCCGTCCAAACCTGCCGCAGATAATTGTTCGCGCAGCGCCGCCAATCGTGGCGGCCCCTGTTCCGGCCGTGCTGTCACATCAAAGCTCTGAAACATAGCCCGCTCCTTCCAAATGGAAAAAATATCGCCGCGCGGCGCGCATTAAATCGCCGCGCAGCGGCTATCCCGCCCGCTTCATCCCCATAACACGGGCGCGGGCACGTGGATCACTGTCAAACAATGCCGCCAACTGTTCCGTCATTGCACCTGCCAGTTGGTCAACGTCTGTGATGGTGACGGCCCGGTCATAATAGCGCGTCACATCATGGCCAATCCCGATGGCCAGCAATTCGACGGCATGGCGTTTTTCAACCATCGCAATCACGTCGCGCAGGTGTTTTTCCAGATAATTAGCCGGGTTCACTGACAAGGTGCTGTCATCCACCGGCGCCCCATCCGAAATCACCATCAGGATTTTGCGCGCTTCCGCCCGCGCCATCATCCGGCGATGCGCCCATTCCAGCGCCTCGCCGTCGATGTTTTCCTTCAGCAGACCTTCTTTCATCATCAGGCCCAAATTCGGCCGCGTCCGCCGCCAGGGCGCATCGGCGGACTTATAGATGATATGGCGCAAATCATTCAGGCGCCCCGGCTGTTGCGGCCGCCCATCGTTCAGCCAGGCCTCGCGGGCCTGTCCGCCTTTCCAGGCGCGGGTGGTAAAGCCGAGAATTTCGACTTTGACGTTGCACCGCTCCAGTGTGCGGGCCAGAACATCGGCACAGATCGCGGCGATAGAAATCGGCCGCCCGCGCATCGACCCGGAATTATCCAGCAACAGCGTCACAACAGTATCGCGGAATTCAGTGTCTTTTTCGACCTTGAACGACAGCGGCGTGGTTGGGTTGGCAATGACACGTGCCAATCGTCCAGCGTCCAGAATGCCTTCTTCCAGATCGAATTCCCACGACCGGTTTTGCTGTGCCTGCAAGCGGCGCTGCAGTTTATTCGCCAACCGGCTGACAGCACCCTTCAGCGGTTCCAGCTGTTGGTCGAGATAGGCGCGCAGGCGTTCCAGTTCAACCGGGTCGGCCAGATCCTCGGCCCCAATTTCTTCGTCATGGGCGTTCAGATAAACCAGATAATTCGGATCGGCATCGGACACAGGCTGCGGGGCAGGCGGCTCCAGCGGCGCCTCGCCTTCGGGCATTTCAGCCTCATCGCCCATTTCCTGATCGGCCATGTCGTCCATCGAGACCTGCGCCTGACTTGCGTCTTGCTGTTCTTCCTGGCTTTGCTCGGGGCTGCCTTCCGCATCTTCGTCGTCGGAATCGTCCTGACCGGTGCTGTCTGGATCCTGGTCTTCTTCTGAACCTTCCTCGGCGTCGTCTTCCTGATCATCGTCCAGCTGATCGGGATCATCGCCCAGCTGATCGCCATAGCCCAGATCACTGATGATCTGGCGGGCGAATTTGGCAAAGGCCGATTGATCAGACAGCGTGTCATCAAGATTGGTCAGCGTATCCCCCGCCTGATTTTCGATATAGCCGCGCCACAGCTCCATCACGTTTTGCGCGCCTGCCGGCAGATCGCGCCCGGTTGCCAGATGGCGGATCAGATAACCCGCCGCCGTGGCAAGCGGCACATCGCTGGGCTTTGTGATCTGATCATAGCCCTTTCGCATCGCATCATGGGCGATCTTGGCATCAATATTGCCCGCCGTGCCCGGCATGTCGCGCGCGCCCATCGCTTCGCAGCGCGCAGTTTCCATCGCCTCGTAAAGATCACGCGCCATATCGCCCTGCGGCACATAGCGCGCATGGGTCTGCCCGTTGTGATAGCGCCGGTTTAACGCCAAAGCATCCGCCGTACCCCGCGCCAGCATGACCTCATCGCGGGTCATCCGGCGGCTGACCTGTGGCAGGCGCATCGCATCGCCCGACAGACCCGCAGGATCAACCGAATAGCTGACCGTTAGTTCAGGATCATTCGCCATGACTTTCGACGCTTCGGCGAGGGCTTTTTTAAAGGCGTCAGCGGGGTTATCTGAGGGTTTGGTCATAGTCGGGTCCGTTTGGGAAATTTTTTGCCGTTAGGTATTTCTTTACCATTAGTTTACAAAGTCAAAGATGATCCCATATTTAGGTCACATAGAGAAAGCAAAGTCGATGGCTGACGATTCTGGAAACCACACAATCAAGTTGCTGCAAGAGATGCGGACCGAATTGCGTGGCCGTTTTGATGATGTCGATACGCGAATTGATGGGCTAACGCATATCATGACTTTAATGGCTGGGCATTCGCACGATCTGGACGCGCGGGTAGAGACATTGGAAAAAGGGTCTAATTAGATTGAGTAAAAGGCCAAGCCGATCAGCTCTGGCCATATTCTCAACCCAAAAGTTAATCACCCCAAACTCACACTGGCCGCAGATTCCGGTAATTCCTCGTCAAACAAGCGCTGATAAAACTCCGCCACGGTCTGGCGCTCCAGCTCATCACATTTGTTGAGAAACGACAGCCGAAAGGCATAGCCGACATTGCGGAAAATCTCGGCGTTTTGCGCCCATGAGATCACGGTGCGCGGCGACATCACCGTGGACAGATCGCCATTCATGAACGCGGTGCGGGTCAGGTCCGCAACCGTGACCATCTGTTTGACGGTTTTGCGGCCTTTTTCGGTGTTGTAATGCGGGTTCTTGGACAAAACGATGGCGGTTTCGGCATCAATCGACAGATAGTTCAGCGTCGCCACCAATGACCAGCGGTCCATCTGTCCCTGGTTGATCTGCTGCGTGCCGTGATAAAGCCCCGTGGTATCCCCCAGACCAACGGTGTTGGCGGTTGCAAAAATACGGAAATATTTGTGCGGCTCGATCACCTTGTTCTGGTCCAGCAGGGTCAGCTTGCCGTCCACCTCCAACACCCGTTGGATCACGAACATAACATCGGCGCGGCCTGCGTCATATTCATCAAATACGATCGCCGTTGGGTTGCGCAACGCCCAAGGCAGGATCCCTTCCTGAAACTCGGTGACTTGTTTGCCATCGCGCAGTTTGATCGCGTCCTTACCGATCAGGTCAATCCGGCTGATGTGACTGTCAAGGTTCACACGCACCGCAGGCCAGTTCAACCGGCTTGCCACCTGTTCGATGTGGGTTGATTTTCCGGTGCCGTGGTAGCCCTGGATCATCACCCGGCGGTTGTGCGAAAACCCGGCCAGAATGGCCAAAGTCGTGTCAGGATCGAATTTATACGTGCTGTCCAGATCCGGCACCCGGTCGGTGCGATCTGCAAACCCATGCACCACCATATCGCTGTCGATGCCAAAGACGTCACGAACTGAGATTTCCTCGGTCGGTTTTGTGTTGATATCCAATGATCCGTCGGCCATCTCGTGTTTATCCTTCTCGTATCAATCATTATTGGCAATCAGTTCTATTCGCCGATTGTGGTGCAATATATTTCGCCGGGCCGCAAGGGAAAGGGCCACTTCTCGGGCCTGGTTAGTGCCAATGTCTTGACAGGAACCTGCGCGGATTTCGGGACGCAATGCGCCGCGCCATCGGTCGCGAGACCTTGACGATTATTTGTCGCGGAAATTCCGGCTGCCCTTGATCTGGTCCCAGGCCCAGACGACCTCTTGCAATTGTTCTTCCTGACTGCGATCGCCACCGTTCATGTCGGGGTGCAAAACCTTGATCAGTGCTTTGTAAGACTTGCGCACTTCGGGTTTCGACCAGGTGTCCTTGGCCTCAAGTATCTCAATCGCGCGGCGTTCCGTGGGCGGCAGGCGGCGCCCGGCTGCCGGGCCTTTGCCGGGGTTTTGCGTGCTGTTGGCGCCCAAAACCTGATGCGGGTCTTCGATGCCCAGTCGCGCCCAGGCGCGCGCTTCGGGGTCGCCCATCGGTTTGGTAGCCCGTTCCCAAACCTTGTCCTTGGACATCTGAGCGTTCAATTCGGCCTCGGTGGTGCCGTCAAAGAAATTCCATTTCAGATTATATTCGCGCACATGCTGCTGGCAGAACCAGAAAAAATCATCCAGGACATCCGGCGCTTTGGGCGCGCGGTATTTGCCAGCCTCCTCGCACCCGGCATGATCACAGACCCGTGTGGATGTTGTGGATTCACCAGACATACCCCGCCTGCCACGGGGGTTTTTCTTTTTCGACGATGACACAGACATGTCAAATCCGAAGGGGTCATTCTTTGGCATCTGTTTACTACCTATCCGACTCAGGCATGTCACCTTAAAC
>JBAUHN010000141.1:0-1574 GCA_049680295.1 Sulfitobacter sp.
GTTTTGCGGCCAGCGCGCAGCAAACTGAGATTGAAGGCACCATCAGCAGTCAGATCGAAGCGTTCAAGGCGGATGATTTCGAGCAGGCGTTCAGCTTCGCCACGCCGGTGTTGCGCCGGATGTTTCAGAACCCTCAGAACTTTGAGCGGATGGTGACCACCGGTTTCCCGATGGTCTGGCGGCCTGCGGATGTCCACTACCTTGAGCTTGAGGAATTTGGCGGTTCGATGTGGCAGAAGGTTGAAATCACGGATCAAAAAGGCGTCACGCATCTACTGCTTTACCGAATGCAGGATACGGACGAGGGATGGCGCATTGGTGGCGTGCAAATCCTGGAGGTTCCGGGAGGTACGGTTTAAGGCTTTGATATAATATATAAATAATATATTCATGTAGAGCAATTCCCTGTGCAACACCCCGAAGGTGTTGCGCATGCCGCCGAACGCTGGTCTCAGTGGCGTTTAACAATTCATCGATACTTCCCTGCACTCGGGCCGGCAGTCGTCGGGATCATGGGCAATCAAACGGAGCAAGGTGGCGAGAAACCCCCTTTGTTCCGGGAAAAGGGATTATTGATGAACAAGGCGATTACCGATGGCGTGGTGCTGATGCCTGCACCGTTTACTGATGGTTTGGATGTGTATTCCAGCGGTGATGGGACGCCGGGGTCAGAGACTTATGAAAACGCGGCGAACGCATTGCTGGTGGCCGCCGATCAGGACTTTGGTGGCGCAATTGAGTTGCTCAAGACCCAGAATACCCAGAAGCTTCGCTATATGGGGCAGACCCCGCTTTTGCCGGGTTGCTATCTGCGCATCAGCACAAGGGTCAAGGCGATCAGTGGCAATCTGCCTTCGGTCCGTATTGGCGGATACCCAGCGCTTGGCAATGGATCTCGGGTGAATGGACTGCCGGAGTTTTCGTTTTTCACGACATTGACCAGCTACGGCGAGGTGGTCGAAATCAGCGCAATTGTCGGCACCGGTTCGCGCGGCGGCGTGGACATGGTCTGGGGGACAGAGCCGGTCTATGGCCATTTTGGCATTGATCTGGTTGGCCCCAATGGCGGGATCGTTCGGGTTGATGATATCCAGATCGATGATGTCACATCGGTGTTCTTGCGAGACATGGTGTCGTTGGTGGATGTCGTGGATTACGGCGCGATCGGCAATGGCACGACCGATAACACAGCGGCGTTTGAGGCTGCCAATCTGGCGGCGAATGGGCGAACGGTATTTGTCCCTGCGGGTGTTTACCGACTGAACACCGATGTCACCATTGACACGCCGGTAAAGTTTGAAGGCCGCTTGAGCATGCCCGACACTGCCGTGCTCTTGCTGCGGCGCAACTTTGACTTGCCAACTTACATCGAAGCCTTTGAAGACGAAGAAGTGGCGTTCAAGAAGGCATTTCAGGCTCTGCTGAACAACGCTGATCACGAAGCGCTGGATCTGGGCGGGCGCAAGGTGAACGTCACCGCACCGCTGGACATGCAGGCGGCCGTCCCGGAGCGCAATTCATATGCGACCCGCCGGGTGATCCGAAATGGACAACTTGAGGCGGCCAATAGCGCC
>JBAUHN010000142.1:0-24080 GCA_049680295.1 Sulfitobacter sp.
GGGTCGTTTGATTGCCGCTGATTACATGTCTCAGGTGCATTTGGCGAGGCAAGCCAATGATCCCGCTTGCGTATCGCCCATATTTGCCAAGATGGCTGGGGGTCAGGTTGTCTGCATCAAACGTCAGGATCAAAACTTCGCCCGGTGCATATTGGGTGCTAAGGTGGGCCAGGGCATTTAAGGCGGAGCTGATAAAGGGCCTGTCCGCCAGTGTTGCCAGATGATCTTGCCAGTAGGATAGGAATCCGCAGGATGTCACGATCAGATCGCCTTTGGCTTTGGCGATTGCGTCCTCAAATGGCGCGATGTCGATCAGGTCCGGCCGGTGGCTGACGATATGCGCAACCGTGGCGCCGCGAACCCGGATGATTTCGACATCGCGGCAATAGGTCTCGGGGCAACCCACATCGCCCTGCACCCGCGGAAATCCGGTGTCGAGTTGCAAAACCGTTAGCGCGGGCGCCGGGGTCATTTCTGGCGGATGTTTTCAGGCAGCCAGGTCGCAAGCTGCGGGAAAGCGACAAGGATAACCACCATCAACAGCATCAGCCCGACCATCGGGATTGCCGTTTTCGAGATATAGCCGATTTCATGGCGCGTCATCCCTTGCAAGACAAACAGGTTAAACCCGATGGGCGGCGTCACCTGGGCCATCTCGACAACCACGACGATAAATATGCCGAACCAGATAACGTCAATGCCAGCTTGGCGGATCATCGGCTCAACGATGGCCATGGTCAGAACGACGGACGAAATGCCATCAAGAAACATGCCTAGGACAATGTAGAACAGGGTCAGCGCCGCGATCAGGGTGATCGGCGACAGCTGCATCGCGTCGATCCAGGCGGCCAAGGCGCGCGGCAGGCCGGTGAACCCCATCGACAGTGACAAAAACGCAGCCCCCATCAGGATCAATGCGATCATCGCCGAAGTGCGCGTCGCACCCATCAGGCTTTCAAAAAACGCCGTCATAGATAGCGAGCGTTGAAAGATCGCCAGCGTCAGTGCGCCTATGACACCCACGGCGGCGGCCTCGGTGGCGGTGGCCCAGCCGAAATACATCGACCCGATGACGGCGAAAACCAGCAACAGGACCGGCACCAGAAAACGGCTTTCGGACATCATTTCACCTAAGCTCATCGACGGCTCGGCGGGGGGGCGTTCATGCGGGCGAATATAGTGCCAGGCGACGATGTAGGACATAAACAGCGTGGCAAGAACAAGACCGGGGAAGATACCTGCCATAAACAGCTTGATAATGCTTTCATTGATCGAAACGCCATAGACGATCAAAGTCAGCGAAGGCGGGATCATCAGCCCCAGTGTCGCCGCCCCGGCAAGCGTTCCGACAATCATGTATTCAGGATATCCGCGTTTTCGCAATTCGGGAATCGACATCTTGCCAACCGTGGTCAGGGTCGCTGCTGATGAACCTGATACGGCTGCGAAAATCGTGCAGCCAGCGATATTGGTATGCAGCAACCCACCCGGCAGCCAGCGCATCCAAGGGGCCAGACCGCGGAACATGTCCTGGGATAATCGGGTCCTGTACAGGATCTCGCCCATCCATATGAACAGCGGCAAGGCGGTCAGCGTCCAACTGCTGGCCCCGGTCCAGATTGTGGTGATCATCGCGTCACCCGCCGGGCGAGTGGTGAAAAGCTCCATACCCACCCAGGCGACGCCCATCAAGGCAAGGCCAATCCAAATCGACGATCCAAGCAGTGTGAACAGGACAAATAGAAAAACTATGGTGGCATAGGCTTCGGTCATTCGACGGCCTCAGACACAATCGGATTCACGCCGGTTACAAGCATTCGGAACAACGTGTCCCAAAGGGCTATGGCCAACAGCACTGTGCCAATCGACATCGCCAATTGCGGAATCCAAACCGGCGTAAAAACCAAAACGCCCGAGGTTTCCGACATGGCTGCACCCCATTCGCCGATGGCCCTGTTGGGTAGCGAAAACAGGGTCACCACCCAATCGGGGATTTGGTCCTGACCCTGGGTGCGATCATTCAGCATTTCGGAAAAGATATTTGCCTTGATCGCGTAGCGCGCGAAATATGTGGCAATCACGGCAGCGCCAAAAACGGCAAAAACATCCAGCCAGCGGCGCAGCAACCGGTGGGCGTTTAGCACAATCGACACCCGGATATGCGCGCCTCGGGTCATTGCATGGCTGAGGGCAAAAAATGATGTGGCGGCCATGGCGTAGCCTGCGAATTCCGTGGTGCCTGGCAACGCAAACCCGGTCCAACGCGCGATCATCTGGGCGACGATCAGCAAAAGGATTGTCACCATAAAGCATGCCGCCAACGCGCCGCTTGCGAAATACACACCGTCTAACAGCCGCCACAGGGGGCGCAACCGGCGTTCCAGTCGCGGCCCGGCAATCAGACATGCCACAGCGATCAAACTGGGAAAAACAAACAGCCAGACCCATAATGGCAGGCCCAACACAGGTGACCAATCACGCATTGAAATTTCTCATTTTTTGAAAAACGTGGCCAGCCCCATCGCCGCAGGGCTGGCCGGAAAACGCTTAGTTGGCGTTATATGCGTCAAGAATGGCCTGACCATCGGCACCGGCCGTTGCCAGCCATTCTTCTTTCATTTTGGCACCAATTGTCTCAAGCTCAGCCAGAAAATCGGGGCCAGCATCGGTGACGGTCATGCCGTTCTTTTCCAATTCATCAAAATAGAAATCCGCCAGTTCGGCAGATTTGGCAGCACAGCTTGCACCGGTTTCATCTGCGGCGCGTTGCACCGCTGCCTGGGTATCGGCATCCAGGCCGTCCCAGACCTGAGTGTTCACCATGACATAGTTGCGCGGCAACCAAGCGTTCACTTTGTAGTAGTGGCTCAGATGCTCCCAGACTTTGCGGTCGTACCCTGTGGACCCGGATGAAATGAACGCCGAGGCCACGCCGGTAGCCAGCGCCTGGCTCAGTTCTGCGGCTTCGATCTGAACCGGGATCATGCCCAATTCTTCGGCAAATGTCGCGGTGGCAGAGTTATAGGACCGGAACTTGATGCCTTGAGTGTCCGCCGAAGACGCCACTTCTTTGTTGAAATAGAAACCCTGACCCGGCCATGGGCATGTGTAAAGCGCCACCAAATTCAGGTCCGCCAGTTGTGCATTCACCGTGTCACGTGCGGCCTGCCAAAGTCGTTCGTTGTCTTCATAGCTGGTCGCGATAAACGGCAGGTTGTCCCAGCCCAGCAGCGGGGCTTCGTTGGCATGTGCAGACATGAACCGTTCGCCGATGGGCACCTGACCGGTTTGAATGGCCCGCTTGATGTCGCCACCGCCAAACAGTGATCCACCTGCGTGCACGGTGATGTCGATGGCACCGTCGGTATATTCGCGCACCTTGTCGGCAAAAACCACACCGTGTTCAGAGTGAAAATTCGTGGCGGCATAAGCCATCGGCATATCCCACGCCTGCGCGTGGCCGTCAGCAAAAGCCCCGCTTGCCATGAAACTGCCAACCAAAGTGGCGCAGGTCGTTTTGAAAATCGTTGTCATGAATGCCCTCCCAGACAATTACGCTTTGCGCGCAAATTGTGTTGTCCGACCAACTGCCCTGCACGCAGTGTTAGCGTAGAAAGTGGTGGTCGGCTGCACCTCAACTCGACCCGTCTTGCTGCACGATGTCAAGCGACCGCCAAAGATTGCGCGTCGCATCGGTCGGTCCTTGGCTAAGGCATCGGGCAATCGCAAAAACCATTTTTCAGGCGCCAGTGGATTTTGCTGGACACATATGTCCAGAGATGCGCAGAGTATTGGACAGAGGTGTTCAGAGCGGTCATTCAGGAGGTCAAGCCATGAAAAGTCACTACCGGGTCGTAGTCATCGGGGGCGGTGTTGTGGGGGCATCGGTGCTTTATCACTTGGCCAAATTTGGCTGGAGCGATGTCTGTCTGGTTGAACGATCCGTGCTGACGGCGGGATCAAGCTGGCACGCAGCAGGTGGCATTCACGCACTGAACGCTGATCCGAATATCGCAGGGCTACAGGCTTATACCATTGATTTGCTGTCCGAGATTGAAAAGGAATCCGGTCAGTCGGTTGGCATGCACATGACCGGGGGCATTACCCTTGCCGGCACACCTGACCGGTGGGAATGGCTGCAATCCACATACCGCACGTTTCAATCCATCGGGATTGATGATTGTCGCCTGATTACGCCCGAAGAAGCAGGCGAATTATGCCCAATCATGTCGACGGACGGCATTTTGGGCGGCATGTGGGCAGACCGCGAAGGCTATGTTGACACAACGGGCACCGTTCACGCTTATGCCGGGGCTGCCAAGAAACGTGGCGCTGAAATTATTGAACACAACCGGGTGCTGGAGCTCAACCAAACCGCAGATGGCTGGCAGGTTGTTACCGAAAAAGGCACGATCACCTGCGAACATGTGGTCAACGCCGCAGGCCTGTGGGCCAAGCAGGTTGGACGTATGGCTGGCATCGAATTGCCGGTCTCACCGCTGAACCACCACTACCTAATTTCAGACACGATCCCCGGATTGGAAGAGATCGACTTTGAGGTGCCGATGACTGTGGACCTCGAAGGGTTCACCTATATGCGGCAGGATCAAAAGGGGATCCTGCTGGGAATTTACGAGGTTGATCACCAACACTGGATGATGGACGGCGCACCGTGGGAATACGGATTCGAGCTGCAACAAGAAGACACCGACCGAATTGAGCGCGAGCTGATCTTGGGGTTTGAACGCTATCCGGCCCTACAAGAGGTCGGCGTCAAAACATGGGTCAACGGCGCGTTTACCTTTTCCCCCGACGGCAATCCTTTGGTTGGTCCGGTGCGTGGCAAGCCGGGGTATTGGTGTGCCTGTGCGGTGATGGCCGGGTTCTTGCAGGGCGGCGGTGTTGGCAAATCACTGGCCGAATGGATGATCCACGGCGAACCTGAGGCGGATGTTTTCGGGATGGATGTTGCGCGTTACGGGGACTACGCGCAGAACAAACGCTTCATCAAGGAAACCACCGGGCAGTTCTACACGCGCCGCTTTGTGATGACCTATCCGAACGAACAATTGCCCGCAGGTCGACCGCTCAAGATGTCGCCTGCCTATTCGGACATGACGGCGGCGGGGTGCCGTTGGGGCGCCAGCTATGGGCTGGAGGTTCCGTTGTACTTTGCACCAGACGGGTTTGAAGAAACGCCATCTCTCAAGCGCTCCAATGCGTTTGATATCGTCGCCAAAGAATGCAAGGCGGCCCGCGAAACAGTGGGGCTGCTGGACATCTCGGGGTTCTCTCGGTTCGAGGTGTCAGGCGCCGGAGCAGAACGCTGGTTGAACAGAATAATGGCATCGAAATTGCCCGCAGCAGGCCGCGCCCGCTTGGCGCCGATGCTGTCTTCTGAAGGTAAGATGAAAGGTGACTTGACCGTTTTCAATTGGGGGGATGGAACCTGGTGGGTCATGGGCAGCTATTACTTGCGCGACTGGCACATGCGCTGGTTCCATGATCACATGGACGGCAATGTCACGCTGAATGACAGATCAGATGCAACCGTTGGATTTAGCCTGTCCGGCCCTAACAGCCGAAAATTGCTTGAAAAATTGACAGATGGTCCAATAGCAGACCTGCCCTTTATGGGCTGCGGTGAATTTGACGTCGGGTTGATCCGGGCCAAAGTTGGGCGGCTGTCGGTGGCGGGGGAGCTTGGCTATGAAATCCACTGCGCGGCGTCAGAACACGCAGGTCTCAGACAGCTCCTAGTCGAGGCGGGGCAAGATCTCGGGCTGCGAGAGACCGGTTTCAATGCCTTGCTGAGCCTGCGTCTGGAAAAAAGCTTTGGCATCTGGAGCGCCGAGTTCACCCAAGCCTATACAGCGGCGCAAACCGGGATGGATCGCTGGATTGACTGGACCAAGGGCGACTTTATTGGCCGTGATGCGGCTTTGGCAGAGCGTGATGGGTCGGGGCCGGATCAAATCGTTGTGCCGATTGAGGTCGACGCCCAGGATGCAGACGCCAGCGGGTATGAACCGATCTGGAAGGGCGGCAAAATGGTCGGCTTTGTGACTTCAGGCGGATATGGCCACACGCTGGGAAAATCGCTGGCTATGGCGATGGTGGACCGCGATGCCGCAGCTGTCGGGTCTGAACTGACGGTCCACATCGTCGGTGTTGAGCGGTCTGCAAAAGTAATTGACGCGTCCCCTTATGATCCGTTCGGCAAAGCGATGAGAGGTTAGCGGCGGGTGGCGGAAGACGCACCCAAGGGACGCCGGACAAACAGGCGGCGGGGCACGCCGGCACCTTCGTCACGGCAGGTGGACTACCACAGGCTGAAAAATCCGTTCCCACCGATGGATGTGTTTTCGTCCGACCAAATAGGGGACATGCACGAAACCTCATTGCGATTGCTTGAGGACCTGGGCGTCAAAGTGTTGTTGGCCGAGGCACGCAGCACTTTTGCAGTCGCAGGCGCGCGCGTCGATGAGGCCACGCAGATGGTCTATATCGGCCGCGAAATCGTAAATGCCGCTGTCAAAACGGCACCTAAATCAATCACCGGCCGGGGCGGTATCCGCGACAAGGATATCCTGCTGGAACTGGGCAGCCTGAATTTTCAACCCGGTGCCGGCGCACCTCATGCGACCGATCTGGAACGCCGGCGCAGGCCGGGACGGGGTACGGATTTTCGCGAATTGGTACAACTGACGGATCATTTTGATGTCTTTTCGATGCTGCCGCCTTTGATTGAGCCGCAGGACATTCCAACGCATATCCGGCATTACTTTACGTTAGAGGCCCAATTGACGCTGAGCCAAAAGTTCCCTTTCGTGTTTTCGCGCGGCACGCCGCAGGTGACCGAAAGCTTTGAAATGTTGCAGGATTTTCGGGGTGTTTCGGACGATGAATTCGCCGCCAATCCGCATTGCTACACGATTATCAACACCAACAGTCCGCGCACGTTGGATATCCCGATGGCGCAGGGGTTGATTGATTTTGCCAGGGCCGGGCAGGTGTCAATCGTCACGCCGTTCACGCTGATGGGGGCGATGGCACCGATAACCGTCGCCGGGGCCATCACCCTTAGCCATGCCGAAGCATTGGCCGCAATCACCCTGACACAATTGATCCGGCCGGGTGCGCCTGTATGCTACGGCACTTTTACCTCGAATGTTGATATGCGGTCGGGGGCGCCGGCTTTTGGCACGCCGTCGCATTTTCAGGCGTCACTGGCCGCAGGTCAACTGGCGCGGATGTTGGGGCTGCCCTGGCGGTCGGCGGCGGGGTCTGCCTCAAACCTGAACGATGTGCAGGCCGCCAATGAAAACCAGTTCGGACTATGGGGCTGTCTGATGGCGGGCGCGACAGTGGTCATTCATTCTGCCGGTTGGATCGAAGGCGGGTTGACCGTTTCATATGAAAAACTGGTCACAGATGCTGAGGTGCTGAATATGGTGGCAGAGCTATGTGCAGGAGGAAAAGCCGGACCAGATGAGATCGGCTATGACGCGTTAAGCGAAGTTGACCCAAGCGGCCATTTCTTTGCGACCGCTCAGACAATGGCGCGGTACAACACCGAATTTTATGAACCCGTTGTGCATGATTACGCGAATTTCGGCACATGGACGGACCGTGGGTCCAAAGACGCCTCTGCCCGCGCGACAGAAGTTTGGAAAGGCATATTGGCGGCTGACAAGCGCCCTGATCTGGATGTAGATCGCGTGGACGGCCTGCGGGCTTATATAGAAAAGCGTTCGCTTGCGGGCGGCGCACCGCCAGAAAGCTGACAGATGAGCCTGCGCCACACACCCGTTCTGGATCGCGACAACCCAGACAAAGACCCGTTAGTCGGACATGCGAAGGTCACGCGCGATGATTGGCTGAACATCGCGCGGGATGTCTTGGTAACGGACGGCGTTGCCGAGGTTAAAGTCTTGACGCTCAGTGGTCGCCTGAAGGTGTCTCGTTCCAGTTTCTATTGGTATTTTGAAAATCACGCGGCATTGCTGGATGCATTGTTGGTCGAATGGTCGGCGCGTAACACGGCGACAATCACCGACCATTGCGCAATGCCAGCGGCAAACATAACCCAGGCTTTGTGTAACTTTTTTCGCTGTTTCGTCGACTTGCGCCGCTTTGATGCCGGACTGGATTTTGCCGTGCGCGAATGGTCGCGACGCGATGCGCGCGTGTTGGCCCGTGTTGACGACGCAGACCGCGACCGTATTGCGGCGGTCACGGCAATGTTTGAACGGTTTGGATATGACGGGCCTGACGCGGATGCACGGGCACGCATCGTGTATTTCATGCAGCTTGGATATCACGCGCTGGAAGTGCGCGAACCGGTGGATGCCCGCATGGCGCGGCTGACACCCTATATCCGAGGATTTTCCGGACAAGAACCTGATCCCCAGGCGGTTGCTACGTTCGTTGCATTTGTAAAGACCTTGGGTCTGGAATAGAAGTTAACGCTAACAACGGATCGTTGACAGTCAAAATACCGGCGGATAAACTTTGTCCGGCATCGTGGCGATTTGTGCGCCGGAACTGAATTTTCCGCAAATTTGCGAAGGGACTGCCATGATCTTGTGTTGCGGTGAAGCTTTGATCGACATGCTGCCTTGTGTCGATGAACAGGGCAAAGCGGGCTATGTTCCGCATGCAGGCGGTGCTATATTCAACACATCCATCGCGCTGGGGCGTCTGGGGCTGGAGGCCGGGTTCCTGTCAGGTCTGTCCACCGACCTTTTTGGCGGCGTCATCCAGACCGCATTGGCCGAAAGCGGTGTCAATTCCAGTCTGTCCATCTACAGCGATTTGCCCACCACTTTGGCATTTGTCGAACTGAATGATGGCCATGCGCGCTATCATTTTTATGATGAAAACACCGCCGGTCGCATGCTGACCAACGACCAGCAGTCAGCGATCCCAAAGGCGGTCAGTGCAATGTACTTTGGCGGCATCAGCCTGATCGTTGAACCCTGCGGCGACTTTTACCTGACGCTGGCAAGACGGGCCTCGCAGGACAAAGTGGTGATGGTAGACCCGAACATCCGGCAAAGTTTTATCAAGGATGAGGACGGCTACCGCGCCCGGCTGGATGCAATCATTGCGATCTGCGATATTTTGAAAGTGTCTGATGAGGATCTGAACTGGATCGTTCCCGGCACCGCATCCTTGGCCGAAAAGGCCAGTAGTCTAAAGCAAAAAGGGCCAAAAGTGGTCGTGCTGACACGGGGCAGCGAAGGCGCCAGCGCGTTTTTTGGGGATGCGGAATCTGTTGACGTGTCTGCGCGCAAAACCGAAGTGGTGGATACGGTCGGTGCCGGTGATACGTTCAATGCAGGCGTCCTTGCCGGATTGTCCGCAGCAAACGTGCTTAGCAAAACGGGCATTGCCAATATTTCAAAGGCGGCGATGGCGGATGCCTTGTCGTTGGGTGCGCGGGTCGCCTCTGTCACCGTGTCGCGGTCAGGTGCGAACCCGCCTTGGGCGCGTGAGCTGGCGGAATTGGGGCCTTTGTAGAATGATGGTCGGATAGCACCGGGAATGGGGGGTGATACTTTTTCGCGATCACCCTTGTGATGATGGATCGTCGCTGAATAGACGCGCAAACAAGGGCGCACCCAATATCACCAACAAAATACGAAACACGTGGTGCGCCACCACAAAGGCCATGTCCGCACCGACGATCAGCGCCAATATCGTAAGTTCGGCCTGACCGCCCGGCGCGAAGGCAAGCAATGCCTCTAGTGGCGGGGCCAGTCCTGCAGCATAAATTGTCTCGGTGAATATCACCGTCAGCACGATCAGAATGCCGCAAAACCCAAAACCAGCCGCGACATCACGGCGAACCTCGGCCAGGGTGATCCCTGCATATTTTATGCCAACCGACATGCCGATAAAGAACTGCGCCATCCAGATCGCCTCGGCCGGTGGGCGGTGTTGCAACAGCCCTGCAAGTGCGGCTGCTGCGGCAAGGATCATCGGACCCAGAATGGATGCGCCAAACATGCCGATCGCTTGCGCAGCTTTCCATCCCGCAAAGGCACAGATGACCATGATGGCCAACTGCGACTGTTCAATCGTTGCGGCAGGCGCACCGGGTGGATTGGACATATCGGCGGACCAAATGGCCGTCAGCAAAACAGGAAGGGCAACAACGATAACCAAGACGCGCGTCGCATGGATCAGCGACAAGGTTCGGACATTCGCGCCAGCCTCTTCGCCAAAAACCAACATATCCTGTAAGCCGCCGGGCATTGTTGCATAATAGGCCGTCGCGAAATCATACCCCCAGATCCGGCGAAAATACGGGACGCCCAAGGCCCCGATGCAACCGACCATTAGCGGGATCAGCAATAATGTCGGCCACATACCCAACATCGACGACAGAACGACAGGTGTGAATGTGGCCCCCACAGCGACCCCAAGAATGGTGCGCATCCCGTCGTTGACAGATTTGATGCCCCGCATCGGCACTCCGAATAGTGCCGCAATCAGGCATGACCCAATGGGGCCCAGCAACCACGGTAACGGCAGGGATAGTAATCTGAAACACCCCACCCCGATCAATGCAATCGCAAAGGTTGCTACTAAGGGCCTCACACGCGCTGCCCGTGCCAACTGGGCCAATGAATTTGTGGATATGCCAAGACAATCGCTGCCACGGGAGGTTCTCGGCTTTCATCAATTTCGCAAAGCGGCTGTTTCCAAATGCCCCAATTGAAACGGGTTTGTCAAATGTCAAAACGGCGACGTGAGCCGCCCTTGTTGCAGGTCGCATTTCCCCACCGTCCGCATGTTGGTTGTTTTTCAGGCGTCGGGCGAAAAACCTGTTGACGGCGCGCGCAGGGGGCTTGCACTATCGACAGATCAGAAACCGACGGGACCATGGCATCATGGCGATCATTCCACAAAGTGCACAGACACGTCGGGCCACTGGCTGCGATCTTGTGGTCTAACCATCACGGCGACATCACTTACGACGCTGGCTGGCCTGCGGGCTTTCTGAAATCAATACGAAAAAGATCACCAACATGAGCAATGCATCGCGTTTGCGTTTGGCAATTGATATTGGCGGCACGTTTACAGACACCGTGCTGTTGGACGGCGCGTCCGGTATGCTGACAACCACCAAAACACCGACAACCTCGCAGGCACCGGCGACCGGGGCAATGGAGGGCGCGCAGCATGTTCTGGAATTGGCGGGCGTGGGCTGGGGCCAGATTGCCGGGATGGTCCACGGCACTACGTTGGCGACAAATGCCCTGATCGAAAGACGGGGTGCCCGGGTCGCAACCATCACGACGCAAGGGTTTCGCGACATTCTCGATATCGGTTACGAACGCCGCTACAGCCAATATGCGATCAATCTCGAAAAGCCAGATTTGATTGTGCCACGTGCGCGCGCTTTCACGGTTGGCGGGCGCATGGACGCAAGCGGTCGCGAAATTGAGCCATTGGACACATCGGCCGTTGCCGCGCTGGCCGAAGCGTTAAAGCGCAGTGAAGTTGAAGCCGCAGCGATCTGTCTGCTGCATTCTTATGCAAATCCGGTGCATGAGGTGAACCTTGGCGCGCTGTTGCAAAGGGAATTACCCGATCTGTTAATCTCGCTCAGTCATGAGGTCAGCCCCGAAGCGCGTGAATTTGACAGGCTGTGCACCACAATCGCCAACGCCTATATTCAGCCGCTTATGGCGGGCTATCTAGCCGATTTTCAATCCCGTTTTATGGCCAAGGGCTTAAGCTGTCCGATCTTGATGATGACGGCGGGTGGCGGGATGACAACGGTTGAAACGGCGGCGCGTTTGCCGATCCGACTGGTCGAATCCGGACCCGCGGGCGGTGCAATATTGGCAGCGCGCATAGCCCGGGAAATCGCTGAGACGGATGTGCTGTCTTTTGACATGGGCGGCACTACCGCCAAATTGTGCCTGATCGACAATTTTCGCCCGCAAACAGCGCGCAAATTTGAAATCGCCCGTGCGGCGCGGTTCATCAAAGGCTCCGGCATGCCAATCCGTATCCCCGTGATCGAGATGATTGAGATAGGCGCGGGTGGCGGATCAATCGCCGGGGTTGACCGACTTGGCCGTCTGTCTGTTGGTCCCAAAAGTGCCGGCGCTGATCCGGGACCTGCGGCGTTTGGGAAAGGCGGCACCCTGCCCACGGTCACGGATGCGGATGTCGTGCAGGGCTACATCGCCAAAGGGCGGTTCGCCGAAGGACGGTTGCAGATAGACAAGGGCGCAGCTGAGGACGCGTTGCTGCGCCATGCCGGTCATGCACTGGATCTTGATGAGAGTGCCACAGCATTTGCAATTGGCGAAACCGTGGATGAAAGCATGGCCAGTGCAGGGCGCATGCATGCTGTTGAATCTGGCAAAGACCTTGGCAGGCGGCTGATGATTGCCTTTGGCGGCAATGGTCCCTTGCACGCAACCCGCGTGGCGCGCCGCAGCGAAGTGCAGCGCATTCTTGTCCCGCGTGATCCGGGGGTCGGGTCAGCCGTCGGGTTTTTATATGCGCCTGTGTCTTTTGAAATCATCCGATCCCGCTATGCAACACTTAGCGCGCTCGACATTGACGGCATCAATGCGTTTTTCAACAACATGATCACTGAGGCACAAGCCGTGGTGCGTGCGGGCGAACCGAGCGGTGACCTCAACCAACGCCGTGCGGCCTTTATGCGCTATCACGGGCAAGGCCATGAGATCGAAATCGAATTGCCAAACCGGGCTTTGCAGCCGTCCGACGTTGATTTGTTGTGCTCGGCGTTCGAAGCCGAATACGCGCAGCAATTCAGCCGAACGGTTCCGGGAATGACCATCGAAGTGCTGAACTGGGGATTGTCGGTCGCCTCAATCGCGCCCGCACCGTCGCGGTGTCCAGCGATTTCGACACGACAAGCGGCAGTGCCGCAAACGACGCGCAAGGTCATATGTGATATCAGTGGCCTGACATGTTCGGCGGGTGTATTTGAGCGTTCCCAGCTGGTGGCAGGTGACACGCTGCATGGCCCCGCTCTGATCACGGAGCCGCAGACAACCACATATGTCAGCGCAGATTTTGGCGCTGAAATTGACGGGTTTGGAAACATATGGATGACCCGCGACAAGGAGACAGTACAATGACCCTTTCCAAAACGCGGGCGCAGGTGATGTGGAACCGTCTTCTGGCTGTGGTCGAAGAACAGGGACAGGCCCTGATCCGCGCAGCCTTTAGCCCGATTGTGCGCGAATGCGGCGATATCTCGGCAGGGATATTCGACGTTCGGGGCCGTATGCTGGCGCAGGCTGTGACAGGCACGCCGGGACATATCAATACGATGGCCGAAGCCGTCAAAACCTTGCGTGCAAGGTTTGCCATGGGTGACATGCGACCAGGCGATATCTATATGACAAATGATCCCTGGATCGCATCGGGTCATCTGAATGATTTTTTGCTGATGATGCCGGTCTTTCGCAAAGGCCGCGTGATTGGCTTTACCGCCTGCACGTCGCATCTGGTGGATCTGGGCGGGTTGGGCATGGGTCCCGAAGGTTCTGACATTTTCGACGAAGGGCTGTTGATCCCCCCGTGCAAACTGGTCCTTGAGGGCGAGATCAACGCGTTATTGCTGGACATTGTCAAAGCCAACTCGCGCGAGGCGATTGCCAACGAAGGCGACATTTATGCGCTTATTGCCTGTTGCGAAACCGGTGCCAGGCGATTGCTGCAAATGATGGACGACTTTGACATTGAAGAATTGGATGCGCTTGCAGATTACATCATTGAGACATCCAGACAGGGTACAGTTGATGCGATTGCTGCGCTGCCAAAAGGAACCTGGACAAATGTGCTGACGGTTGACGGTTATGACGCGGAAATTGATTTGCACGCCGCTTTGACAATTGCTGACGATCATGTGGCCTTGGATTTCGCAGGGACGGCTGGCTGCATTCACAAAGGGATCAACGTGCCTTTGAATTATGCCACTGCCTATTCGGTCTTTGCGCTTCGGTGTATCATTGGGCCGGATATTCCCAACAATGCTGGCTCGCTTGAGCCGTTTGTCGTGACTGCGCCAAAGGGGTGCATATTGAACGCCCAACCGCCCGCACCGGTGGCAATGCGGCACACGTTGGGGCAAATGACCCCGGATCTGGTCTATGGTTGCTTGTCGCAGGCGTTGCCCGACGTTGTCCCGGCCGAGGGCGCATCATGCATGTATGACCTGCCACTGCGCCATGTTGCGGGTGCTGCTGAAAACGGCGGAACGGAGTTCGCGTTGGAGCTGGTCTTTAACGGTGGCACCGGCGCGCGACCTGCCCTCGACGGGCTGTCTGCGACGGCGTTTCCCAGTGGCGTTTGGGGCAGTCAGGTCGAGACCACCGAAGCGGTCGCCCCCATTCTTTTTCATCGTCGCGAATTGCGACTCGATTCCGGTGGCGCGGGGCGGATGCGTGGCGGATTGGGGCAGCGCATCGAAGTAGGGGCGTCGAACGCGCAGGATTTTTTGCTGTTTTTATCGGTCGAGCGGGTTCTAAATCCGGCCAGGGGGCGGCACGGCGGTCAAAATGGGGCGGCGGGTCGCATCCGGATTGGTGAAGGCGGCCCTGATCTGCCCAGCAAGGGCGAATTTCGCATCAAAGCCGGCGATACTCTGATTTTTGAAACGCCGGGCGGCGGTGGGTTTGGGGTGCCGCAAGACCGCGATCCTAATGCCTTGGCGCGGGACGTCACAGCAGGTCTGGTCAGTTGCGACGCGGCCAAATCGCACTACGGAGCCAAAACATGACTGTCGCGCGTAAGCACATCGCGCAGATGGCACCCTACGCACTGGCCGAGTTGACCGTGCCGGATGGAGTGCCGCTAATATCACTATCGCAAAACGAGTGTTTTCGCCCGCCAAGCCCTGCCGCAGTTTGCGCAGCACACGATGCCGCGTCGGCCGGCGCGCTTTATCCCGATCCGGAATGGACGGAATTGCGCGCAGTTCTGGGTGACCTTCACGGCATTCCTGCATCAGGAATATTGTGTGGCAACGGATCACTCGACTTGATCGGCTGTATCGCTCGCGTCTTTTCCGGGTCAAACCGGTCGGTGCTGGCCCCGGCCCATGCCTATCCGTTTTTCTCGGTTGCGACGCGGTTGGCAAATGCCCGTTTTGACACGGCGCCGGAAGATCGGATGACGGTCAGTGTTGACAGGATGATCGACGCGGTTCGGCCAGATACCGGCGTCGTTTTTATCGCTAACCCCGGTAATCCGACGGGGACGCACATTCCCAAATCGGAACTGCAACGCCTGCGCGGCGCCCTGAGATCAGATATTTTGCTGGTGATTGACGAAGCCTATGGCGAATTTTCCGATACGGCCGGAGAGACATGTTTTGACATGGTCGCGGCAGGCAACACTGCCATTCTGCGCACGTTTTCCAAAGCTTACGGAATGGCAGGGTTTCGCACAGGCTGGGGGTTGTTCCCGCCAGAGGTTGGGCGCGAACTGCGAAAGGTGATGAACCCAAACAACGTGGCATCGGTATCGCAAGCAGCTGCCGTGGCCGCGATCAAGGATCAAAGCTATATGCGGGAAACCTGCGCCCTTACCACTGCGCTGCGCACAGACGTTACCACATCGTTGCGACAGGGAGGGTTCGATGTTTTGCACAGTTTTACCAACTTTGTTTTGATAGATATGGCACACGAAAAAGCAGCAGGTGATGCGTTTGCGGCACTTAAGGCCAAGGGCATATTCTTGCGGCCACAAACCGGCGCGGGCTTGCCTCAGGCCTTGCGTATGACGATTGGACCCGATGCTGCAAACCAGGTTGCTGTGACTGGTCTGTTGCACTGGAAAAAGGAATATTCTGAATGAACCTTTCACGCGGACGCGCCCGGTTTGGCATTTTGGTGCCTTTCACCAATTCCAACATTGAGCCCGATATGACGACGTTGCGACCCGCTGGGGTTTCGCTGCATTTCACACGGATGGGCGGCTATGATGCAGATGAAATCCCGGATGAAAAACAGATGCAGGGGCTGGGATCGGCAGGGTTGGATGAACCTTTGCAGCTTTTGTCAGGGGTGCAACCAGACGTTATTTTATACGGCTGCACGTCGGCGACATTGACACATGGGCCGGCATTTGACCGCGCATTGTCCGACCGGATCAAAAAAAGCAGCGGTGCTGAAACGGTGACGGCCGCCGGCGCATTGGTTTGTGCCTTGTCCGCCCTTGGCGTGACGCGGATCGGTTTTGCATCGCCTTACGTCCCGGCCATCAACGATTTGGCCGTTGATTTTCTGGCTGATAAGGGCGTCGAGACTGTGGCAAGGTCGGAGGTCACCGAAATCCTTGGCAACGATGGCCAAGGCGCGTTGTCGCCGGATGCGGTGTTCGACCTTGGGCTAAAGGCGGACCGGCCCGATGCGCAGGCGTTGGTCCTGTCGTGCACCGATATGCGCAGCGTTGAGGTTTTGGCCCGGCTGGAAGCGGCGATTGGCAAGCCGGTCATCAGCTCTAATCAGGCGATGATGTTTCAGGCGCTGCGATTGATCGGCTTAGAATCTCAGATTGAAGGTTACGGCCAGTTGTTGGAAAGGGCGCATTCATGAGGTTCCATTTTGTGATGTTTGAACTCAAATTGGCGGCGTCGAATGTCTGATGCGCCCCGAATTTTGTTGCACAATGCTGAAACCACCGCGCTTGCGCATAAATTGCATGCAGCGGCCCCAAACGCTACAATATTTGAATGCAATACCTATGCCGATCTGCCACAGGTGATCGCCGATTGCCGTCCTGATATTGTGTACTCCGTTCGGTTTGACGGCACGGCAGGGTTTCCAAAAGACGCGCTTTTCGCAACGGGAGGACCAGTCTGGATCGCCAATGGCGGGGCGGGAACGGATCATTTTGGAACATGGGATCCAAGCCGGGTGACAGTAACAAACGCCGCCGGGGTCGCGGCAGATATGATGGCGGAATATGTCTTGGGCGGGTTTTTGCACTTCACGCTGGATGTGCCGGGGTTGCAGCGGGACAAGCGGGACAAAAAATGGGCTGCACGCACGGTCAGGTCCCTGAAAGGCCGCACACTTCTTATTGTGGGACTGGGACACACCGGCTGCGCAATCGCGGCGCGGGCCCGTGCCTTTGGGATGTATGTGATCGGCACACGGGCGCGCCCGCGCGCCATGCCGATGATTGACGAAGTCTGGCCATCTGAGGACCTTCAGCAGATTTTGCCCCACGCTGATTTCATCGCGGTCTCGACGCCACTGACCCCTGCGACGCGCGGGTTAATTGGTGCGGCACAGATCAATGCCATGAAACCCGGCGTCATTCTTGCCGATGTGTCGCGCGGGGGCATTGTCGATCAGATATCCGTCATTCGCGCGCTGAAAAGCGGTCAGATCGCAGGGGCGGCTTTGGATGTGTTTGAGGTTGAACCGATCCCCGAAAACAACCCGCTTTGGAAGCTTGAAAACCTGATAATCTCGCCGCATTGCTCATCGGTCTATGACGGCTGGGAAGACGCCTCATTCGATCTGTTTTTGTCCAACCTTGCCCGCTGGATAAACGGTGGGACGCTGGTCAATATCGTTGATCCGGGACGTGGATACTGACCCCCCCGGGACCTGTTTATTCTTTCGATCGGTTGTCGACCACGCGTTTTGCTTTGCCCTCTGACCGCGCGACCTGTCCGGGGTCAGCGACGATCACGTCGGAGCTGATACCGACAACGGCCTTTACCTTACGCTGCAACAGTTCGGATTGCTCACGGCGGGACGCGGCGTCGGCGGCATCTGGCATGCTTTCAACATGGATTTTCATGCTGTCCATCCGACCTTTGGAAACCAGCTCAATCTGGAAATGAGGGCTTAGACCGGGCGTTTTCAATATCTGCTCTTCGATCTGGGTAGGAAAGACATTGACCCCGCGCAGGATGATCATGTCGTCAGACCTGCCGGTAATTTTTTCGATCCGCCGCATGCTGCGGGCGGTCCCCGGCAACAGGCGCGTCAGATCGCGGGTGCGGTAGCGAATGATCGGCAGTCCTTCCTTTGTCAATGTGGTAAACACCAGCTCACCTTCTTCGCCATCGCCGACAACTTCACCGGTTTGCGGATCTATGATCTCGGGGTAAAAATGGTCTTCCCACACGTGCAGTCCGTCTTTGGTTTCAACGCATTCGTTTGCAACGCCGGGGCCCATTATTTCGGACAGCCCGTAGATATCAACCGCATGCATATCGAAAGCGTCCTCGATTTCGCGACGCATTGAGTTTGTCCAAGGTTCAGCGCCAAAGATCGCGGTCTGCAACGAACATGCACGAGGGTCGAGCCCTTGGCGTTGAAACTCTTCCAGAATATTCAGCATGTAAGACGGCGTCACCATGATCGCGTCTGGTTTGAAATCCTGGATCAGTTGCACTTGTTTGGCCGTTTGCCCCCCCGACATCGGCACGACCGTCGCGCCTAGTTTTTCGATGCCGTAATGCGCGCCCAAACCGCCGGTAAACAGGCCATAACCGTATGAATTCTGGACCATATCACCGGGCTTGACACCTGATGCGCGCAAGCTGCGGGCCACCAGTGTTGCCCAATTTTCAATATCCTGCGCGGTGTAGCCGACAACGGTGGGCTGACCCGTCGTGCCCGAAGACGCATGGATGCGCGAAATCTGTGATCTGGGAACTGCGAGCATTCCAAAAGGGTAGTTGTCGCGCAGGTCCGCTTTGACGGTAAATGGAAACTTCGCAATGTCATCAAGAGTGACAAAATCGTCAGGCGTCACGCCTGCGGCCTGAAAGCTGCGGGCGTAGTGCGGTACGTTATCATAGGCATGGCGCAGCGACCATTTCAGCCGCTCCAACTGCAATGCCGAGATTTCGTCGCGGCTGGCGATTTCGATCAGGTCCAGGCTGGCGCGGTCGGGTGTCAGGTCTTTCATGTATCATCCTTACTGGCGTTCTGCGCGTCGTATCGCAAACACAGGTGCCCGTTTTTGTCTTGTGCTTTCGTGTTTACCATTCATCATTTCATTGAGGGAGTCGAGAAGGCGCGGGGCGCGTGTGTGCAGAGCCCGCAGTCGGACAGATTGCTGTGAAATACCGGTGTATTTCAGGTATCAAAACGGTAGGAATGTTGCATTGAATTCGGGGGTTATCGTCAGATGAGTATCTGGAAAGAAACAGGCAGGCTGCGCGTTGGGCAAACAGGTCTGGATTACAAATGTATCGGGCCAGGCCCGGATCAGGCACCGACAATCGTCATGCTGCACGAGGGTTTGGGCTGCATCGCCCTGTGGCGGGATTTTCCCGAAAAGCTGGCGGCTGCAACCGGGTGTGGTGTGCTGGTCTATTCACGCGCGGGATATGGCCAGTCTGATCCGGCGGAATTGCCCCGGTCCACTGATTATATGACCCGCGAGGCACAAGATGTATTGCCGCAGGTTCTGGACGCTTTTGACGTCCGAAATGCTGTGTTGCTGGGGCATAGCGACGGGGCCACAATCGCGGCGATCTATGCCGGTAGTGTCTGGGACGCGCGCGTTCGCGGTCTGGTGCTGATGGCCCCGCATTTCTTTAGCGAAAAGATCGGACTGGAGGAAATCGCGCGGGCGAAAACCGCCTTTCAAACCGGCAATCTGGCGGCCCGAATGGCCAAATATCATCGCGCCCCAGAGGCTACTTTTTATGGCTGGTGCAACCCGTGGCTGGACCCGGAATTCATCGATTGGAATGTTGCTGAAGTGATCGACTATCTGCGCATTCCGACCTTGGCGATCCAGGGCGCGCAGGATGCGTTTGGAACACTGGACCAAATTACCGAGTTGGAACAACGCTCCTATGCGCCGGTTGATGTGGTCATTCTGGATGATTGCGGCCACATCCCATTTGTGGACCAACCCGTGGCGACGCTGTCTTCGGTGGTGGATTTTGTAGCACGGTTGCAACGCATCGAAACGGTCAAGGTGGCCGTCGGATAATGTCGGATCAACCCATTCGGTTGCCGGATCATGCCTACGTTCCCGGTATCACAACGCGACATCCTGAGGGTGCGTTTGATGACAGTCGCGCAACTGTCAGCCAAGGCATGTCAGAAGATGCACTGGCGCAATCGGCGGCTTTTCAAGCTGGGTTGCTCTATCGCGCGGCGGGGTATTTCTGGGAGGCCCATGAAGTGCTGGAACCTGTCTGGATGGCCTGCCCGCAGCCGTCGGATGCCCGTGCGTTGGTTCAGGGGATCATTCAATTGGCCAATGCGCAGCTAAAACTTGTGATGCAGCGCCCGAAGGCTGTGGTCCGGCTTTGTGATATCGCCGACGCCCATCTGGCGGCTATTGGCGGGGCGACTGTTCTGGGGTGCGATGTCAGCCAGTTACGCGATGAAATTGCTGCGGTTCGAATTGTTGCAAGTGAAGTATGATGCATGTAATGATGAGCATTCAGTAAGAAAAGTGAATTATAATGCATTTTTCGACATTACCGGAGTGCAAGAACTGCCCGATAGTCGCTAAAAAGGACAACCAACATGACGAAAGTCATCGAATTTCAAACCAGCCCGTCCGAATACAAGCACTGGCGGGTCACCTATGATGGTCCGGTGGCGCAGCTTATCATGGACGTGGACGAGAACGCGGGCCTGTTTGACGGCTATCAGCTTAAGCTGAATTCCTATGATCTGGGGGTGGATATCGAACTGGCGGATGTGGTCCAACGCATGCGGTTTGAACATCCGGAAGTCAAAGTTGTGGTAATGCAGTCGGGCAAGGACAATGTCTTTTGTGCCGGTGCCAATATTCGCATGCTGGGCGGCGCGGCGCACAGTCACAAGGTCAATTTCTGCAAGTTCACCAATGAAACCCGTAACACATACGAGGCGGCCGAGGTGGACAGTGGCCAGAAATATATCGCCGCCATCAAAGGTGCCTGTGCGGGTGGCGGCTATGAATTGGCGCTGGCATGCAACCATATCATGCTGACCGATGACAGCGCGTCGTCTGTTGCGCTGCCCGAGGTTCCGCTGTTGGCGGTTTTGCCGGGGACGGGCGGGCTGACGCGGGTCACGGATAAACGCAAATTGCGCCGCGACCGCGCCGATATTTTCTGTTCAACCGAAGAAGGTGTCAAAGGCAAGCGCGCGAAGGCATGGGGTCTTGTTGATGAGGTGATTGCGAACTCGAAATTCGATGAGACCGTTCAGCAACGGGCGCGTGAATTTGCTGCGGGTTCGGCTAAACCGGATGTCGAAACAGGGGTGGCTTTGACGCCGCTTAGCAAGACCGTCGATAAGGATGGATCGCTTGCCTACAGTTTGGTCGATGTGTCGTTGGACCGCATGGCCCGCAGCGCGACCATCACATTGCACGGCCCAAAAGATGCCGCGCCAGCGGATATGGCGGCGGTTTTGGCTGAGGGCGACCAGTTCTATTTGCTGCGATTGGCGCGCGAATTAGACGATGCAGTTCTTCATTTGCGGATCAATGAAACACAAGCCGGATTGCTGATGTTTCGCACGCAGGGAGATCCGGCGTTGGTTGCTGCCTATGATGCTTTGCTGACAGGTAACGCGGATCACTGGCTGGCCAATGAGGTGCGGCACTATTGGAAACGTATTCTAAAGCGCATTGATGTGACATCCCGGTCGATGGTGGCTTTGGTCGAGCACGGATCGTGCTTTGCAGGGGTGCTGGCAGAACTGCTGTTTGCGGTGGATCGCAGCTACATGATGGAAGATGAATTTGACGGCGATAACCGCCATCTGGCCTCGATTACTTTGACGGATGCGAATTTTGGGCCCTATCCCATGGGCAATGGCCTTACGCGATTGCAGACCCGTTTTTGGGGCGCACCCGACCAAGTTGATGTGATCAAAGGTAAAATCGGTGCTGCACTTGAGGCGGAAGACGCCGACGATCTGGGGTTGGTGACGATGATCCTTGATGACATTGATTGGGACGACGAAATTCGCATCTTTGCCGAGGAACGCGCCAGCTTTAGCCCGGACGCTATGACCGGAATGGAGGCGAATTTGCGTTTTGCCGGACCGGAAACGATGGAAACCCGCATTTTTGGCAGGCTTACTGCGTGGCAAAACTGGATATTCAACCGTCCCAATGCCGTTGGTGAGAATGGTGCCTTGCAGCGCTATGGCACCGGGGTACGTGGCGCATACGATATGGACCGCGTCTAGGGCGCACAGGAAAGGCAAGACATGCTTGATTTGATCAATGTGAACTACGACACGCAAATTCCCAACAATGTGGGGCTGAGCGAAGACAAAAAAGTCCTCAAGGCGCTGGAAAAATGGCATCCGGGCTATATCAACTGGTGGAATGACCTGATCCCGCAAAATTTTCAGGACAGCATGATCTATCTGCGCACGGCGGTCAGTGTGGACCCAAAAGGCTGGGCCAAATTTGACTACGTCAAAATGCCCGAATACCGCTGGGGTGTACTATTGGCCCCGCAGGTCGAAGACCGCCGTATCCCGATGGGTGAACACGCAGGTGATCTGGCTTGGCAGGAAGTGCCGGGCGAATACCGCAACATGCTCAAACGTCTGATCGTGATCCAGGGCGACACTGAACCGGGGTCGGTCGAACAACAGCGTTTCCTTGGGCTGACAGCGCCATCGCTGTACGACATGCGCAATCTCTTTCAGGTCAATGTCGAGGAAGGGCGTCATCTGTGGGCGATGGTCTATCTGCTGCAAAAATACTTTGGCCGCGATGGCCGCGAAGAAGCGGATGATCTGTTGGTCCGGTCTTCTGGTTCGGAAGAGGCACCAAGGATGTTGGGCGCGTTCAATGAAGAAACGCCCGATTGGCTGTCGTTTTTCATGTTCACCTATTTCACCGATCGCGATGGTAAAATGCAGCTTGAAAGCCTTGCGCAGTCGGGATTTGATCCTTTGTCGCGGACCTGCCGGTTTATGTTGACCGAAGAGGCGCATCATATGTTTGTTGGCGAAACCGGTGTTGGCCGGATCATTCAGGCAACCTGCGACGCGATGAAGAGGGCGGGGATCACCGACCCCTATGACATTGATAAGATCCGCGATCTTGGCGTGATCGATCTGCCGACAATTCAGAAAAAACTGAACGTGCATTATTCGCTGTCGCTGGATCTGTTTGGTCAAGAGGTGTCCACCAATGCGGCCAACGCGTTTAACTCGGGCGTCAAAGGCCGCTATATGGAATTGCGTATCGACGATGACCACAAGCTGCAAAACGACACGTATTTGGTGCGCAGTATCGAGGACGGGCAAATCGTCGCCCGTGAAGTGCCGGCACTGACGGCGATCAACATGCGCCTGCGCGATGATTATGTGCGCGATGCCGCCGGGGGTCTTGGCCGCTGGAACAAGCAAATTGCCAAATCAGGGGTCGAGTTCGAGATGAAGCTGCCACATGAGGCGTTCCACCGAAAAATCGGCGTTTTCGCGGCGATCAAGGCAAATCCTGACGGCGATATTGTCAGCCAGGACGCTTGGGACAAGGGCGTAAAAGATTGGTTGCCGACCAAGGCAGATGGCGATTTCATTCAGTCCCTGATGGTGCCTTGTTTTGAACCGGGAAAATACGCCAGTTGGATCGCCGCCCCCAAGGTTGGCATCAACAATCAACCGGGCGATTTTGAGTACGTCAAACTGCACATGGCGTAACCCGCGAAAGTGAGCTGAGATGAACACGCCCGTCAAACAACATCTGATTGATCCGGAAATCTGCATTCGCTGTCATACCTGCGAAATGACTTGCCCAAATGGTGCCATTGAACATGACGACAACAACGTCGTTGTGAATGCTGACATTTGCAATTTTTGCATGGATTGCATTTCGGTTTGCCCGACAGGCTCCATTGATGAATGGCGCGTAGTGGAAGTGCCTTACACGCTGGACGCGCAATATGGCTGGGATGAATTGCCACAGCAACAGGACCTGGGCGAAGTCGACACAGACCAGAACGCCGAAGCGATGGACGATGCGGTCGCGGCCCTTTTGGCAGATGCGCACAAGGGGGCAGGCGGGAAAACAAAAAAACCTGCCTCAGCGGACAAGCCTTCGGTCAATATGTACACCTTGGC
>JBAUHN010000143.1:0-2654 GCA_049680295.1 Sulfitobacter sp.
GACTGGCTTAAGGCCGCTACCTTGGCCCTGAATGAAGCACGCCAGCGTGGCCCGGCGGCGATCAGGGCCTTCTCCGATCAGATGCGCCGTGACATGCAAACGCGCACGGAACTATGCGAGGAAGTCGTTCAAGCGCTTAACGGTGGTCAGATTCAGCCTTGGTTTCAACCGCAGATTTCAACTGATACCGGCCAGATCACCGGATTCGAGGCGCTGGCCCGCTGGACCCACCCCGAACGCGGTATGATCTCACCTGCTGAATTCCTGCCCGCCGTGGAACAAGCCGGACAGTTGGAACGCCTGGCAGAGGTGATGATCTACCATTCTTTCGCAGCCCTCAAAGCCTGGGATGGGGCGGGCGTTGACGTTCCTCAGGTCGGGGTTAATTTCACCGGATCAGAGCTGAACAATCCAAAGTTACTGGAAAAAATCCAGTGGGAACTTGACCGTTTTAACCTCACACCGGAACGGCTTGCTGTCGAAGTTCTGGAAACCGTGGTGGCAAGCGCGCCCGATGACATGATCACCCGCAATATTAACGCTTTGGGCAAACTCGGTTGCCGCATAGACCTTGACGATTTTGGCACCGGCCACGCCTCTATCGCGTCGATCAGACGGTTTGCCGTCAGCCGGATCAAAATCGACCGGTCTTTCGTGATGAAAGCCGACCGCGACCCGGAACAACAACGCATGATCAGCGCCATCCTCACCATGGCCGAGCGGTTGCAGATCGAAACCCTTGCCGAAGGGGTCGAAACGGTTGGCGAGCATGTTTTGTTGGCGCAATTGGGCTGCGACCATGTCCAGGGGTTCGGCATTGCCCGGCCCATGCCATTTGAGCAGACCCTGGACTGGATCGCCCGGCACAGTGCCAAACTGGCAGATGTACCACGGATCATGGACAACAAGACCCGTTAAGAGAGGCTGCGTGGCACTTCACTTCGGAAGATTATATTTCCTCGCCCACAATTCGGACCCAAAGGCGGGGCCAAGTCCATCTGTATGCCCGAATCCGCTTGACCTTTAGGGCTGCACTCTGTTGAACCACCCTAGTTTTCTTCAGACATTCAGGTGGCGGTCCCCATGGACGAACAGAATAAAAATCTCATCCTTGCAACAGGCCTTAGCTTTGTTGTGATCCTGATATGGTTTGTGTTTTTCCCGCCCCCCGAAGTCGAAACGCCAGTTGATCAGACGGTTCAAACAAACGCCGACACGGCTACTGGTGCGGCAGTGCCGGCCGCCCCCGCTGACGGTGCCGCGGCTCCCGCAATGGAATCCGCATCCCAGACCCGCACAGACGCTTTGCAAAACGCACCGCGGGTCCAGATTGAAACGCCGCGCCTCACGGGTTCTATCTCCTTGTTGGGCGGACGGATCGACGATCTGCAACTCAAAGACTACCGCACAACCCTGGACGAGGACGCGCCGATCGTCACCATGCTGTCGCCTCAGGGATCAACAGATGCCTATTACGCCTTGCAAGGCTGGGCTGCTGGGACCGGCATCGATGCAAATTCGGTTCCCGGCCCCGACACCGAATGGACGCTTAGTTCAGGTGACGCACTGGGCGTTGGCAGCCCGGTCGCATTGTCGTGGAACAACGGCAAGGGCCAGACGTTTGGCCGCACCATTTCGGTTGATCAAAACTACATGTTCTCGCTGACACAAACCGTTGCGAATGACGGTGACTCGCCCGTCACGTTGGCCCCTTATGGGATGATCGTGCAGCATACTCAGCCCGATGACCTCAAGAAGTTTTTCATCCTTCACGAAGGGGCGGTTGCGATTGCCAACGGCGAATTGAGCGAAACCGACTGGGACGATATCGCCGATGCCGAAGTCAACGCGACATGGGGCCGTCAGGCGATTGTCCAAGAGGGTGTCACCGAGGGCTGGATCGGCTTTACCGACCATTTTTGGCAGGCCATCCTGATCCCCAGCACCGGCCAGACCTTTGATCAGGCCCTGACCTATGACGCACGCGCGGATGTCTTTCGCGCAGTCACCCGTTTGCCCACACAAACCATCGCGGCGGGTGCCACATCGCAGGTGACCACACAGCTTTTCGCGGGTGCCAAAGAATGGGAAATCCTGCGTGAATACGAAAGCGCAGGCGTTCCCAAATTCCTCGACAGTATTGACTGGGGATGGTTCTTTTTCCTGACCAAGCCAATCTTTTGGCTGCTGCATGAATTGAACAAACTGATTGGCAACATGGGCTGGGCGATCATTGGTCTGACCCTGATTATCAAGGCAATCCTGTTCCCATTGGCCTATAAATCCTATGTCTCAATGGCCAAGATGAAAGAGCTTCAACCAGAGATGGAAAAACTGAAGGAAAAAGCGGGCGATGACCGTCAGAAAATGCAGCAAGGCATGATGGAGCTTTATAAGAAGAATAAAGTGAACCCCGCCGCTGGCTGTCTGCCGATCCTGCTGCAAATCCCGATCTTCTTCTCGCTCTACAAGGTGATCTTTGTCACGATCGAACTGCGCCACGCCCCTTTCTTTGGCGTGTTTCAGGATCTTTCAGCACCTGACCCGACCTCAATTTATAACTTCTATGGCTTCCTGCCCTGGGGCGCGCCCGAACCCAACAGCATTATGGCACTGATCTTTATCGGTATTCTTCCTCTGCTGTTGGGCATATC
>JBAUHN010000144.1:0-12489 GCA_049680295.1 Sulfitobacter sp.
GACCATGGGTGCCTACCGCGAAGAGGCGATTGCGCGCATTCGCGAACAGGTGGGCGACGGCAAGGTAATCTGCGCGTTGTCCGGCGGCGTCGACAGTTCGGTCGCCGCCGTGCTGATCCACGAGGCGATTGGCGATCAGCTGACCTGCGTCTATGTGGATCACGGACTGATGCGCAAAGGCGAAAGCGACCAGGTCGTTGGCATGTTCCGCGAGCATTACAATCTGCCACTGATCCACGCCGACGAATCGGATTTGTTTCTGGGCAAGTTGGAAGGCGTCTCAGACCCCGAAACCAAGCGCAAAATCATCGGTGGATTGTTCATCGAAGTCTTTGAAAAACATGCCAAAGCCATTGGTGGCGCTGATTTTCTGGCGCAAGGCACGCTGTACCCTGATGTCATCGAAAGCGTCAGCTTTTCGGGCGGCCCATCGGTCACGATCAAATCGCACCACAACGTCGGCGGCCTGCCTGATCGGATGAACATGCAACTGGTCGAACCCCTGCGTGAATTGTTCAAGGATGAGGTCCGCGCCCTCGGTCGTGAACTGGGCCTGCCGCCCAGCTTTATCGGACGCCACCCGTTTCCCGGCCCAGGCCTTGCGATCCGTTGTCCCGGTGAAATTACCCGCGCCAAACTGGACATCCTGCGCGAGGCAGACGCGGTCTATATCGACCAGATCCGCAAACACGGGCTTTATGATGACATCTGGCAAGCTTTCGTCGCCATTCTGCCGGTGCGCACCGTGGGCGTGATGGGCGATGGGCGCACCTATGATTTCGCCTGTGCGTTGCGCGCCGTGACATCTGTGGACGGTATGACGGCTGACTATTACCCCTTCAGCCATGATTTCCTTGGCGAAACCGCGACCCGCATCATCAACGAAGTGCCGGGGATCAACCGGGTGACCTATGACATCACCTCAAAACCCCCCGGTACGATCGAGTGGGAATAATTTTGCCTGCGCTAGCGTATCCGATTTCTCTCCACAGTGCGATATAAGTATCTGATAATAAACAATACAGCATACGAGATGCTTCACCATCTATCGGCGAGCCATCGAATATTATGACGGTATATCTGACGGTATGCGGGATTTCAAAATCTGCCAAAATCTGATATACCGTCAGTACTTCGAATGCGATGACGGTATAAATATCTTCATAACATGCTGATTTATTGAATAAAATCTCGAGATCAGATGTGAAATTCTAGCTGACGGTATATTTCCGTATTTTCGCTCGATAAACCCAGTTTTGGGAGAGTGTTATGCTGACAGATGCCGCCCTTAGATCCCTGAAACCAAAGAACAAATTGTACAAGATTTCGGACCGTGACGGTATGTACGTCACGGTTCAACCTTCGGGCACAATCGTGTTCCGTTTTGACTATCGTTTGAATGATCGTCGTGAGACGCTCACCCTTGGTCGATATGGCTCAGCAGGCCTATCTCTGGCTCGCGCTCGGGAGGCATTGATCGATGCGAAGCGTCTTATTGCAGAAGGTCGTTCGCCCGCGCAGGAGAAGCAACGCGAGAAGCGTCGCCTGAAAGAAGCGAAGAGCTTCGGTGAGTTTGGGGAACGTTGGCTAAAAGAAGCCAAGATGGCAGACAGTACGCGCGCTATGCGGCGCTCGGTGTTCGAGCGGGATATTCTTCCAACCTTCCGAAATCGGTTACTGTCGGAGATCAGTGCAGATGACCTGCGAATGAGGTGCGCAACGGTAAAAGATCGCGGCGCACCAGCAACTGCCATCCACGTTCGGGACTTCGTGAAACTCATCTACGCATTCGCGATCCTTCACGGAGAGAAAGTCGCCAATCCTGCAGATGAGGTTGGACCATCGTCCATAGCCACGTTCGTTCCAAGAGACCGGTCGTTGTCGCCTTCGGAGATACGGATCATGCTGAACCAGATTGAACATGTCGCGACCCTTCCAACCATTCGTCTGGGCGTCAAAATGTTCCTGTTGACCATGGTGAGAAAGAGCGAACTTCAAGACGCAACTTGGGATGAAGTCGATTTTGAGAACGCGGTTTGGTCGATTCCAAAGGAAAGAATGAAGCGATCCAAGCCCCATAACATTTACCTGGCACAACAGACGATCGACATACTGATCGCGCTGAAGACCTGCGCAGGCAATTCCAGATATCTGCTTCCTTCACGTTATGACGCGGATGCCCCAATGTCGCGGGCGACATTCAACCGCGTAACAAAAGCTGTAATTATACGAGCACAAAAGGAGGGCCTACCTCTGGAACACTTCACCGTTCACGACCTGCGCCGCACCGGTTCGACGCTGTTGAACGAGTTGGGGTTCAATGGTGATTGGATTGAAAAATGCCTTGCGCATGAAGATGGTCGGTCGTCGCGCGGCATATACAATAAGGCCGAATACGAGCATCAACGCCGCCATATGATGCAGGAATGGGGCAATCTCGTTGATGCTTGGATGTCTGGCCAGAGGTATCAACCTACGCTTTATCCGCCGGCGATGGACCTCCTCGCCCCCGAGCCGACGATTTGACCGGGCGGGCTTTACGCAAGCGTACGTCCGGTACGGGGGCACGTTTGTTGGCCTTGAGGTCCGACAATCTTCGGCGCTCATCGAGCCATTCTTCGACCTCTGCTTGATCCCAAACCACACATCTGGCTGACAAGTGAAATCGCCTTGGGAATTCTCCCCGCTGTTCGAGTTCATAGATCGTGGTGTCAGCTAACGGTACCATCTCCCGAAGCTGATGACGCCTAACTGTTCTTTTCATGGTACCATATTCGCGCACGACATGACGCATCCTTTCGATTCATGAAGATGAGTTTCGATAGAAAGCGAAAGCTCTTGTTGATGGAAGACCTTCTCTGGCAGCTCACGGCAATCGGATACTGTGGCGTATGAATTGTTCGAATGGAGCAGAACCAGCAGATACATGCGACAACTGGCCCCTACGCCGACAAGTCATGCCCTAAAGGTTAAATTTCATCATATTGACTATTACGCGCGAAAAACAAAACGGGAACATTTGAGGCTGCCGCCCACCTAAGTCACTTATTGCTGTCGATCCAATTAGACATCAGTGACCGGTCCCTAAAACACTCATGTGGAACTTCGCTGCGTTTGTACCGCGCAATTCTCTCGGCGAATGCAACTTGTTTGGAGGATGGGTAATTCGCAAACTTACTCGTGCTTGGCACTTCACGGTATTGATCGATCCAACGCGACAGTGCTTGGCGATCTTGTTGTGTCTCCCATGGTATTACTTGGCCGGTTCTCAGGGAGATTTGGCGCGCGAAACTCAACTGTTTCTCGGTCACAGGCAGCTGATGATAGTCGTTCGACTGAATTTTGTGAGAACCCTTGTCGGCCTCTACTGATGACGACTGCAACATCAATTCCTCCATCTTTGCCCGACCCAGTATATAGAACATAATGGGAACTAACTCAATATGTATGGGGCTTTCCACCAAATGGCACTACATATTGATATTCTCTGGCCCAATTCGCTGGGCTGGGATGTCCATGTTGGGTTCGAGAACGGCGAGAAAGCATGTTTCTTGGCCTCCAAGATCCTTTAGCGGCCCATTTTGGTTATCTGCCTTGCATGTGTGCGGTACTCCGTTCGCCAAAGCAGCCTTACATTTGCTATCTGTGCTGCGGCGGCTGCCAATCTCTTTCCTTCACCTCGCGCTGATGCAAAACTGACCGCATGTCCAAGAAAACACTGAACCATGCAAACCTTAGCGCTCTCGGGCAAGATCGTCTCGCGGACCTTTTATTGGAAGTCAGCACCGGCAGTGCGGATATCAAACGGCGGCTGCGTCTGGAGCTAAGCCATGAGTTGGGCCCCGCGGAGTTGGGCCGCGATGTGCGCAAACGACTTGTGTCGCTGCGGCGCTCCACCAGCTTTGTTGGGTGGCGCAAGCGCAAGGCGCTCATCAAGGACTTGCAGACCCAAGTCGATATGATCACCGGCAAGATTGGCCGCACGGATCCTACTCTAGCATTCGATCTGTTATGGCAGTTTTTGGAAATTGCACCCTCTGTCTACGAGCGCACAGACGACAGCCGTGGTGATATTGGCGATGTGTTTCGTCGAGCAATCCTTGCTTTTGACGACATCGCCAAACGCGCACTACTCGATCCCACAACTCTTGCCAGTCGCGTCTGGAATGCTGTTTCTGACAACGGCTATGGCGAATTTGACGGGATTATCGGGTTGGTCTCACCTGCACTGGGTGACGCAGGATTTGCCCACCTCAAATCATTGGTCGCAGCCTATGCTGACGCATCGTTGGATGACGTTGATGACGAACATGAAGCTTTCCACTTTCTGCGCGAGCTGCGCAGCAGCAATAGCAATTACCGCGCTGATCAAAAGGCCCAACGGATCAAAATGGTCCTGCAAGACATTGCAACTGCCGAGGCCGACACCCGTGCCTATATCGCGCAGTATTCCCCAAGAGACCTGACCCGCCCCGACATTGCGGCCGAAGTTGCGCACCTCATGCTGGCCGAGGGCAAGTCAAAAGAGGCACTTGCCTTGCTTGAAACGGCTGATCTGGAGGGTCGGGTCTTTCGGCAAGATGATTGGGACGACGCGTTCATTGCCTGCCTGACCGCACTTGACCGGTTTAATGACGCGCAAACCCATCGTTGGACGCGGTTTTGCGAAACATTGAACGCCAACTACCTGCGTCCTTACCTGAAAGCCCTGCCCGACTTTGAAGATATCGAGGCCGAGGATCGTGCACGGGCCCACGCGTTGCAATTCCTGGATGCGATGACGGCTTTGCGCTTCTTGCTGGAATGGCCAGATCATTCAAGTGCCGCTGCGCTGATACTGAAACGCATCGATGAACTCGACGGCAACCACTACCAAATCCTAACACCTGCGGCTGAAGCCTTACGGGACCGTCACCCATTGGCGTCGGTTCTTCTATGGCGCGCCATGATCAACTACACGCTGCACGAAGGTCGCGCGACGCGCTATGGTCACGCGGCGGACCATCTCGCAGATTGCGGATTGGCAGATGCCCAGATTACAGACTACGGGGATTTCCCTACGCACCAGAGCTACCTCCAAGCATTAGAAACCCGCCATGAACGAAAAACCTCATTCTGGAGCAAAGTCTCGCCTGCCTCGTAGGATCTGCAACTCCGGTCATTCGTCGTGCGGTGCTCGAACTCACACAATGCGGGACAATGCACCATTTCGCTGCACTTGCTCTAACGGCAGCTGTCTCAATTCACGAATTGATTTATTGATTTATGGTTGTCTTGATCAAGACACGGTATTTTTCCATCCTAATGTGCATCTTCTATCGACTGAAAGGTTTCGATTATTGCGGCTTAGTCGGCTTGGAACCCAACCGAGACCAAAGCAGAAGCAATCTGAGACCGCATCTGTTGATCTTCAAAGGGAAAGGCATTGAAGAACATCGCCACTGAGGCATCAGGCCTGCGGTCTTTCGTCGTCCTCGCCCAACGAACGGCCTTTTCTTCGTCACCGTTAATCTTGCAGATCATCGCAGCAATGGCTCCGATCAGAAAATGCGATCCCGGCGCACGGGCACCCCTCTCAGCCCAGAGCACAGCATTTTCGTAGTCTTCCATTTGCAAATAGGCCATGCCACAGGCGCTTTGCATTGCGTACAAGAACGGATCCAACGGACTGAGGGCAATGGCCTTTTGAAGCCGGTGCAAGGCCTCAGCACCGCGCCCCGCCATCACGTCGCCCCAGCCATGCGCATAGAACCCTTGCGCAAAATTCGGGCTAAGCTCGATTGCCCGGTCAATCCAAGGCATCCCAGCCTCAGGATCACTTCTGAGCCAGTGCGCGCGGCCAAGCGTGAAATTTGCAAAAGGGTCAATCGGATCCAACTCCACAGCCTTCTCGGCGAACCGGCGCGTGTTTTCGGCTTCTGCCACCACGTCGGCGTTGTACTTGAGAAAGGCGTTTTGAAAGCTGGTAAAGGACCTCGCTGCGTAGGCTCGGGCAAAGTCAGGATCGAGGATAGTGGCCCTTTCAAAATGGCTGGCGGCGATCAGATTATCCGCTTTGTTGAACCGGTACATGTGCTGAAGGCCCAGATGATAAATGCTCCAGGCGTCCAGGTTTTCGGGCGGACGCAAGCGTGCCCGTTTTGCCTCGTTCAGCGGTACGTGAAGTTCAAGTGCCGAGATTACATGGGTCACAATGTCATTTCTGGTCTCATTGACGTCACTGACAGTGCCTGAAAACCGCTCGCTCCAGGCGACTGCCTGACTGCGGGTGTCTGACAATTCGACCGAAACTGCTATCACAGCGCCAAAAATCTCAACTAACCCAGTCAGGCAGTATTCAACACCAAGTGCCGAATGGATCGCTGCCAGATCAGGCTCACCTTCGCGAAAACGAAACGTTGAGCCGCGCGAAACCACGGTCAGCCAGCGCAGGCGCGACAGACATGAAATCAACTCTGCGGGTATGGCATCGGCAATTGCACTGAACGTTTGTGAATACCCCACCAGGCGAAAGGGCAGAATGGCAATGGAGGGGCGTGATGAAGGCAGGACTATCGCGGATGGCGCGGGCGCGGTTTCAAGCCTGCGCGCCTCAGCAGGTGCATTTTGTGCAAGGTTTCCGACAAACCGCACGCCCCGTCCGCGTACCGTGCGAATGAATTTTTGCGCTACACCATCGTCACCAAGGGTTTTTCGCGTCGTCTTGACTACCGTAGCAATTGCAGCATCTGACACAATCCGCCCGTTCCAAACCGCCTCAACGATTTCATCTTTTGTCACCATCCTATCGTGGTGCGTGACCAAGAGCACCAATAGCGCAAAGCCACGCGGCTCTATCGCGATGTCTTGCCCGGCAACCTGAAGCAACCCACGGGTGACGTCCAATGTGAAAGGGTCAAAGTGATACCGCATCTGCAAAGATTACTGCCACCTGAGGGAAACACCACGAAAAACTCAAGTTTCCCTCAAGCAGGGTCTGCAGCAATCTGTCAAACATTCATCATACAATGCTCTTTCTCTTTCTTGGAACGGGCCACAAAATCATAGTCCGTCATCGATAAGGCGACAGACCATTTAACAACAGGGAAATGACCAATGGGAAACGATCAAGGTATCCGAACAACGCATGGACGCGGCCGACTTTTTGACAGCGTGCTCGATACAATCGGCGACACGCCAGTGATCCGCGTCAACAATATCCCGACGAAAGGCGCGACAATCTATGTGAAGGCCGAAGCCTTTAATCCCGGTGGGTCGGTCAAGGACCGGCTGGCAGTAAACATCATTGAGGCGGCAGAGCGGTCAGGTGCGCTAAAGCCCGGTCAAACGGTTGTTGAGGCCACCAGCGGCAACACCGGCATTGGGTTGGCAATGGTCTGTGCGCAAAAAGGCTATCCGCTTGTTGTTACGATGGCAGATAGTTTTTCGATTGAGCGGCGGCGTCTAATGCGGATGCTGGGGGCGAAGGTGGTGTTGACCCCCCGTGCCCTGAAAGGTGTGGGCATGTACAAAAAGGCCGCGGCTCTGGCCAAGGAACATGGCTGGTTTCTGGCTGCACAGTTTGAGACTGACGCCAATGCTGACATTCACGAAGCGACCACAGGCCGTGAGATTGTCGCGGACTTCGCCGGATCGGCGTTGGATTACTTCGTGACGGGCTATGGCTCAGGTGGCACGGTTTCCGGAATCGGACGGGTGCTGCGCAAAGAACGGCCCGAGACCAAGATCATTCTGACCGAGCCTGCCAACGCGCAGCTATTGGGCAGTGGCCATTTGCAAGAACGCGACTCGAACAATGCCCCGGCTGTCAGCCACCCGGCATTTGAGCCGCATCCCATTCAAGGATGGACGCCTGACTTCATCCCCGCCGTGCTAGAAGAGGCGATAAAGGGCGGATATTATGATGAGCTGATCCCGGTTGCGGGACCAGATGCCATAAAATGCGCCCAAGACCTTGCCCAGAAAGAAGGGATTTTTACTGGCATCTCCGGCGGGGGTACTTTTGCCGTGGCTTTGGCGGTTGCCGAAAAGGCACCGGCTGGCTCGGTCATATTGTGCATGTTGCCCGATACCGGAGAGCGGTACCTGAGCACGCCGATGTTTGAAAGCATCGCTGAGGATATGGACGCAGAAGAGACTGCTATCTCGATGTCCACACCAGATGCGCAAATGGGGTGAGCAGCACCAAAATGGATGTTTTTGAGACCACTTTTAGACGGGCTGTGGCTTACAGATCTGAGGTTGCCACCCAACCGGTAAAGCCGCAGCTTGGCTACCACCAGATGCTTGCGCGTTTCGCGGGGCCATTACCTGAAGCGGGTATGCCGGATTGCGCGGTGATCAATGAGCTTGCCGATCTTGGCGAAGCGGGCCTGATGCCCATCACCCACCCCCGGTTCTTTGGGTGGGTGATGGGTGCTTCTGCCCCGGTGAGTGTGGCGGCCGATTGGCTGGCTTCCGCCTGGGGACAGAATGCCGCGATGCATTCGGCAACGCCAACGGCGGCCGCAGTAGAGGAAACAGCGGCAGGCTGGTTGCTGGATATCTTGGATTTGCCGCGTGAAGCTGCTGTGGGGTTTGTCACCGGGGCCACCGCAGGCAGCTTTGCAGCGCTCGCCGCCGCGCGTGGCTCGCTACTCCGACGTAGTGGGTGGGACTGTGAGGCTGACGGGCTTTTTGGCGCGCCTGAGGTGCATGTCTTTGTCAGTGATGATGTGCATGCGTCGGTTTTATCAGCCCTGCGTTATCTGGGATTTGGAGAACGCCGCGTGATACGCGTGGACACAGACAGCCAAGGCCGGATGTTGGCGGACGACTTGGCCCGCCGATGTGCTGCCTGCGAGGGTTTAAAATTGATCATCGCGCAAGCGGGGCAGATCAACACTGGAGCCTTTGATCCTTTTGTGAGACTTGCAGATATCGCCCATGAAAATGATGCTTGGCTCCACATAGATGCGGCTTTTGGGCTTTGGGCGCGCGCGGTGCCCGAGCTGAGATCCTTGACCGAAGGTATCGAGAGAGCAGATTCCTGGGTCGTGGACGGGCATAAATGGCTGCAAGTCCCCTTTGATTCCGGTTACGCGATTGTCCGCGACGCAGATGCGCTTCAGCGCAGTATGGCCATCTCCGCGAGCTATCTGCCCCCTCAAGGCATTGGCGACAGGCCACCATCTTATCTAGTGCCGGAATTGTCGCGCAGAGCACGCGGGTTGCCGACTTGGGCTGCACTTAAATCGCTGGGGCGCAGTGGCGTTGCTGCTATGGTTCGTCAGCACTGTGCGCTGGCCCGGCAGATTGCAGCGGACTTGGCACAGGTGCCTGGCATATTGGTGATGAACGCCGTGGTGCTCAATCAGGTCATCCTGCGTTTTGGGGATGACAGCGATAGCGCTGCGCGACGCAAGGTATTGGCTACGGCTGTTATGGATCGTTTGGTTGCAGACGGTATCATCTTTGCTGCTGGGGCTGCTTGGCGCGGTGAATGGGTCATGCGGATCTCCGTAATCTCTGGTGCCATCTCTGATGCGGACGTCGCAATTACGACAAAGGCGATCCGCGCTGCTTGGACACATGTCTTAGCCGAAGCGCCTTCTGAAACTGCAGTAAGTTAATGAAAAGGAGCCACATCTGATGTCCACACGGCGCACCCAGCGGCAACTCGCGGCGATCATCTCGGTCGATGTTGTGGGTTTTTCCCGTCTGATGGGCGCGGATGAGGACGGCACTCTGGCGACACTCAAGCGGTTGCAAAAAACCATCGTTTCGCCTCAGGTGATGCGGCATCAGGGGCGCATTGCCAAGCTGATGGGGGACGGAGCGATCATCATATTTTCCAGTGTTGTTGATGCAGTAGGTGCTGCCATTGCAATCCAGGAACAGATGCGCAGCTTTAACGAGGATATCCCGCCCGAAAAGGCTGTTGCCATGCGCATCGGGATCAATTTAGGCGATGTGATCCTAGAAGGGACAGACATTTTTGGCGACGGCGTGAACGTTGCAGCGCGGATTCAAGAGGTCTGCACCCCCGGCGGTGTCGCCCGCAGTGCGACAGCCTATGAAAATGTGAACGGCAAGATTGATGCAGAGTTTGCCGATGTGGGCGAACGGGTGTTGAAAAACATTGTGCGCAAGGTCCGTGTTTTCCGGTGGCCGAATACGCAAACCCACGACACGTCCCAAAGATTGACCTTGCCCGACAAGCCCTCCATCGCTGTGCTGCCGTTTGACAACATGTCGAGCGATCCGGATCAGGAGTATTTTGCGGATGGCGTGGTCGAAGGGCTTACCGCTGCCCTGTCGCGCATTCGGTCCTTCTTTGTCATCGCCCGAAATTCCGCCTTTGCCTACAAGGGGCGGCATATGAACGTAATCGACATCGGCCGTGAATTGGGCGTCGGCTATGTGCTTGAAGGATCGGTGCAGCGCGCTGGCGGCAAGTTGCGGATCACCGTTCAGTTGATAGAGACGACGACCGGTGCCCACCTTTGGGCTGAAAAATACGATGGCAAAGATAGCGAGCTGTTCGATCTGCAGGACAGAATCACAGAACAGGTTGCTGGGGCGTTGCAGCCGTCAATCCAGCGCGCCGAAATAGACCGTGCAGCACGCAAGCGCCCACATGATATGGGGGCCTATGATTATGCGATGCGGGCCATGCGTCATGTCTGGATGCAAGATCAGGACGAATCCACCAAAGCGCTGGTCTTGCTGGAAAACGCTTTGAAGATTGACCCTGATTATCCGTTGGCATTGGCATTGTCAGCTTGGTGTTGGTCACAGCATTCTGTCTACAACTGGTCCGATGATATTGTGGCCATCAGGGATCGCGCGTTAGAGATGGCGGAAAGGGCTGCGGGGCTTTCTGGGGATGATCCGCTGATCCTGTCAGTGCTGGGTGTTGTGCATACGTTCGCCCGTAACCACGGCACGGCACGCATTCTGCTGGAGCGTGCTATTACGCTGGATCCCAATTCCGCTTGGGCGCTCAGCAGATTGGGCTGGCTAGAAGTCTATGCAGACCGTCCTGCTGCGGCATTCGGCCATTTCGAACATGCGATGCGCCTTAGCCCCCTTGACCCAATGAATTTCAACAACCTTGTTGGAATAGCCTCTGCGCATCAGATTTCCGGCGACTTCGACGCAGCTTCCGATCTATTTCTACGTGCTCTGATGGAACGACCCAATGCCCTTTGGATCCACCGCAATCTTGCCCCAGTATTGTTGGCCGCTGGCCGTGTCGAAGAGGCAGAGGTTTCCAAGACTGCGATGTTAACGGCCTACCGCGACCTGACCATCAAACGATATAAAGAAGCGATGGTATTCTCTCCAAAGGCGTTGGAGGACATCGCCATCTACATGCGCAAGCTCGGTATTCCAGAAGAATAGCCTGTTACGCAACGCCAGACAGCGCCCGAACTGGGATCAAAGAATGGCGCAGAACAAGCTTACGCACCCCAAGCCATGAAAATCATGCCAGCGACAGATGTTTGTGCTTCAGGGCAAGATATATGGCACCAATGATCGCCAAATTGATCAAGCCAAACATTGTAGCATTTGCGAATGCCCAGAAATAGGCTCTGGTAAGGTCAAATGAAAGCCCGCCTTGCCAACCTCCAAGAGCATGGCCCATCCACGCAAACGATAAAACGATGCCCGTCGCTGAAGCCCTTCGATTTTGGGGCGTGAGCGCACGTACAGAGACCAGAACTCCGGTCATCACGCCGCCGTAACCAAATCCATAGAGCGGTACAAAATACCAAAAGGCCTGCATTGAGCCAAGTAACATAAAGCCCAACATCAATGTCGTTTGCCAAGCCGTCGCAGCCATCCATGCGCGCAGTGGTCCGATGATGTCGGCAAGGCGGCCAAAGAAAATCCGACCGGCAATTGCGGTCACGAGCAAAAGCAGAAGTGGCCCACCTGCCTCAGCGCCGACGCCACATACAGATTGAATGAGTGGGACCAAATGCATCAAAGGGACAGCCATCCCGGCACAACACCCGAGCACGGCGATAGAGAGTGCAGGCAAAAGTAACTTTGAAGCGGGCATTGAGGCACTATCAACAGCCGCTCCTGCAGCCACGTCAACTTTTGGCGGCTCGTGCATAAGGAATGACAAGGGGACAAGTGTGATGGCGGCTATGACGCCAAGATATGTCAGCGCGCTCTGCCATCCCGAGGTCTCGATCAGATATCCGGCACCAAATGGCACCAATCCCTGCCCAAGCGCCTGTCCTGCAGAGGCGATCCCGATCGCAAAACCCGCACCAGTTCGAAACCAACCGCCAACCAACGCCATGACGGGGGCAAAAAAAGCGCCGCCACCAAACGCACCCGCTACGAAAAACAGGGCGTAAAATTGCCAAAGCGATTGTGCATGAGCCGATAACATCAAGGCCAGCGACATTGCGACTGCCCCGATCAGGCAAACCGTTCTTGTCGCAATGCGGTCGGCTAAGAAACCCATGGCAATGCCACCCAGTGCAATCC
>JBAUHN010000145.1:0-4311 GCA_049680295.1 Sulfitobacter sp.
ATCCGTGAAGACCGGTTCGATTCCGGTACCCGCCTCCATTTACCTCTAAATCAATGACTTAGCTTCAAATCTATCCGGTGTGACACAACAGTGGGACACAGGACCATGAAGCTGTCATCGTATCTAACCCTTTCTCGTCACGGGATTTTCTACTTTCGCTGGCCACTACCGCGCACGGATAGCAACGCACGACCTACAATCCGAATATCACTCCGCACAAGATGCCCCAAACGTGCTGGCACATTGGCGAGATATCTAGCATCTTGCGGAAAAGCTACAAAGGATAACAACGAGTTGGCGAGGTTGAGGCAAGACAAGCTGCGAGAGTTGGTCGGACGCTACTTTCAGTCGCAGTTGGACCAATACCTCGAATGGCTGGATCACCGTGGCTTATCAAAGAACGCGCTTGAGGATGCACGTTGCGAGATGTTGGACCACGCAAGCTATCTCGGTATGGAAATGCAGTCGGAGATGTACCTTCCGATTGAACGGTTCAAGCGAAAATCCGGCCTGAGCGACGAAGACTGGATCGACAGCCTACCCAATTCCGTAGAGGAGCTTCGCAAGGGTCGCCGGGACATGCTGAGGCGCGTTCTGGAGGCCGCAGAGCGCCTTGGGCACTATGCCTACGGCGATGCCCCGGCGATGGCGTCCGCGCTTCCAGCGCCCGCTCTGCCTGCCTCTGCGCCTTTGGGCCAAGCGATCGACGATTTCATGGACGAGCATTCCCGCCAATGGGCCGCGAAGACTACGATACAGAACCGCGCCTACCTCAACATTCTTGTGGAGTACTTCGGCCCAGACAGGCTTCTGGCCACGGTCACCAAGCAGGATGCCAGCGAGGTGAAGAAGGTGTTGCAGGCTTTGCCTTCTAGCAGGAACACCAAACCAGCGTTGAAGGAGTTGCCATTGTTGGAAGCAATCAAGGTAACCGGGCACAAGACCATCGCGGCCAAGACTATCAACAGCCACATCCAGATGTTTCAAGGCTTCTTCGATTGGGCCGAACGACACGGCCATGCCCCACACAAGCTGTTTGAAGGCATGAAGGTGTCTAAGGCCAAGAACGCCGACACAACAGTTAAGCCCTACACAAAAGAGCAAACACAACAGATTTTCATAGAATTGACAGGCAACGCTTCCGGTCTGGTGCGAAATGAAAGCCACAAGTGGGGCACGCTTCTTGGCATATTCACCGGGGCACGTCTGAATGAGATTTGCCAACTCGACATTGCCGACATTCAGCAAGACGGCGGTACTTGGTTTCTGAACATCACCGATGAAGGCGACAACAAGAAGAGTGTGAAAGCCAGTGCAAGCAGGCGCAAGGTCCCGCTGCACTCAGAATTGGTGCGGTTGGGCTTTCTCGACTTCGTTGCAAGCCAGAACCAAGTTCAGCGCCTTTTCCCTGACTACAGTTACTACGCCAACGGTGGCTATGGTCGCAATTTGGGCCGATGGTTCAACGAGAGGTTCTTGCCCAAGTTGGGGATCAAGAAGCCGGGGGTTGTCTTCCACAGCCTAAGACACACAATGGTTACGCGGCTTGGGCAGGCTGATGTACCGGAACCGATCTACCAGTGCATCGTGGGCCACGCCCGCGCCGGGGTCACGCAACAGGTCTATCTGCGGCAAGGCTTTACTCTCATGCAGTTGAGCGCGGCAATCGAGAAGTTTCAGGTCTGACGGATTGCGGCGCTCCTTATCGTTACCAGTAATGAGGGAGCGCCGCCGAAGGCTCGACCGATGGGTATACATCCTGCTTATATACTAGCGCACATCATGCGTTGTAATAGTATATAATTATCAATATGTTACGTCATCTACCTACATATAGAGGAGTATGTCAATACTCCAGCTATGGCTGTTTACTCCAGAATTCCTGCAATCGAGCTTGATAGCCGTTTGGGTGTAGTAGCCCGTCAATATCAACCTCTATTGGCTTGCCCGTGGGCACAACTGGTTCGCCGACACCAATGTCATAATCAACCTTCCCCACTGCCCCAAATTCCGTCTCAAATGCGGCCTGCATGGCGCCGGTCAGGTCATCTTGCAATGCGTGATGTACAATAAAGCTGTCATGAACCGGCAAGCAGGCGTAGCCCATCTTGGCAAACTTGAGCATGACGGCCTCAGCCAAGTCGCTGTCACGTCGCTGCAACCGCAGGCCCACACCTGATCCGAAGTGCGATTTGAACTCAGGGTAATTGCTCACGATGAACCGCTTGAAGCCTTCCCACTCTCGCCCGGTCAGTGCCGTGTTGTAGCCTTCGATCTCATTGATGCCTACCACGCTCCCAGCGTTCAGAAGTGCATTGAAAGTCTGTTTAACCAGTCGCCGTTCAGCCTTGTTTCTTGCCTTTGTCAAACATCGTTCATAGGGATCATCTGGAATGGGCAAGCCCGCCTCGGCATAAAGCATGGCTGCGTGCAGCCCAGAATAGTCCACCTCGACAGTGCGTTTTCCATCAATCAGGATGTGTCGCCTTAAGTGGCTGGGACAACTGTTCCACCAAGCCCCATAGAAGCGCCCGCCTTGGTCCCAATCTTCGTTGTTGAAAACGCGGTACACAGTCCTTGCCGCGAAATCGAATGACTGTGCAGCCTCATCATCACGCTTGCCCGCTATCTTGGCCGACTCTTCGGACAACTGTTCATCTGTAAGCGCCAAGTCAGCCCAATGGCTTTCCAGCATGTCGTTGATGACCTTAAGCCGGTCTTGCGCTTCACTGGGAAAGCGAAAATCGCCGTATTCGACAAGCCGTTTGTCCGCATCTTTCAGACGTATGCCCTCAGCGCCTCTGTAGCGGCTCAGAGCGACGGAAGACGCCCCAGCGCCGCCAAGGGCCGCCAACAAGGAAGGCGACGCCCGGAAGCGCGCTGTGCGGCTGTTCCTGCCTGACGGGTCGTCCCAATGCGGGGTCGTTTTGATGACGTGGCCATTATCGGCAAGAACATCTACTGCCGCCCGAAAGGAACGCGGGGAAAGCAGTGTTGCGCCATAGCGGGATTCGCTACGGCCTTGCAGGCGACTCTGGCCGGAGGCTATGCCCACTTCTAGCGCCGGGTCGCTTGCATGAGCACGGTACAGGTCCAGAACTATTGCCTTGATAGCAGCTTCGAAGTTGGCCTGTGCATTGAAGCTGCGCTTGCGCCCACGCTTTTCGGCATCGGTCAGCGTTCGACAAAGGTCGTCCAGATACGCCACCAGCGACGGCTGGTCTGTTGTCCAATGTGGGTCAAACGGTCGGGCGTTCACGGCTACGTATCTGTTTTCTTTGCGACAAGTGCAAATCTCAGTTACTTCAATGAAATTATCACTCGCTAGTCAACTCTTCTCAAACTGTTTGTTTCGGCCCATACCGGCCTTCCGGTAGCAGCCAGCAATGCTGCGGATGCAGCCCGCATTGCGGACATTCTTCCCAATGCCGCGCTATCAGGAGATTGCGGGATTGCTGGCCTCATACCATTCCCTGATGGTTCTAGTCAGAGTCGACAGCGCAAAGCCGCGACTCGTACGCACATCAAGCATAGAAAAGTCTTCCATGAACTTTGTGTCGTCATCGTCAGAAGTCGTAAATTCAAAACGCCCGCCGGAATACTCATCATCTGGATCATAGCCAACCACGCGCCAACTGCCGATGATCTCTCCATCGCGAGTAATGACATCGCCCTGCGACAAACGCGGGTCATACCCGCTGTGCATCCACTCATCGTGGCCGACGAAGTTGATTGGATAAACCAGTTCCATTGGGCGAAACTGTCCTCAATCGCCTTGGAGCGCAAGTCGCCGAAAACTGTCAAAGGCAAATATTTTTGGCCCGTAACAGTCGTTCAACTCACTTCGATCATGTTGCGTCGCGGCAAGTCTGAACGAACTTTCGCTTCAGGTGCGCGCTTCGCCATCCGTTAGGGGTTTTCACAACCGCCTCACAAGGATACTTCTTAGTGAGGTTTCGTTCAAAGCGAGTTCATAATCTTGATCAAGATAGATTTTCACATTCATACAAAAACAAGCATTCTTGACGCTGCATTTGACTTCTCCCAAGCAAAACTCGACGAATACATTACAAGTGCAGGTCTTGATTGTATAGCGATTACTAACCACAATCTCTTTGATAAAGAACAGTTTGTTAAAATCAGACAATCCGCTTCTGTACCAGTTTTTCCGGGTATTGAAATTGACCTCTGTAAGGCTCAAATTCTCGTTTTCAGCGATGGTCATGACCTCGATGGTTTCGAAGCTCAGTGTAACCAAGTTTCTGCCAAATGTGCCGAGGTCGGAGCCTCCATAACTGTCGAAGAATTCAA
>JBAUHN010000146.1:0-1588 GCA_049680295.1 Sulfitobacter sp.
GCACCACGCTGCACAATCATCTCGATCCGGCGCACCTGACCACTCAGCAGGGTCGCCACATCATCGGGATGGGTCAGCTCAACACCATTGATCGCCAGAATGACATCACCATCCCGCAGCCCCATGCGGGCCCCAAACGGCCCGGCCTCTGTCACCGCCACCCCGGTGCTTTCAAGCGGCAGGTTCAGCTCTGACAACACCGCCGGATTGATCCGTACCACTTGCAAGCCTGGCAACAGACTGCGCTGCGACAGTGCCAGCGCATCACGTGACGGCATATCCGGCGCAATCATCATTGACACGTCGATCATCTGACCCTGCCCTGCCCGCAAGAAGCTGACCTGCGCTGTCTTGCCCAGTCCCTCAACGCTCATGCGATAGATCATCTCGGCCGGGGTGTTGACCGGCTGTCCACCAACCTTTGTGATCACATCCCCCACGATCAGACCAGCAGCGGCAAACGGACTTGCCGAATGTATGCTTGAAACAATGATCCCGCCAGGCCGGTCCAACCCCAAAGGTGCCGCCATATCTGCATCGACCGGCTGGCCACTGATCCCGGCCCAGGGCCGCGCAAACGCCTGTTGTCCCGCACGGGCCTGCGCCACAAATGCCGCCACCAAATCAGAAGGAATCGCGAAACCAATACCGTTAGAACCACCCGATCGGGTCAGAATCGAAGTATTGATCCCGATAAGGTGCCCCGACATATCAATCAGCGCGCCCCCTGAGTTGCCCGGATTGATTGGTGCGTCCGTCTGTATGAAATATCCCAGACCAGAATTGCCACCGCCCGCGCGCGACCGCGCAAGACCCGACACAATCCCGCTGCTCACCGTTTGTCCGACACCAAAGGGGTTGCCAATGGCCAGCGCCAACTCGCCCACTTCAACCGTCTCACTGTCTCGCAGGTTGAGGTAGGGAAGCGCTTCCTCAGTTTCAATTTTGAGAATGGCAAGGTCAGCCTCTTCGTCCCCCAAAAGCACCCGCGCGCTATACTCACGACGGTCATTCAGCACGACCCGGATTTCAGTCGCCATGCCAACCACATGATAGTTAGACACAACAATCCCATCCCCTGACAGGATTACCCCAGAACCCAGCGAATTCTGCACGCGCGGCTTTTCCGAAAACGGATCCCGAAAAAACCTCTCAAAAAACGGATCACGCTGCAAAGGGGTGCGCTGCGGCTCGGACATGATCTTGGCATAGATGTTCACAACGGCTGGTGTGGCCTGTCTGACCAGCGGCGCAAAACTCAGCTGTATCTGCGCCGCACTGGCAGGCACTTGCTGACCCCAGGCCGGAACAGCAAACAAGGCAAGGATTAAAAAGGCAACTCTCATCCCTCTGATATGCGCAGCATCATCCCCATAGGCAACACCACAAGCGCGATTAATCTTGCGCGCATTCGGGTGCGTCACGCAGCTTATGATGATCCTACACTACAGAATGCGCCACAGCATGCGAAGGCAGACAGTCTTCCCACTCCTTTTTGCCAAAAATACTCATGCGCATCATCTAAAAACAAAAAGCCCCGCCAAATGGCAGGGCCTTTCACATCGCATCTAGGCGATCGTTCTTATTC
>JBAUHN010000147.1:0-14821 GCA_049680295.1 Sulfitobacter sp.
GGCAAGGATGGTGTCGAATATTCCTATGGTGGCGACGTGAAATTTGCCGAAGCCGATGAGGAACGCGCGCTGTTTGCTGCCCTCGATGCGGCTGAGGCGAAGATCAAACCGGCGATGGAGACGCAGGACTTTGGCACTGCGATGTCGGCGATGGCCGCGTTGCGCGCGCCGCTGGATGCGTTTTTTGAGGCTGTTCAGGTCAATTCAGACAACCCGACAGTGCGTCGTAACCGGTTGAATTTGCTAAGTCAGGTGCGCCAGATATGTACCGGCGTGGCCGACTTGACGCGCATTGACGGGTAATCCACGGCGCGCCCTTGCCAGATGGCGTTAACGGCCTATGCTGCGGCATCCCTAAATAGGTGCCGCAGTGCAGAATAACCCAAATACCACCCTAGTGACGCCCACCGCGCCGATTGCGAATGATACGCATGGTGGTCGGGCAAAATGTCTGCAACGTCTGGTGCGGTTGGATATGCCGGTGCCGCGCACGGTGGCATTGTCTTTTGATGCGGTGCAAAAAATAGGCGCGGGCGAGATGCCGGATATCGCGGCCGTCTTGTCGCAGTTTCCCGGTGACGCGCTGCTTTGCGTGCGCCCCTCGTCGCAAGATCCCGATTGGGGCGGGCCGGGTGCGGTTTTGAACATCGGCATGAACACCGAACGCTTTGACCAGTTGACGGAAACACTGGGCCGGGATGCGGCTTTGGCGATCTATACGCGGTTTGTTCAGTCTTATGCAGTCAATGTCGCCCGTCTTGATCCCGATATGTTTGACGATGTCGAAGGTGAAGGCGAGGGCGGGCTGACAGAATCGCTGCGCGCCTATGAAAACGAGACAGAAGAGGCATTTCCCGAAAGTGCGGCGGACCAACTGGCGGGCGTTTTGCGATCCATGGCCCGCGCCTGGGGCGGCACTTCGGCGCGACTGCTGCGTCAGGCCAAGGGCGCGCCGGTTGATGCAGGTCTTGGACTGGTCGTGCAGCAAATGGTGTTCGGGCTGGGCCGCGCGCAATGCGGATCCGGCGTTTTGCAATTGGTGGACAGCGATACCGGTCTGCCGCAGATCACCGGCCGATATCTCAGCCAAAGTCAGGGGCGTGATGCGCTGATGGGCGATGCCGCAACGATGTATCTGTCGCTTGATCCGCGCGGCGCGTCGCTGGAAGAAACCGTGCCCGATGCCTTTGCCGAACTTCAGGCACATGCGGCCACGATGCGCACAAAACTGCGCGAAGAAATGCAGGTCGAATTTGCCATCGACAATGGTGTGGTTCACATTTTGGACGGCATGCGGGTTGCGCGCTCTAGCCGGGCGGCTGTGCAGATTGCCGTTTCGCTGGCCGAAGACAAGATCATTTCGCGACCCGAAGCATTGATGCGGGTTGAACCACGCACCCTGACCGAATTGCTGCACCGGCAGATCATGGCCGGGGCCAAACGCGATTTGATCGGATCAGGCATTGCCGCCAGCCCCGGTGCCGCCACTGGCAAAATCGTGTTTTCCGCCACTGATGCGCAGGCCTATGCGTCACGCGGAGAGCCATGCATTCTGGTGCGCCGCGAAACCAGCCCCGAAGATATCAGAGGCATGCAAGCTGCCTACGCAATTGTGACCGAGCGGGGCGGCATTACCAGCCATGCCGCTGTGATCGGTCGCGGCATTGGCCTGCCCTGCGTGGTCGGTGCCAAGGATATGCGGTTTCAGATCGGCAAAAAGCAATTGGTGTCCTCGGACGGACGGGTGTTTAACGAAGGTCAGACCATCACCGTCGATGGCTCAAGCGGGCAGGTGCTGGCCGGTGCGCCACAGATGCAGGAAGCCGCCCTTGATGATACATTTCAACGCCTGATGGACTGGGCGGATGCAGAACGTGACATCGGTATTCGTGCCAATGCCGACACGCCTGCAGATGCGCAAACGGCGCGTAATTTCAACGCGCAGGGCATTGGGCTGTGCCGGACGGAACATATGTTCTTTGAACCGGGTCGTTTGACGGTCATGCGCGAAATGATTTTCGCCGAATCCTCGCAAGACCGCCGTGCTGTGCTGGAACGTCTGTTGCCGATGCAGCGCGCCGATTTTACGCAGCTTTTTAAGATCATGCAGGGTCAGCCTGTCTGCATTCGTCTGTTTGATCCACCGCTGCATGAATTTTTGCCCACCGACAAGGCTGGTCAACGTGAACTGGCCGAGGCGCTGGACCTGCCGCTTTCAAATGTGACCCGCCGCATTGATGCGATGAGCGAATACAACCCGATGCTGGGTCTGCGGGGCGTGCGGCTGGGTGTGACGGTGCCGGAAATCTACGAAATGCAGGCGCGTGCGATATTTGAGGCGACCCTGGACGCCGGACAGGACGGCGATCTGACGGTGCCCGAAATCATGATCCCGCTTGTGTCGGCCAAACGCGAAGTGGAACTGGTCAAGACCTCGATTGATGCGGTGGCAGCCGCCGTGCGCAATGAGCGGGACAGCGATTTTGCCTACCGTCTGGGCGTTATGGTGGAAACACCCCGCGCTGCGTTGCGTGCCGCTGAAATCGCGCCCTACTGTTCGTTCATGAGCTTTGGCACCAACGATCTGACACAAATGACCTATGGCTTGTCGCGCGATGACGCGGGGCGCTTTATGTCTGACTACGTCCGTCAAGGCGTGTTCCTGGAAGACCCGTTTCACATGCTTGATGTGGAAGGGGTGGGCGAATTGTTGCAGCTTGGGGCAGAGCGGGGACGTGCCGTCGAGCCTGATATCATTCTGTCCATCTGCGGCGAACATGGCGGCAATCCCGAATCAATCGCGTTTTGTCGGACTGTCGGTTTCGACTATGTGTCCTGCTCTCCTTTCCGTGTCCCGGTGGCACGACTTGCGGCAGCACAACTTGCGATCGCCGACAAGATAGCGTGATTTTTGTCACGCCTACCACTACAGATTGTTGCACGTTGCGCTAGAAATCGGCAATACGGCGCCGAATGGTGCCCTTTGCGCCGGGCGTCGCTGGACGCATCCCGAATCAGCAGATACCACCCACGGACTGAAAAGAACTGGGGCTATTATGCGATTTCTACTGGGGGTAGTGCTGGCATGCGTGCTGGCACTGAGCTTCGTCGTGGCGGGGGCCGGGGCGACATTTGCAAATCAGGCGGTTTCGTCGCTGGATCAGGGGCAACAGCCCCTTGAACCTGTCAGCGCGAATTTCTTCAAGCGTCTGCTAAAGAAACCAACCGAAGAACCTTCCGAAGTGACATTTTCCAAAGACTGGATTGACCAATTGCCTGATGCGAGCGGCAATGAAGATTGGAAATGTCTGGCCGAGGCGCTGTACTTTGAGGCACGGGGCGAGACCGTCAAAGGTCAGTTCGCCGTAGCCGAAGTGATCCTGAACCGTGTGAAAAGTGCGCAGTTTCCGGGATCTGCCTGTCGGGTGATCCGTCAGGGAACCGGCAAAAAATTTCAATGCCAGTTTACCTATACCTGTGACGGCAACAAAGAGGTCATCCATGAGCATCAGGCCTATGAGCGGGTGGCCAAAGTGGCGCGTGTCGCATTGGACGGCAATGTTCAGGAACTGACCGATGGTGCGACCTATTATCATACAACGGCAGTGCGTCCGCGTTGGGCCCGGGTCTTTCTAAAGACTGCAGCAATTGGCGTGCATCTGTTTTACCGCGACACAATGCGCACCGCCAGCAACTGACGCCGCATTCGGCGGTTGGCGTGACGCCTTAGGTCCTGTAAAAAACGCGGACGTGGTCTATGCTGGCTACGTCCTCGTTTTGTTACAAAGGCCGCTGTCTTATGAGTTCTGAAATCCGTCTGGCTTTTGCGCATCCGTCCGAAAGATCCAAGGCAAGTGCCGGCGACACGCCGCTTGATCGTATCTCGGTGCGCGACCACATTGTCGAAGTGGACATTGGCGCGTTTCAGGCCGAGCGCGGCGTCAAGCAACGCATTTGCGCGAATATCGTGGTTGAAGTCAGCCCGCTGACCGGCCCTGTTGACGATGATGTTGACCGTATTCTGTCGTATGACAAAGTAACCGAAGCCATCGCTTTTGCCCTGGCCGAAGACCGGTTGAACCTGCTTGAGACGCTGGCGGAACGTGTGGTCGACCGCATTTTGCTAGAACCGCAGGCCGTGCGCGCCTTTGTGCGGATCGAAAAGCTGGATCGCGGCCCCGGTGCCTTGGGGGTCGAGATCGTGCGCGCCCGCGAAGACGTCGCCACAGGTATTGCCGCCGGGGATGCCGTGCCGCATCCTGAACTGGTGTATTTGTCAAATTCTGCCATTAACTCCAAACACTTGCCCGACTGGATTGACCAGTTGGAACGCACCGGCAGACCTTTGATATTCTGCGTCGGCGCGCCCGAGGATCTGGCCCCACAAACGGGTCACAAAATGGCGCAGCGCCGGATTGATTTGCTGGCAATCGAACAAAACGCCTGGGTGCTGGCCTCGAAAGACGACCGCTGCGTGGTTGTCGAAACCCGGACCGAATTGGACTGGGCGATGAAAAATGGTCAGTCCTGCGTCTGGGCGCCCTCAAAGATCGTGCTCGATGCGGTTGACGGACCTTCGGCACAGCCCAGCAACGCGGTCGCACTAGCCGCCTGGTTTGCAGCTACTTTGGCAGCGACTGAGATGTTGGTCGTTGACGCTGAGATCCCATTGGACAGTTCGGTTCCATTACGCCATGTGGCCATCGGGCAGACACTGGTTTGACCGCGCCATCCGAGTATTTTCGCCCTCTCCTTCAATCGGGGCCGTTGCGGCCCAAGGACGCTGTCGCTTTGACGGGGGGCTGGACATGGTTTACCCATGTCGAGGTATTGTCGCGCAGCGCAGCACCGCGCATTGTTGCTGTGTCTCAGGTGTCCGGTGATGTTATCGACACTCTGACAGCCTACCGATCAGACCTTGCGGGCATGACCCTTGCCGCCCCTCGGATTATGGGTGTTTTGAACGTGACTCCTGACAGCTTTTCCGATGGCGGTGTGCATCATTCGGTCGCGGATGCGGTGCGCGGTGCGCAAACCATGGCTGCGGCAGATATTCTGGACATCGGTGGGGAATCCACTCGCCCCGGTGCCGTAACTGTTGATGCAAAGACAGAAATCAGCCGCACCGAGCCGGTGATCAAGGCCCTGCGTGCGGCGGGGATTTCGCAACCCATTTCGATAGACACCCGCAAAACGCTGGTGGCACAGGCGGCCATCGCGGCTGGTGCATCACTGGTCAATGATGTGTCTGGCTTTACCTTTGATGGTGAACTGGCCCTGTTTTGCGCCGCCAATCATTTGCCGGTCTGCGTCATGCATGCGCAGGGCGATCCGGCGACAATGCAGCAAGATCCGCATTATGATAACGTTTTGCTGGACGTGTATGACTATTTGGCTGAACGCATCGCCGATCTGACAGCCCTTGGCATCCCAACACATCAGATCATCGCTGATCCGGGCATCGGATTTGGCAAAACCCAAGCTCACAATCTGGCACTTTTGGCCCGGATCAGCCTGTTTCACAGCCTCGGCGTGCCGGTGCTGCTGGGCGCCTCGCGTAAACGGTTTATTGGCACCATCGGCCACGCGCCCGTTGCTGCAGACCGGATGCCCGGCTCAATTGCCGTTGCTTTGCATGGGGTTGCGCAGGGAATTCAGATTACCCGTGTGCATGATGTCGCTCAGACGAAACAGGCTGTTGCTCTATGGCAGGCGTCTGTGGCAGGAAGCGCGCATGGTTAAATTATTTGGCACCGATGGTGTGCGTGGCACCGCTAATATTCATCCGATGACCGCAGATATGGCGCTGCGCATCGGCGCTGCCGTCGGGCGGTATTTTCGGCGTGACGGGTCTTCGGTTCACCGGGTGGTGATCGGTAAGGACACACGGCTTTCGGGCTATATGTTTGAAAATGCCCTGACCGCCGGTCTGACGTCTACGGGCATGAATGTACTGTTGCTTGGCCCGGTGCCGACACCTGCCGTCGGCCTGCTGACCCGGTCGATGCGTGCCGATCTGGGCGTGATGATTTCCGCCAGCCACAACCCGGCGCAGGACAATGGCATCAAATTCTTTGGACCAGACGGATTCAAACTGTCAGATCAGGTCGAAGCCGAGATCGAAGCCTTAGTGGCGGGCGGCGTCGAGCCTACACAAGCCAGCGAAATAGGCCGCGCCAAACGGATTGACGACGGACGGTTTCGCTATGTTGAGCGGGTAAAGTCCTCGTTCCCGCGTGAGGTCCGGCTTGACGGGCTTAAGGTCGTGATTGATTGCGCCAATGGTGCCGCTTACCGCGTCGCGCCAGAAGCTTTGTGGGAATTGGGCGCGCAGGTGATTCCTGTGGGCGTGGCCCCCAACGGGCATAACATCAACGATGGCTGCGGGTCGACACAGCCGCAACGTGCCGCCGAGGCGGTTGTGGCCCATGGTGCGGATGTGGGCATTTGCCTTGATGGCGATGCGGACCGGGTGATCTTGCTTGACGAAAACGGCGAAGTCGGCGACGGCGATCAGTTTATGGCGCTGATGGCGGCACGCTGGGCTGCCGAAGGGCGTCTGGCGGGCAATGCGTTGGTGTCCACGGTCATGTCCAACCTTGGGCTCGAGCGATATTTGCAGGGGCAGGGCGTTACACTTGAACGGACTTCGGTCGGTGACCGTTATGTGGTTGAACGGATGCGCCAAGGTGGCTTTAACCTTGGGGGCGAACAATCTGGCCATATCGTGATGATGGACTATGCCACGACCGGTGATGGGTTGATGGCGGGGCTGCAATTTCTTGCGGAAATGGTCCGGTCCGAAAAACCCGCCAGCACGTTGCTGCGGTCTTTCGATCCGGTGCCGCAATTGCTAAAGAACGTGCGGTTTTCGCTGGGCCAGACCCCGCTGGATGACACCCACGTCAAAACAGCAATCGCGCAGGCCGAAACGGATCTGTCAGGTCAGGGCCGTTTGTTGATCCGTAAATCCGGCACCGAACCCCTGATCCGGGTGATGGCCGAATGTGAAGACGCAGGCGTATTGGAAGCCTCCGTTGACAGCATTGTGGATGCCATCGCGGGTGCAGTTGCAACTTGACCGGGAATAATTGGCGCGCCATTGTGTAATCTTCTTTAAAACCAAGAGGATTTGCCCCATGAAACCGTTATTCTGCGTCGTTTTTGCCAGCCTTTTTGCAGCATTTCCGGCGTTCGCCGAGATGAAGGCGCAGGTACTGCCACCCTGGAATGGCAAAACCGTGCCCGCCGGGCAGCAATGCACATTGGATGGCGGCAACGGCAAAACGCCGCCCTTTCAGGTCACTGGCATTCCCGAAGGCACTGCAGCGATATACGTCGAATACAATGACCGGGATTTTAGCAAACTGTCGTCCAAAGGGGGGCACGGCATTATCGCCTACGGCGTCAAAGGTCCAAGCGCCAAATTTCCGGCATTGCCGGGGCTGACGGCGAAATTGCCGGGCGGGGCGCAGGTTGTCAAAAAGGCACGCAGCACCGGGAACTATGCCTCTGCCGGATATCTGCCGCCCTGTTCGGGGGGCAAAGGCCACCGTTATCAGGCGCAGGTCAAGGCGATAAGTGCTGCGGGTAAAGTCTTGGCTAAGACCAGGATGGACCTTGGACGCTACTGATTTTTCGCGCGGAACAAGCGGCTTAGCGCGCCAAATTGACTTAGCCCGACACCGCTTAGGATCAACACCATTGCCAGCAACAAGGAGGCGGGCAATGGTTCACTCAGCAAAACGGCGCCCAGAACAACAGACCAGATCGGCACCTGATAATTAGTCAGGGACATAAAAACCGGCCCCGCTGTACGCACCACCAGAACCCGCAGCAAATTGGCTCCTGCTGTGGGAACAATGCCCAAAAAACCAATGACCAACAACGTTTTGCCGGACGGCAGCGGCGGTGGCCCTTCGACGACCCACGCCACCGGCACAACAATTGCCGCGCCAATCAGCAGCAAAACGGTGGCCAATCCGATGGTGTTCACCGCCGGCAATCGTCGCAATAAGATCGAGCTGACAGCATAGCAGGACGCCGCAGCGATACAGGCGATCCGACCCGGCGTTTCCAGCAACGCTCCCGTGCTTTCAAAGACCTGACCGCCGATCAGCACCACAACGCCCAGAAATCCAATGACAAAGCCAATTACCTTGCGCAGGTTCAGGGTTTCGCCCGGCACCAGAAAATGCGCCAATGGCAGCACGATCAGGGCAACTGCCGCCATCGAGACCCCGGCAAAGCCGGAGGTCACAAACTGCTGACCCCAGGCCAACAACATGAACGGCACAGCCGAGCTGAACGCGCCGACAAAGATCAACACCTGCCAGTCAGCCCCACCTGGTCGGGTCTCAAACAGCTGCCAGCCCTTGCCGCCCCAGATCAAGGCCATCAACACCGCCGCAAAGCCAATACGTCCGGCGGCCAGCCAAAAGGGTGTAATGCCTTCCAGCGCCACTTCGGTCACCAGAAACGTGGCCCCCCACGTCAGCCCAAGAATTGCAACCATCAGCCAGCTGCGCGCAGTAATGTCGGGGGCAGCGGTCATTGGGCTATCCTTGTTGGATAAAGGCAAGACAAAAAAGGGCGGCCCTGATCAGAGCCGCCCCAAATTTTTGGATATTTTTGGGGCCTTAGTTCTTGGATTTATCGACCATTTTACCCGCAGAAATCCATGGCATCATGCCGCGCAGTTTTTCGCCAACCTGTTCGATCTGGTGTTCGTCATTGATGCGACGGGTGGCTTTGAATGATGGCTGGCCGACAGCGTTTTCAAGCATGAAGTCGCGCACGAATTTGCCGGTTTGAATGTCCGTCAGAACGTCCTTCATCCGCGCCTTTGTCTCGGCATAGGGCAGGATGCGGGGGCCGGAGACGTATTCGCCATATTCGGCCGTGTTGCTGATCGAATAATTCATGTTGGCGATGCCGCCTTCATAGATCAGGTCCACGATCAGCTTGGTTTCGTGCAAGCATTCGAAATAGGCCATCTCAGGCTCGTACCCGGCTTCTACCAATGTCTCGAAACCCATGCGGATCAGCTCAACGATGCCGCCACACAAAACCGCCTGTTCGCCGAAAAGATCGGTTTCGCATTCTTCGCGGAAATCAGTCTCGATAATTCCGGAACGCCCTCCACCGATGGCGGAGCAATAGGACAGGCCAATCTCCAGCGCGCGGCCGGAGGCATCTTTGTCCACAGCCACAAGGCAAGGCACGCCGCCGCCTTTGGAATATTCGCCGCGCACCGTGTGACCGGGGCCTTTGGGTGCCATCATCACCACGTCGATGCCTTCTTTCGGCTCGATCAGGCCGAAATGCACGTTCAGCCCGTGGGCAAATGCAATTGCGGCACCGGGGCGGATGTTGTCGTGCACGTATTTCTTGTAGGTTTCGGCCTGCAATTCGTCGGGCATGGTGAACATGATCAGATCCGCCCAGGCTGCCGCTTCGGCAATGCCCATGGTTTTCAGACCTTCGCCTTCAGCTTTCGCAATTGAAGACGAACCTTCGCGCAGGGCAACAACAACGTTTTTGGCACCACTGTCACGCAGGTTCAGCGCGTGGGCGTGGCCTTGGGATCCATAGCCCAGAATGGCGACGTTCATGTCTTTGATCAGGTTGATGTCGCAATCACGGTCATAATAAACGCGCATGTTGGCGTCCTTTTCAGCTGGTTTCTATTCTGGGCACAGAATACGGCCCCTTGTCGCGATATCCAGATTTGATTATGATCAAATCCAGCTCCGTTTTGGAAAAGTAATTCTTAAAAGTGGTGAAAAGTGAAAAATACATGCTTGATGATTATGACAGGCGCATATTGCGGCACTGGCAGGCCGATCCATCCCTTAGCCCGGCGGATCTGGGCGGTCTTTGCGGTCTGACAACCGGCAAAACGGCCCGCCGCATTGCGCGCTTGCAGGACGCGGGCATCGTGCAGGGTGTGGTGACGGTGATCGATTGGGCCGCCTTGGGCTACGCGGTTGAGGTGTCGTTGCGCGTGACGCTGGACAAAACGCAGGCGCGGGCTTTTGATGAATTTATCTCAGCCGCCCGCGACGTGCCGGAGGTTACCGAAATACAAACCTTCCTTGGCCGTGTGGATGTGCGGCTTTCGGTAATTGCGCGCGATATGGCGCATTATCAGGACCTCTATCGCGCCCGCATTCTGACCTTGCCGCATATCGCGGACATCGAGGCGTTGATGCATATTTCACGGATCAAATCAGTCGAGGCACTGCCCCTATGACCGAAATTGACGATATTGACCGGGCCATATTGTTGCAACTTGGCCGAAATGCCAATCAAAGTGCGGGCGTTTTAGGGCGGCGTTTGGGGTTGTCACAACCGGCCACATGGCGCCGCATCAAACGGCTTGAGGCTTCAGGCGTCATCAAAACCCGGCGGCTGCGGTTGAATTCCGAGGCCCTTGGATTTGGCGTCACGGTTTTTCTGGGCGTCAAACTGGCGACCAAAGGCCGCGTCAGTCTGGACGATTTCGAACGTGCCGCCAGTGCCATCCCCGAGGTGCAGACCGTTGAACATGTGCTGGGGCTTTATGATTACCGGCTGCGGGTGACCGCCCGCGACATCCCCGATTTTGAACGGGTTTTGCGCCGCCGGGTGATGACATTGCCCGGTGTGGGCCAAGTCGAGGCCAATGTCCTGCTGAGCGAGGAACGCAGGCCGGGACCGCTTGGGACCAATTCGATCCCGGATGAGGCGTCGTAACCTTTGCCAAGTCAGTAATTACGCAGTATGGGCTGATGAACGCCAAAAGGAGAAAAAAATGACCGCATTGCTGAACACCGTTGATCCGACCGGGTTGGAAGAATTTTCTGTGGTTTTCACCGACCGCTCGTTGAACCATATGAGTGCGGCGTTTCAGGCGGTGATGAACGATATCTCCGGTCTGCTGAAAGAGGTCTATTATGCCGATGCCGTGGCGATCATTCCCGGTGGCGGCACTTACGGAATGGAGGCTGTGGCCCGTCAATTCGCCAAAGGTGCGGATGTTCTGGTGGTACGCAACGGCTGGTTTTCCTATCGCTGGAGCCAGATCATCGAGACCGGCGGGCTGACCGCCAGCACGACCGTTCTGAAAGCTCGCCAGACCGGCAATGCGCAGCCATCCCCCTTTACACCTGCGCCGATCGAAGAGGTGGTTGAAACCATCCGTACCGGCAAGCCCGGCGTGGTCTTTGCCCCGCATGTTGAAACCAGCGCCGGGGTGATCCTGCCAGATGACTATATTCAGACCATGGCTGACGCCGCACATGAGGTCGGTGCCTTGATGGTGCTCGATTGTATCGCGTCGGGCTGTGCGTGGGTCGACATGGGTTCTTTGGGTGTTGATGTGCTGATTTCGGCGCCACAAAAGGGGTGGAGCGCGTCCCCCTGTGCCGGACTGGTGATGATGTCCGCACGTGCCGAAGAGCGGCTGGCGCAGACACAATCGGACAGTTTTTCGATGGATCTGGCCAAATGGCGCAGCATCATGGTGGCCTATGAAAATGGCGGTCACGCCTATCATGCGACGATGCCGACGGATGCGCTGCGCGCGTTCCGCGATACGATGGTCGAGACCAAAGACTATGGGTTTGAGCGTCTGAAAGAGGCGCAGTGGCGTCTGGGTGACGGTGTGCGCAAAATGCTGGCCGACAAGGGTGTTGTATCGGTGGCTGCCGAAGGGTTTGGCGCGCCGGGCGTGGTGGTCAGTTATACCACGGAACCCGACATCCAGAACGGTAAACGCTTTGCCGCCAAAGGCATGCAGATCGCCGCTGGTGTGCCGTTGCAATGCGACGAGCCTGCGGATTTCTGCACCTTCCGGCTGGGCCTTTTCGGGCTGGATAAACTTTATGATGTCGACGGCACTTTGGCCCGTCTGGCGCGCGTCGTGGATGAGGTCATTGTCTGAGCGTCAGCGCAGCCCCAGCCCCATCTGCATCAGCATTTTGCGCACCGGCGTCATGGCATAAAGCGCGTTCAGGGCCGATGCGCGCGCGTCGCGCAAGGGGGCGGCACTGACCTGACTGGCGCGGTTCAGCATGTCGATGCCCTGCACCCGCAATGTCACATCCCTGATCCGGGCGGCGTGATAGGCGTCCAGCATGGTTTGGTCGCCCAGCGCATCTGGTGACGCCTTTGCCAGGTCCAGCAAGGTTGCGATGTCGGCCAGGCTCATGTTCAGCCCCTGCGCGCCGATGGGCGGCACTACATGCGCGGCTTCGGCAATCAGCGCCAGACGTTCGCCCGTCAACCGGGCTGCACGCTGGCTGATGATCGGCCAGATGCTGCGATGGCTGACAAGGGTCAGTGGGCCAAAAAGATGGCAACTGCGCCACGTCATCGCGGCCTCAAACCCCGCGATGTCCATTTCATACCGCGCCTGCGATTTGGCACCGGCATCCATCCACACCACCGCCGAGCAAGGCAAGCCGTTGCGGTCGGGCAGCGGCACTATGGTAAATGGCCCCCCCGTCCGGTGGATTTCGGTCGAGACATTGTCATGTGGCACCGGGTGCGTCACGGCAAAGGCCAGCGCCTTTTGACCGTAGCGTTTGGTGTGCACGTCAATGCCTGCCGCGTCCCGCATCTGCGACGTGCGCCCATCTGCAGCAATCACCAACCGGGCTCGGATGCGGCTGCCATCGCTTAAACCCACGCGCGCTTCAGACAGACGGGTGAATAGCGACGTGGTGGCGGTGCCGGGGCGAAAATCGACCTCTGGCAAGCTGGCCAGACGGGTGGTGATTTCGCGGCGCAGCAACCAGTTTGGGAAGTTCCAGCCAAAGGGCTGGTCCGAGACATCTGCAGCGTCGAAATCTTTGATCAGCCGCGCGTCACCTTCAATGCCGCCTGCATCGACAATCCGCATGATCTGCAAAGGTGCCGCATGCGGCGCCAGCAAGTCCCACAGACCTGCGGCCCCAAGCACGTGTCGCGCGGGCTGCAACATCGCCGTGGACCGCATATCGGCGGCTTTGTCATTGCCGTCGGTGACGGGGACAGTCGGATCAACGCAGATCACCTGAAACCCGGCCGCCCCAAAGGCCGCAGCGGCTGTCAGCCCGGCTATGCCGCCGCCTGATATCAGAATGTCGCAGGTTTGATCGTTCATTTAGGGTCTCGTCTGGCTTTCATGGGTCAGGCCGTCAGCGCGTGCAAAAACCCGCGTAGGTTATCAGTGTGGTGGTGAATATGGTTTGCTTCAACCGGGGCATCTGCGACGTGCACCGTGCGCATGCCCATCGCATGGGGGGCGGCCAAATTGCGCGGGTCATCCTCAAACATGGCGGCTGTGGTCGGGATCAGGCCGTCTTTGCCAAAAACTGTTTCGAATGCCTGCAAGTCAGGCTTGGGGTGAAAATCGGCATGCTCGACCCCGTAGACGGCATCAAAAAGCCCATCCAGCCCACGTGCGGCAAGCACCCGTTCTGCGTAAGGGGCGCAGCCATTGGTATAGACGATGCGGCGACCGGGCAGGGCGCGGATGGTGGCGGCCAGCATCGGATCAGGGGTCAGGCTGTCCATCGAAACATCGTGGACGTCCGTCAGGTAGGGTGCGGGATCAACATCATGTTCGCGCATCAGACCTGCCAGTGTTGTGCCATGGGTCTGCCAATAGTGCAGGCGCAATCTGTCTGCCTCGGCATGATCGACGCCCAAGGCGTCCATGACATAGGCGCGCATCCGGACCTCGATCAGATCAAACAGCCGCGCGGAGGGCGGGTACAATGTATGGTCCAGATCAAAGACCCATGTTGAGACATGTGAGAATGCGGATTTAAGCATATGGGTTTGGTAGGCCTGACGGCCACGTCTTGCAAGGGCCTGGGATAACGTGCCAGATAGAACCCTTGTAATAGTGCCTAAACGTCGCGCAAAAGGATTTCACATGGCATCGCCAAAACCACAGCAAACCGATGCATATTCACTGGTTCTTGAGGCGATTGATCAAGGCATCTACAAACCCGGCGACCGTCTGGTTGAAAGTGAACTGGCCGACAGCTTTGGCGTATCGCGCACCCCGATCCGCGAGGCTTTGCAACGGCTTGAGACCCAATCGCTGTTAGCGCGCGATGGTCGCAGTCTGATCGTGGCCTCGTTGGATCACAACCAGATGGCAGAGTTGTATGTCGTGCGCAGCGAACTAGAAGGGCTGGCGGCGCGGCTTGCGGCCCAACATGCCACGCCGGAGGAAATCAAGGTGCTGCGCGGCATGGTCGAGGATGACAACCTGCTCAAAGATCAGCCAGCGGCTTTGGCGCGGGCTAATCGGCGGTTCCACAAGCAAATCCATCTGGCATCGCACAACCGCTATCTGGTGCAGCAGCTTGATCTGGTGCACCGCACAATGGCGCTGATGGCGACCACATCCCTGGCAGCCGTTGGGCGTGGTGCGATTGCCCAATCTGAACATGACGCCATCGTGCGCGCCATCGAAGCGCATGACGCCGATGCGGCAAGTGCTGCGTTGCGCGATCATATTTCGGTGGCCTATATGACGCGATTGCAGCGTGATGCGGCCCTGCGTCAGGAAGAGTGTTGATCTGGGGTATCGCTGACCCCGTGCTGGGTCTTGTCCCAGTAAAACGGATTGCGCACCATTTCATAAAGGGCTTTGTAACTGGCCAGTGCGCCCAGCGGAAAATAGAATAGCAATGTCGGCACCCATGCCAATAAATGGCGGTGCTGGCGCCCTGACACGGCATAAAAACTGAACGTCATGTTCAGGGTTTCGGCTGCGAAAAAGAAGATCGCCATGCCCCATGCCACACCGGGGCCCAGCGTCAATGCCACAGGATGCGTG
>JBAUHN010000148.1:0-1928 GCA_049680295.1 Sulfitobacter sp.
TTTTCCAGAAGTGCTGTCTGCACCGCCGCCAGACGGATCGCGGTCATGTCGTCGACGAATTTCTGCGAAAACGCAGGCTTTTCCTTTGGCTCACTGCGCGCATTGCCGTGATTGTTTTCTTCGATGATACCCTGACCAATGGCGTTGGCCTGATCGTCCTGTCTGACCAGTCCGCGCATGACGTCTACCGATCCGCTGTGCGAGACATGCACCATGATACCCGACAGGCCCTTTTGCGCGTCGTTATAGTCGCCCTCGATGATCTCCTGCAGGGCATCAAGTTCCGCCTCGCCTGCTGCGTCCAGCACGTCGCCGTTGGCAAGCTCGGCCAGTTCATTATAGCGCTCGGTCTGATCCTCGCCCAGAACACCTTCGATCTTGTATGTCCGCGCAAATCCGTGATCGCGCTGCAATTCGTACCAGAACGGATTGCTATCCTCGGTGGTCATGACCCATGCCCAGCCCTCGGCCTCCTGTAGCTTGGTCGCCTCATCTTCCAGCTTCTCGGCAAAGAGCCGGTCGAGAATGTCGGGGTTGTTGAACAGCACCTCGTCCTCGAAGAGGTCTTGCGTGATGCTGCCGCCTGCGGCCTCATAGGCCTCTTGTCCGACGAACTCTGCCTTGCGATTGTCACCGTCCACCGCATCGGGTTTGAGGGTGGATTTGATCTGGTATTCGTTGAACCAGCCACGTTTGGCGCGTTCCAGCACCTCGAGGATTTTCTTCTCATCCTCGCTCACGGTCATGGCCTTGGCTTGACCCATGCTGATCTCACCGGCTTTCAGCGCATCCAGCACCGTCTCGGGGAGACCCGCTAGTGCCAAGCGGCGGCGAACATGCGCCTCGGTCACACCAAAGGCCTGGCTGATCTTGGCCGTGGAAAGCGCTTTCTCGGCCATCCTGTGATAGGCGCGCACCTCGTCCACCGGGTCCAGTTCTTCCCGAGCGGTGTTTTCCGCATTGGCCCATTCCTCGGCAACAAAAGCAGAAGGTGCCATGCGAACCGGAACCTGCGCCAGATCAGGGCGCTCGGCCACGGCGATATTCAGCGCCCGCAGGCGGCGGCCCCCGGCCACGATACCCACTTTGCCCGCGTCGTCGCGCATTCCGGCCAGGTTCTGGATCAGGCCACAGGCCACAAGGCTGTCTGCCAGAAGGTCAATGCCTTCCCCGGCCACCTCCTGACGCGGATTCAGATCGGAGAGATAGAGGTCCGTAAGAGGGACGTATTCAATCACGTCAGTGGCGGCAGAAGTGTCGATATTGGCTTGGTTGGTCATAGGGTCATTCCTTGATTTTATGCGTTGGATTTGATTAGGGTTGCCCTACCCTCTTCCGGGTAGAGCGAGGGGCTTAGGCCCGTGCTTGAGTTTTCAAAAAGGCGAGGCCGATCTTCGCGGAGAGACCTCCCTTTTTGATCAACTGAACCGCTTCGAGGCGCAGCTGTTGCAATCGTTCCTGTGACATTCCATCACTCCCTTTCCGGTCTGTGGTTGAGATAAGTATTCGCTCGGACACATGATGGTCAGAACGCGCCGCGTGACCGCCGGATCGAAGGGGCGCTCGGACCCGTAAGTGAAATCCGCGTCGTAGAGGTCCACTTTCCAGAACAGTTTCTGACCGCTGATCGTCACCGTCCCGAAGGAGTGATCGGCGTAAGGGTCGTTGTCCTCGGTGAAGCGCGTGTCCGTGGCCACAGCCGCAAGCGCCGCCGCCTGAAACTCTGCCCCCTCGCCCGACACGCCGGGCGTGACAAGCACCTGTCCCTGAATACCTTTGGCCTGCATCTCCAATGCCGCGACCGGATCAATCAGCGCTTTGCGGAACAGGTCGTTCTGCGCCGCAATCGCCGCTGCCTGCAGGTTTGCGTCATTCTCAATCTCATTTACCGTCTCAAAGTCCAAAACCGTCTCTCCTATGTGCTGTGA
>JBAUHN010000149.1:0-4249 GCA_049680295.1 Sulfitobacter sp.
GTGCTGCGCAGCACAACCAAAACCACGTCCTACATCTTTGCCCTCTTCGTCGGGGCCACGGCATTTTCATTGGTGCTGCGCGGCTTTGGCGGTGACGCATTGATCGAAGACAGTCTGACCGCACTGCCCTTTGGCCCCAGCGGCGTTGTGGTTGTTGTGCTGGCCATCACCTTTCTTTTGGGGTTCGTGCTGGACTGGATCGAAATCACCTTGATTGTCCTGCCGCTGCTGGCCCCGGTTCTGGTCGGGCTGGATGTTGATCTGGTGTGGTTTGCGGTTCTTTTTGCGGTCTGTTTACAGACATCGTTTATCACCCCACCGGTTGGTTTCGCCCTGTTCTATATGAAAGGCGTGGCCCCCAAAGGCATTGACACCAAAACGATCTACCGCGGGATCATTCCCTTCATGATCATCCAACTGATTGGTGTGGCTTTGGTGTTCAGCTTTCCCGCAATCGCCACATGGTTGCCAGAGGTAGCATATGGTCCATAGCACGCATGGTGACGCGCGGCGCAGACCGGCAATTTAGGCTTGACGATCACCCACTATTTTACATATTCATGAAATATGGAATCACTGCTTACCGATCGCCTTGCAACGCTTAGCCATCCCCAGCGCATGGCGATCTTTCGTCTGCTGATGCGGCGTTGCCCCGATGCATTGCCCGCAGGTGAGATTGCGACAGCTCTGGCGCTCAAGCCCAGCACCGCGTCGGTCTATTTGTCGGCCCTGACGCAAGTGAACCTGATCACCCAGCGCCGCGACGGAACACGCCTGCTTTATGCCATCCATCTGGACGCCGCCAAGGATGTCGTAACTGGGCTTTTTGTCGATTGTTGCGGGGGCCGTGCGGACCTTTGCCCGCCACAGTTTTCTGATCTTATCAGCAGTCTGCATGTCACGCCCGGCAAGAAGTTCAACGTCCTGTTTTTATGCTCTGGCAACTCTGCCCGTTCGATCATCGCCGAAACCATATTGCGCGACATCGCGGGCGACAGGTTCACCGCCTATTCGGCAGGCACCCAGCCGCGATCAAACCTGAACCCCTTCGCCGTCGATCTGCTTAGGTCAAAAGGCCATGATGTGTCATCCTTGCGGTCAAAAAACATCGCCGAATTTCAAAGGCCAGACGCCCCGGTCATGGACTTTGTCTTTACCGTCTGTGACCGCGCCGCAAACAACGACTGTCCGACCTGGCCGGGGGTGCCCCTGTCAGGTCATTGGGGAATGCCGGACCCGGTCATTGCCGCGGGTTCGGAGGCAGAAAAAAATCTTGCCTTTCAACAAACCTACGGTGCATTGCGCAACCGGATCCGCGCCTTCACTTCCCTGCCCTTTGAGCATCTGGACCGCGGCACCCTGCAAAGACAGGTCGACGAAATCGGTATGAAATCAGCAACACAGGACTAGAGACTTATGACCACTTATGCCCTGAATGGCCTTGGCCGCATTGGTAAACTTGCCCTGCGCCCGTTATTGGAGCGCGGCGCAAAGATTGCCTTTATCAACGACGCGGTCGGCGATCCGGCAACCCATGCGCATTTGCTTGAATTTGATTCCGTGCACGGCCGCTGGCCCGCCGCCATTTCCTCTGACGAGGCGTCGATCACCATCGACGGTGTCCAAATTCCGGTCACCTGCACCCGATCCCTTGCTGATCTGCCACTGGATGGTGTCGATGTGGTGATTGACTGCACCGGCGCGTTCAAGACCGAAGCCAAACTGGCACCCTACTTTGCCGCTGGTGTCAAAAAGGTTGTCGTCTCGGCACCGGTCAAGGATGGGCCAACGGCCAACATCGTTTATGGGGTGAACGAAGATGTCTATGACGCACAGATCCACAAAATCGTAACGGCAGCAAGTTGCACGACGAATTGTCTGGCACCCGTGGTTAAGGTCTTGCTTGAAGGTATCGGCATAAAGCATGGCTCAATAACGACAATTCACGATGTAACCAACACGCAAACCATCGTCGACCGCCCCGCCAAGGATTTGCGGCGCGCACGCTCGGCACTGACCAATCTGATCCCCACGACCACCGGATCGGCCACCGCGATCACACTGATCTATCCCGAACTGACCGGAAAGCTGAATGGCCATGCTGTGCGCGTGCCGCTGCTGAATGCCTCGATCACCGATTGCGTCTTTGAAATGGCCCGCGAAACCAGCGTGGATGAGGTCAATGCCCTGTTCAAAGCCGCAGCGGACGGTCCGTTAAAGGGCATTCTGGGTTATGAAACCCGGCCCCTGGTGTCGTCAGACTACACCAACGATCCGCGCAGCGGCATCATTGACGCGCTGTCAACCATGGTGGTGAATGGCACTCAGCTAAAGGTCTATGCGTGGTATGACAATGAGTTCGGCTATGCGCACCGTTTGGTCGATGTGGCCTTTTTGGTTGGCGACAGGCTGTGACGCGGCCTGCCGGATTTGCCGCCTACATCACGGTGACGGCGGCCTATTGGGCCTTTATGCTGACCGATGGCGCCTTGCGCATGCTGGTACTGCTGCATTTCCACAGCCTGGGGTTTTCCCCTGTCCAGCTTGCCTATCTGTTTGTGCTCTACGAGATTGCAGGCGTCATCACCAACCTGTCTGCGGGCTGGATCGCAGCCCGGTTTGGCCTGACCTCCACACTTTACGCAGGATTGTCGTTGCAGGTCGCAGCCCTTTTGGCACTGACGCAGCTTGATCCGGGCTGGAGCATCACCGTCTCGGTCGTCTTTGTGATGCTCGTTCAGGGACTGTCCGGCGTCGCCAAAGACCTTTCCAAGATGAGCGCAAAAAGTGCGGTGAAAATCCTGGCCCCGACAGAGGCGGGCGGTTTGTTCCGTTGGGTTGCCGTTTTGACCGGATCCAAAAACGCAGTAAAGGGCGCAGGCTTTCTGCTGGGGGCGGTACTTTTGGCGCTATTCGGGTTCATCCCATCAGTGCTGAGCATGGCCGCAATCCTGTTTGTGATCCTGATCGGAGTTGTGACCCTGATGCCATCGGGCCTACCCAGCGGGCGCAAGAGTGCGAAGTTTTCAGAAGTGCTGTCCAAAAACCGCAACATCAACTGGCTGAGTATCGCGCGCCTGTTCTTGTTCGGCGCAAGGGATGTGTGGTTTGTGGTCGGCATCCCGATCTATTTCTATGCGGTGTTGTCGGATGGCAGCGACATGGGCAATCGCACCGCATTTTTCATGATCGGCACATTTATGGCGGTCTGGACTATTCTGTATGGCATCGTTCAGGCCAAAGCGCCGCGCATTCTAAACGCAGCGTCGCGATCCGAGGTGCAGATACTGGCCTTGGCAAAACGCTGGGTCCTGCTGCTGATCCTTGTGCCTGCCTTTCTGGCCGGTCTGGTCTGGTGGATCCCTGCACCTTCCGTCCCATTGACCGCTGCACTGGTGCTGGGCCTGTTGGTCTTTGGCGGGATTTTCGCAATCAACTCGGCGCTACATTCGTTTTTGATCCTAAGTTTTACGGACGCAAAGCGGGTCACGATGGATGTGGGGTTTTACTATATGGCCAACGCGGCGGGGCGGCTTGTCGGCACGGTGCTTTCCGGCGTTACCTATCAACTGGGCGGGCTGGCCTTTTGTCTGGGGACTGCGGCCGCAATGATCGCGCTGAGCTGGCTAAGCACTTCGCAACTTAGAAGCACCTGACGGGCTGCCCCACGTTCACAGCGCAGGATGCGTTTAGCCCATGATGTGGTATCCTCTCGCGCAAATCGTTACATAAGACCTGTGATGTCTCAGCACCCTGTCCTTTGGTCGTTCCGGCGATGCCCATACGCCATGCGCGCCCGCCTCGCGATCCGCAGCGCGGGTCTGCTGCGCGTGGAATTGCGTGAGGTCCGCCTGAAAGACAAACCAGACGCGTTTCTTGAAACATCACCCTCAGCCACTGTTCCGGCCCTTCAGCTAAGTGACAAAGTGCTGGATGAAAGCTTGGACATCATGGTCTGGGCCCTGACCGAACACGATCCCATGCGTCTTTTGGACATGCCCAGCGCTGGTTGGGACCTGATTTCGGAAAATGATGGCCCGTTCAAAGCCGCCCTTGATCATACCAAATATGCGTCACGTTATCCCGAAAAAGACATGGAATTGGAGCGCCAAAAAGCCGCTGAATATCTGATTGGGCTGGACCAGCGCCTGAAAGGACAATCTGCGTTGTTTGGTCAGCGTCTCACGCTGGCGGATCCGGCGATACTGCCGTTTGTCCGCCAATTCGCCCATATTGATCGGCCATGGTT
>JBAUHN010000150.1:0-8426 GCA_049680295.1 Sulfitobacter sp.
CTTAAGGTCGGCATCGAAAAAATCTCGGCGATGGCGAAACGGTTTGGGCTTGGTGTGCGCCACGATCTGCCGATGTCTGCCGTCGCCCGTGGGCTGGCCCCTACCAAGGATTGGAAATCTTCAACCTATGGTTCAGATTGGGTGATCGGCGATACGGTTAACGCCTCAATTGGTCAGGGGTTCATGCTGGCGTCACCGCTCCAACTGGCCGTAATGGCCGCGCGCCTTGCGACCGGTCGCAGCATCACACCGCGTCTGATAAAATCCATTGATGGGGTCGAACAGCCCGACGGCGCGGGCGACGTTATGGCGATGAACGAAAACAACCTGCGCAAAATGCGCCGGGCGATGTTTGACGTGGTCAATGACCGGCGTGGCACGGCGTATCGGTCGCGGATTATCGACGACACGGTGCGGATGGCGGGCAAGACCGGCACCAGCCAGGTGCGCAACATCACCGCCGCCGAACGGCGCAGTGGCGTTGTGCGCAATGCCGATCTGCCATGGGAACGGCGCGACCATGCTTTGTTTGTCAACTTCGCCCCTTTCGACAACCCGAAATATGCGGTTTCCGTTGTGGTCGAACACGGTGGTGGCGGATCGACCGCCGCAGCCCCGATCGCCCGCGATGTCACTCTGCAAGCCCTTTTTGAAGGGCCGCCGCCGCTTGAAGCCTATCCAAGCAAAGATCGCGATGCGGTAAGTGCTTTGCAGAAAAAACTCAGCCAGATGCGCCCCAAAGCCGCATTCGACCGCAGCGATCAAGCATGAGCTATCTTGAACACTCCGTCAAATCTGTGCCTACAGGGTTTCGCAAGATTTTGGCGATCAACTGGCCTGTGGCAATCCTTTTGGCGTCGGTGGCGGGTATCGGGTTCTTGATGCTCTATTCTGTTGCCGGTGGGAAATTCGACCCCTGGGCTGCACCGCAAATCAAACGCTTTGGGCTTGGTTTCACCTTAATGCTGATCGTGGCGATGATCCCGATTTGGTTTTGGCGCGGACTGGCTGGTGCCGCCTATATCGGGACAATCCTCTTGCTGGTTGCGGTCGAACTTTTTGGCTCAATCGGGATGGGGGCGCAACGCTGGATTGATCTGGGATTTATGCGCCTGCAGCCCTCGGAATTGATGAAGATTACGTTGGTCATGCTGCTGGCCGCCTATTATGACTGGCTGCCCAACAAAAAGACGTCGCGGCCGATATGGGTCGCCGTTCCCATCGCGTTCATCCTGCTGCCCGCCTTTATGGTCTTGCGCCAACCCGATCTGGGCACCGCCATTTTGTTGCTGGCAGCCGGCGGCGGGCTGATGTTTCTGGCCGGGGTGCACTGGGCCTATTTCGCCGCAGTTATCGCGGGCGGTGTGGCACTTGTGACGGCGGCATTTCAGTCGCGCGGCACCACGTGGCAGTTGCTGAAAGATTATCAATACCGCCGCATTGACACGTTTCTTGACCCCAGCACAGATCCGCTGGGGGCGGGCTATCACATCACCCAGTCCAAGATCGCACTGGGATCAGGCGGCTGGACCGGACGCGGGTTCATGCAAGGCACGCAGTCACGTCTGAATTTTTTGCCCGAAAAGCATACGGATTTTATCTTTACCACCCTGGCCGAAGAATTCGGCTTTGTCGGCGCGATTTCATTGCTGGTGCTTTATGTCCTGATCATCGTGTTTTGCGTCTGGTCAGCGATGGCCAACAAGGACAGGTTTTCGTCTTTGCTGACCCTGGGGATTGCGTTGAATTTCTTTTTGTTTTTCGCCGTAAACATGTCAATGGTCATGGGATTGGCCCCGGTCGTCGGCGTGCCCCTGCCTTTGGTCAGCTATGGTGGCTCTGCGATGTTGGTTTTGCTGCTTGCTTTTGGCCTGATGCAAAGCGCCCATGTCCACCGCCCCAGATAAGGTTCTTTTCATGTCCATAAACGTTCTTTTTGCCGCCCAATATGAACGGTGGGAAACCTACCGCCCCGCGCTGATGGCGGCATTTCAGGCCGCAGGTCTAGATGTGAACCTGCAAACGGATTTGCCAGCTGATCAGGTGGATTATATCATCTATGCACCCAATTCCGCGGTCCAGGATTTCACCCCGTTTACCCGCGCCAAAGCGGTGTTAAACTTATGGGCCGGCGTAGAGGCAGTTGTTGGCAACGAAACCCTGACCATTCCGCTGGCACGTATGGTCGATCCCGGCATGACACAATCCATGACAGAATGGGTCATGGGCCATGTCCTGCGTCACCATCTGGGGATGGACGCGCATATTCACAATCCGACGTCTGAATGGTCACCGCAACCGGTGCCTTTGGCCCAGGAACGGCGCGTAACGGTCCTTGGTCTGGGTGAATTGGGACGCCACGTCGCCAAGGCACTTGCCGGTTTCGGATTTAACGTAACCGGTTGGAGCCGCAGTCCAAAGACCATTGAAGGCATAGCCACGTTACATGGTGCAGACGGGTTGGACAGGGCATTAGGCACAGCCGAGATATTGGTCCTGCTGCTGCCGGATACGGCTGCGACGACAAATGTTCTGAATGCGCGGACCCTTGCTTTGATGCCCAAGGGCAGTGTTATCATCAATCCCGGTCGCGGTCCGCTGATAGACGACGCCGCCTTGCTAAGCGCCTTGGACACGGGCCACATCGGACATGCAACTTTGGATGTGTTCCGCGTTGAGCCTTTGCCCGAAGACCATCCTTTCTGGTCGCACCCGAAGATCACGGTGACGCCGCATGTTGCCGCCGAAACCCGTCCGCGTACCGCGTCGAAAATCATCGCCGAGAATATCAAACGCGGCGAAGCAGGCGCGCCTTTCCTGCATCTGGTCAACCGCGAGCGCGGCTATTGATGCCCGCGCTATTCGGCGGCCAACCCCCTGCCCTTTAGCAATGCCTCAACCCCCGGCATACGCCCTCGAAATGCCTGATAAAGCTCGGCAGCATCCCGGCTGCCACCGGTGGACAAGATATACGTCTCAAGGGCATTTGCCCGCTCGGGATCGAAGGCGCCACCGGCCTCTTCAAAGGCGTTGAACGCGTCTGCATCCATCACTTCGGACCACATATAGCTATAATACCCGCTCGAATAACCGTCCCCGGCAAAGACATGCGCAAAATGCGGCGTCGCATGGCGCATTCCGATGGCTTGCGGCATGCCGATCTCGTCCAAAATCTCTGCTTGCCGCGCCATCGGATCTGCGGGCGCCTCGCCGACATGAAACTCCAGATCAACCAGTGCTGATGCGACGTATTCAACGGTGGAAAACCCCATATCAAAGGTCGCAGCACCCAAGACTTTGTCACGCATGGCCTTTGGCATCGGCGCGCCGGTTTCTGCATGAGTGGCAAATTCGGCCAACACCTCCGGCACTTCCAGCCAATGCTCAAACAACTGGCTGGGCAATTCGACAAAATCCCGCGCAACGGACGTCCCCGAGATGCTTTCATAAGTCACATTCGACAACATCTGGTGCAGCGCATGACCAAACTCATGAAACAATGTGCGCGCATCGTCGTATGACAAAAGCGCCGGATCACCTTTGGCGAAATTGCACACGTTGATCACAATTGGCGTCTGCTTTTGCGGGTATCTGGCCTGCGCCCGCATCGCCGAGCACCACGCGCCGGACCGCTTGGACCCGCGTGCAAAATAATCGCCGATAAAGACGGCGATATGTTCGCCCTTGCGCGTCACCTCCCAGGCCCGGCAATCTGGATGGTAAAGCGCCACATCAAGGGGCGAAAATTCCAGACCAAAGAGACGCGTCGCGCAATCGAATGCCGCGTCAATCATCCGGTCCAGCTGGAAATACGGTTTCAACGCGGCCTCGTCCAGATCATGTTCCGCCGCGCGGCGCTTTTGCGCATAGTAACGCCAGTCCCATGGCTCCAAAACGCCATTGATCCCATCGCTACGCATCATGGTCGTCAGCACAGCCGCATCTGCCTCCGCCTGTGCCCGCGCCGGTTGCCACACGGCCATCAACAAATCGCGCACCGTCTGAGGGGTCTTGGCCATTTCAGTTTCCAGCTTGTAATCCGCGAAACTTTGATACCCCAATAGTTTTGCCCGCTCCGCACGCAGCGACAGGATTTCAGCAGCAATTGCACGGTTGTCGGTATCCCCGCCATTCGCCCCGCGTGCGCCCCACGCGTTATAAGCGATTTCGCGCAAATCGCGCCGGTTTGAGAACTGCAAAAACGGCACGATCAAAGAGCGTGACAAGGTCACAACCGGCCCACCGGCTTCTTTTTCCACCCCCGCCGCGCGGGCCGCATCGACCGCGAAATCGGGCAATCCATCCATATCACCCGGCGCCAAAACCATGAACCAGTCACGCTCGTCTGCCAGCAAATTCTGCGTGAACGACGTCCCCAGCGTCGCAAGTCGGCCTTTGATCTCTTTCATGCGGGCCTCATCCGTACCTGTCAAAGCAGCACCTGAGCGCAGAAAACCACGGTGCGTCAGCATCAAGACACGTGCTTGTTCATCATCCAAAGCCAACTGATGGCGCTGGTCCCAAAGCGCTGCAAGCCGGGCAAACAGCGCTCTGTTGCCGGAAATCTCCGCAAAATGGGCCGCAATTTTGGGCGAAAACTGTCGTTGCAAGTCTTCTCGCACCGGGTTGCTGTCGGCCCCTGCGACCGTAAAAAATACTGACAATACCTGATCGAGCGCATGACCTGCCGCTTCCAACGCCTCGACCGTATTGGCAAAACTTGGCGCTTCACTGTTTTGCGCGATTGCGTCGATCTCGCCGATATGCTGCGCCAATGCAATGTCCAAGGCCGGGGCAAAATCGCTGTCTTCGATCTCGGCAAATGGGGCGATCTGAAACGGTGTTTTCCAGTCCTCAAGCAGCGGGTTTGTCATCGTAAAATCTCCTTTGGTGGAATAGTTTTAAGGCGAAACCGGGCCCAAAAGCCATTGCAGGTCTTCACGCCGGCCTCGTCCCGCAAACTGGACAATCCGCCCGCTTTTTCAACCCAATCGTCCGGCTTTCGCCATATAGCGCATCATAAATGATCATCTGCCCGCGCAAAGCAGCACCCGCACCGGTGATCAGTTTGATGGCCTCGACCGCCATCATCGCACCGACAACACCAGGAAGCGGGCCAATCACCCCGGCCTCGGCGCAACTGGGGGCCAAGCCGGGGTCTGGAGCGTCCGGGAATATGCACTGGTAGCACGGCGCGTCATTGGCAGGATCGAACACGCTCAATTGCCCCTCCCACTGACTTAAAGCGCCTGAGATCAATGGCTTGCCCAAAGCTACCGCTGTGCGATTGACTAGATAGCGGGTCTCGAAATTGTCAGTACCATCCAGCACCAGATCATATTCCGACATCAGGCTCTCTGCGATTTCCTGTTCAAAACGGCGGTGATAGGGACGCACTGTGACAAAAGGGTTTTGCGCCTTCATCTCCGACTGGGCCGAAAATACCTTGGGGCTGCCGATTGCAGCATCCTTGTGTATGACCTGCCGCTGCAGGTTGGCATTCTCAACCAGATCATCATCGACAATCCCAATAATCCCGACACCAGCCGCTGCCAGATACTGCAACGCAGGCGCACCCAGACCGCCCGCGCCGATCACCAAGACACGCGCCTGTTTCAGCGCTTTTTGCCCCGGTCCGCCCACCTCTCGCAGAACAATGTGGCGCGCATACCTGTTCAACTCACTGTCACTGAACAGCGGCGCAGTCCCATCAGTCGCGGCATCGCTCAGATCAGAGTTCGCCGCCCGCTGCCGCAATTCCCCCAACACCAACCGGTATCCGTAAACCAGCGCCACAAACCCGCCAAGGATCAACCACGGCGCCGGTGACATTCCAGTTGCCAGTCGCAAACTGTGACCTTCTGGCAAAACGACATGCCCGACCAACACCGCCACATAAAGCAGCCCCAGCATCGCCCAGCATGCCGGGCGTGGCGCGCCCGCAACCGCACCCACAGCCCAAAGACCCGCACCGATGGATAGCACCAACACCATCAACTCACCCCGGTTGAGCCGAAGCCCCCCGACCCGCGCCCGGTATCATCAAGATCCTGAACCACCGGGAAACCAGCCTGCACCACAGGCGCCACCACCAATTGCGCGATCCGCATGCCATGTTCGATCACAAAATCCGCCATGCCTGTGTTCATCACAATCATCCCCAATGGACCGCGATAATCGCTGTCAATCGTGCCGGGGCTATTCACCAGCGTGATCCCGTGTTTTAAAGCCAAACCTGATCTCGGCCGGATTTGCATCTCAAATCCATGTGGGATAGCGACCCGCAATCCTGACGGCACCAATGCCCGCGCGCCGGGTGCCAGAATGACATCTCCATCAGGCAGATTGGCACGCAGATCAGCACCCGCCGCACCGGATGTTTCATAAAACGGCAAGGGCACGGATCTGTCTGCACCGCTCTCCCACATCAGTTTGATCTGAACCAATTCCAAACCCTTCCAAATGGTAAAAATATCGTCGCCGAAGGCAAAAAAACTATTGCGCCAAGACCTGCGCAATCAGCGCGGCCAACCGCTTGGCCACCAGATCCTTACCCATACGCGGCCAGGTTTCCGCGCCGGTCTCGCGGATCAACGTCACAGCATTTTCGGACCCGCCCATAATGCCTGTGCCTTCCGACACATCATTAGCGACGATCCAGTCACAGCCCTTGCGCGCGCGTTTTTCCGTGGCGTGTTTTACCACGTCATCCGTCTCTGCTGCAAAGCCCACAACCAGCGTGGGGCGGTCTTTCTTCATCCTTGACACTTGCCGAAGAATGTCGGGGTTTTCCGTGAACGCCAGTTGCGGCAGGCCATCTTTCGATTTTTTTAGTTTGCTGCCTTGCGCCTGCGCCATTCGCCAATCGGCAACAGCGGCGGCAAAAACACCTGCATCGACCGGCAACGCAGCCTCGACCGCGGCCTGCATTTGCAGCGCGGTTGTCACGCGCACAACCTCGACCCCCTCGGGGGGCAACACATCGGCAGGCCCGGTGACAAAGATCACATCCGCGCCCAATGCTGACAATGCCCGCGCGATGGCAGTGCCCTGCGCCCCGGACGAGCGATTGGCGATATATCTGACCGGATCAATGGGTTCATGTGTCGGACCGGATGTCACCAGAATACGCCGCCCCTTTAAGGGACCATCGGCCAGCTTGGTCTCAATGGCGACTACGATCTCCAGCGGTTCGGCCATTCGGCCCGGGCCAAATTCACCGCAGGCCATGTCGCCGTCGTTGGGGCCGATCAACGCGACCCCATCCGCCTTCAGGCACTCAAGATTGCGCTGGGTCGCGGCATGCGTCCACATCCGCACATTCATCGCCGGAGCGATCAAAACCGGCGTATCCGTCGCCAGCAGCAGCGTCGTTGCCAGATCATTGGCCGCCCCTTGCGCCATCTTTGACATCAAATCTGCCGTCGCCGGGGCCACAACCACCAAATCAGCGGATCGGGACAGTTGGATATGCCCCATCTCGGCCTCATCGGTCAGATCAAACAAATCGCTTAGCACTTTGTGTCCCGCCAGCGCCGAGACCGACAAAGGTGTTACGAATTCGGCGCCGGCCTTGGTCAACACCGGCGTGACCGAGGCGCCGCGTTCGCGCAATCTTCGGATCAGATCAAGCGACTTGAACGCAGCGATCCCGCCACCAATGATCAAAAGAATATTTTTTCCGGCCAGCATGCTGCACCCTTGTCTTATGGCTTGCTCAAGGATGCACCATAGGCCTGTGATCCGCGTTCTGCCAGCCCCCTGGACAACGGACCGAAACACACGCTCAAAGCCAAAGGTTTAAACCCAAATCTCATTGATGCTTTGCATGCCGGCAAAGCACCCTCATGCCAGGAATTGAAACACTTCGCCCGAAACCGATTGCAGTGAATTGCGCATCTTGCCAAATGCGGCGACCTCTAGCTGGCGCACGCGCTCTTTACTCAGGTTCAGCTCATCCCCGAGGCTTTCCAAAGTCCGCGGCTCTTCGCGCAGCTTACGCTCTTGCACGATCAGCCGTTCGCGGGCGTTCAGGGTGCCGATGGCCTTTAGCAACCATTCACGCATTTGCGCTGTATCCAACGCCATCGCTACGGTGTCCGCGCCCTTGGCACTGTCATCGGCCAGCGTGTCTATCCATGCACGTCCTTCGTCGTCAGATGATTGGGTGGCATTCAGGGAAAAGTCGGACCCCGACAGCCGACCTTCCATCATTTCCACATCTTTCAAAGCCACGCCGATCTCTGCCGAGATCATTTGCTGTAACCTTTGTCGGCTCAGGTCCTTGCCGGTGGTCGAAAAATCACGCTCGATCCGCGCCTGCACCCGCCGCATGTTGAAAAACAGCGACTTTTGCGGCGACGTCGACCCGGTGCGCACAATCGACCAGTTGCGCATCACATGTTCCTGAATGGACGCCTTGATCC
>JBAUHN010000151.1:0-1902 GCA_049680295.1 Sulfitobacter sp.
GACCATGGCACCGAATTTCGTTTTGATGTGCGTGCGCGGTCGTTCTTGCATAATCAGGTGCGCAGCATGGTCGGATCATTGGAACGCGTCGGCGCAAAAACCTGGACACCAGATAAGATGTGCGACGCATTGGCAGCCAAAGATCGCGCCGCCTGCGGCCCGGTGGCCCCCCCCCATGGGCTGTATCTGTCGCATGTGCAGTATGACGACGATCCCTTTACCGGCACCGGCGCATTATAGCGACGTCGTCAGATCCTTTGCTGGGTATATTTTTTCAACTCGGCACGGGCGACCTGTCTGCGGTGCACCGCGTCAGGACCATCTGCCAGCCGCAGCGTCCGCTGATGGGTCCAGGCAAGCGCCAGGCCTGTATCTTGTGAAATGCCTGCGGCGCCATGCATTTGCACCGCTTCATCTATTACTTTCAGCGCCACACGTGGTGCGATGACTTTGATCTGACTAATCCAAGGAGCGGCCGCACGTGCGTCACCCTGGTCCATGAACCACGCCGCTTTCAGACACAAAAGTCGCGCCTGCTCGATCTCCATCCGGGCCTCTGCAATGATATCGAAATTTGCACCCAGCTGCGCCAGTGGTTTGCCAAAAGCCTCGCGTGCCAAAGATCGTTTGCACATCATCTCAAGTGCGGCCTCGGCCTGACCGATGGCCCGCATACAGTGATGAATGCGGCCCGGACCAAGTCGCCCTTGCGATATCTCAAATCCGCGTCCCTCGCCCAGCAGCATGTTTTCCGCAGGCACCCGGACATCGGTAAACCGCAGGTGCATATGCCCATGCGGCGCGTCATCGTGGCCGTAAACCTGCATCGGACGCAATACTTCGATGCCTTTTGTCCCAGCAGGAACAACGATCATGGATTGGCGTTGATGTTTGGGTTTCTCTTCACCACTGGTTTTGACCATCACGATGTAGACGCAGCAGCGCGGATCGCCAGCGCCACTGGCCCACCACTTTTCGCCATTTAACACATAGCTGTCACCGTCAGCCACGCACGACATCGACACATTGGTCGCGTCAGAACTGGCTACATCCGGCTCTGTCATCAAATAGGCCGACCGGATTTTTCCGTCTAGTAACGGCGCAAGCCACTGTTCTTTCATCGCTTTCGTGCCGTAGCGTTCAAACACCTCCATGTTGCCGGTGTCCGGTGCAGAACAATTGAACACTTCGGCACCAAGGGGGGTCTTGCCCATTTCCTCGGCGAAATAGGCGTATTCCACCGTGGTCAACCCGATCCCTTTGTCACTGTCTGTCAGCCAAAAATTCCACAATCCCGCCGCCTTGGCCTGCGCTTTTAGGCCTTCGAGGATTTCTGCCTGACGGTCGGTGTATGTCCAGCGATCCCCCTTGTCGATTTCCGCGTGATATTCTGCCGCCATCGGGGTGATCACGTCTGTGATCATATTCTTGACCCGCTCCAGCAAAGCGCGGTTTTCGGGCCGCATCCCAAGATTCATGTCCATCTCTTACTTCTCCTCAGCAATGCAGCGGGGGCTTTCCCATTGTGCGCAAAATGCTTTAGATCGGGGGGACTTGTCCATGGGCGATAACGGAACGTAATGAATGCACCAATTTGACCACGACGCCTTGCAAAGCTATCTGGCGCAAAATGTCGACGGATTTGGTGCTTTGGATGCCATCGACAAATTCTCGGACGGGCAGTCTAATCCGACCTATAAGCTGACGTCGGGAAAACGCCATTTTGTGTTGCGCGCCAAACCACCCGGCAAGCTGATGAAATCGGCGCATCAGGTCGATCGGGAATTTAGGGTCATGCAGGCATTGGCGACGACGGACGTCCCAGTGCCGCAGGTTTTGCATCTGTCTGGCGACGACAGCCCCTTAGGCGCGCAGTTTTTCGTCATGGAAATGGTGGAAGGT
>JBAUHN010000152.1:0-2956 GCA_049680295.1 Sulfitobacter sp.
CTGTATCACCTTGATCTTGAACAATATGGCCAAGTCTATGATATCTTTGACAACAATCTGGATTCGCGGCGCAAGGACGGCAATAAATACGAAGAACTGGACGCCGCAGCCCTGTTGTGGCGGATGAACCTTGTCGGCCAGTCTTCGGGTGATCGCTGGGCGCATTTGGCGGATAAGTGGGAACCGGCGGCGCAAGATACGCTATACGCCTTCAACGATGTGCATGCGATGATGACATTTGTGTCCGACGGTCGGGTGGACGCGCAAAAGGCCCTGCTCAGCGCCAATGAACGCTATCTGGAAAATGCATCCGACGCCAATGTCGCGATGAGCCGTGAAATTGGCCTGCCGTTCTGTCTGGCGATGTGTGATTTCAAAAGCGAAAACTACGGCTCTTGCGTTGATCGGTTGTTGCCTGTGCGCTATATGACCCATCGGTTGGGCGGCAGTTTTGCACAGCGCGATATTATCGGCTGGACCCTGCTTGAGGCGGCGTTGCGGGCCAAGCGCTTTGATCTGGCCCTGGCCCTGGCCAATGAGCGCACCGGGACCAAACCGACGTCGGCGCAAAACTGGCGTGCGGTTGCGCGGGCATTCAAAGGACTTGGCGACAAAAGCAACGCCAGCCGGGCGACCGCCAAAGCGCAGGCTTTGATTGCTGCCTAACGGCCCCTACGTGCCTATTTCAGACTTTTACCCGTTTAGCGGGACAAAAGCGGCGTGACCTGCACTAATCATGCGCAAATCCGCAGAAAGCTTTGCGTTTATTGCGCGGCAGATGCCGCGATTTGCTTGTGCCTTGTGACTTAGCACGATACTGGACATGGCAGATCGGCGCATTATTCTGTGCGCCACAAGGAGCAATACGAGGGACCACAGCGTGAAAATCGGAACACCAAAAGAGATTTTTCCGGGCGAGCGGCGTGTCGCGATGACGCCTGACAGTGCGGCGCAGATACAAAAACTTGGCCATGAATGTGTGATCGAGACAGGCGCTGGCGCTGAAGCCGGTTTTTCGGACGCAGACTATACGGCGGCTGGTGTAAAGGTGGTCAAAACCACTGCGGCGTTGTGGAAAGCAGCAGACGTTGTGGCCAAGGTGCGTGCACCATCCGAGGCCGAGGTCAAACGCCTGCGCGACGGCCAAACGCTGATTTCATTTTTCAATCCGGCGGGCAATGCCGATCTGATGGCGGCGGCAGCCAAAAAAGGGTCAACCGTGATCGCGATGGACATGGTGCCACGGATTTCGCGCGCGCAAAAGATGGACGCGCTAAGCTCCATGGCCAATATCGCAGGCTACCGCGCGGTGATTGAGGCAGGCAATAACTTTGGCCGGTTTTTTACCGGTCAGGTGACAGCTGCGGGCAAGGTCCCCCCTGCGAAAGTTCTGGTCGTCGGCGCGGGCGTGGCCGGACTGGCCGCGATTGGGACCGCTACCTCGCTGGGCGCGATTACTTACGCGTTTGATGTGCGCCCCGAAGTGGCCGAACAGATCGAATCCATGGGCGCGGAATTTGTGTTCCTTGAGTTCGAGGAAGCCTCGCAAGACAGTTCTGCCACGGGCGGCTATGCGGCCCCCTCCAGCCCGGAATTCCGCGAAAAGCAGCTGGCAAAATTCCGCGAGATGGCGCCCGATATTGATATCGTCATCTGTACCGCGCTGATCCCCAACCGGGAAGCGCCAGAGCTTTGGACCGAAGATATGGTCAAGATGATGAAACCGGGGTCGGTGATCATTGATCTGGCAGCCGAAAAGGGCGGCAATTGCAAGCTAACCGTGATGGACGAGAAAATCGTGACCGACAACGGTGTCACAATTGTCGGCTATACTGATTTCCCCAGCCGGATGGCGGCGCAAGCCTCGACGCTCTATTCGACCAATATTCGGCACATGCTGACGGATCTGACACCGGAAAAAGACGGCGCGATCAATCAAAACATGGAAGACGACGTGATCCGCGGGGCAACCATCACCCACGCCAAAGACGTGACCTTTCCGCCGCCGCCGCCCAAAGTGGCCGCGATTGCAGCCGCTCCTAAAAAAGAAAAACCCAAAGAGCTGACCGTCGAGGAAAAGAAAGCCGCCGAAGTGGCTGCTTTCAAGGCGCAGACCCGCAGTCAGGTGACCTTGCTTGCCATTGGCGGCGCGGTTCTGCTGGCGGTGGGCCTTGTCGCGCCCGCCAGCTTTATGCAGCACTTTATCGTGTTCGTGCTGGCCGTATTCGTCGGGTTCCAGGTGATCTGGGGCGTCGCGCATTCGCTGCACACACCGCTGATGGCGGTCACAAATGCCATCTCATCCATCATCATTCTGGGCGCGTTGATGCAGATCGGATCAGGATCATTTCTGGTGATCATATTGGCCGCACTGGCACTGTTTATGACCGGGATCAATATTTTTGGCGGTTTCCTCGTGACACGGCGCATGCTCGCCATGTTCCAGAAATCTTAAGGGCGGGGTAGGACAAATGGACTTCGGATTTACAACAGCGGCCTATGTGGTCGCAGCCGTTCTTTTCATCCTGAGCCTTGGCGGATTGTCAGGTCAGGAAAGCGCCAAACGCGCGGTCTGGTATGGCATTGCGGGGATGGCGTTGGCCGTTGTCGCAACGCTGATCGGGCCGGGTTCGGGGTATTGGCTTGCGTCATTGGTGTTGATCGCAGGCGGCGGGGTGATTGGTTACCAGCTGGCGACACGCGTACAGATGACGCAGATGCCGGAACTGGTGGCCGCGATGCACAGCCTCGTCGGGCTGGCAGCCGTTTTCGTTGGCTTTATCGCGCATTTTGAGCTGACCCGCGTGATGGGTCTAGGCGCCGATGAGGTCAAAGACTTGGGCACATTCGCAGCCCTTTTGGCCAAGAAATCAGGGGTTGAGGTCAGCATCCTGCGGGTTGAGCTGTTCCTGGGCATCTTTATCGGTGCGATCACCTTTACCGGGTCGGTTATTGC
>JBAUHN010000153.1:0-1511 GCA_049680295.1 Sulfitobacter sp.
GGGATGGCGAACCCAGGATGCCCAACAGACCGTCGAAATTTACAGTCTCGCGAACGATGCCCGCAATGCGGTAGTCATTGTAAACTTGCGGCAAGAGAAACAGTAGGCGTCGACGTGAAGCGATGTATGGTCTGCCCCGTTATTACAACCCCTGAATTGAAAGATGACAAGAAATACGTTCGCGTCAAGGCACTGAATACGAAGGGTTGTGTTTCAAGAACGGAGATTGGCATAGAAAATCGATCCAGATCCACGAGAAAACAGTATGTGGTCGGCCGGATTTTCCGTTCTTGCAACACAACCAGACGAAGCAGCATCGCTAATTTCCTAAAGCGTCGGTCAGTCGCTTACGCCGCTGTCGCTCATCACTGTGCACATACCGCGACGTCGTCCTAATATTCGCATGCCGCAGGAAATCGCGTACATCCGTCAACTGCGCGCCGGCATTGAGGGTGTGACTCCCACATAGATGTCGCAACGTGTGCGGCGACATCGTCTCAAGCTGCTTTGATAGCCGTTTGTTGACCGTGGCTAGCTCATCACTGGCCAGCTTACGGAACCGATCCACGATCCGCCAGATCGCTTTTCTCCCTAATGCTGCGTATGGATTGGCGAGCTGACTGATCACCGGAATCGTCTCATCATTATTTTCGATAAGGGCGGACAGGCCACGCTGGCGCAGATAAGTCTCTAGCGCATGTTTGGCTGGGGGCAGCAGATCAATCGATTCGGTCTTGCCGCCCTTGCCTGCCACGCGCAACATCCACTCCCCCGCTTCCTGCTCGTACAAGTGACCCAGCCGCAGCTGCGCGAGCTCGCTGACCCGCAGCCCCGTCGCCCGCCCAAAGTCGAGCAGGAACCGCAATCGGTTCGCCGAGGCCTCTTCCCAGCCATGGGTTTCCAATCGGTCGGCCAGGCGCCGCACCAGGCCCCAGTGCGAGCGACTTGGTACCTGCCCCGCGGTGGGTTGTTCATTCACGGCCCCATCGGCCTTAATCGCCGCCCAAGGATTGGCGGTCAGGTAGTTTTGTTCGCGCAACCATCGCGCGCAGGTCCGGATCACCTGCAGCGCGTAGCGTTGACTCGATGGACTGAGTGATTGGGCAAAGGGCCGCCACTGCGGATGGTTCAGGGGCCGCCGGGCTCCGACCCATTCCTGATGCGGCTGGGGATCTTTGAGGAAGGTGCGATACAGCGCCGCATCCTCGACCGTCAGATCTGAGAACGCCCGGGCTCTGACGGTTGTCGCCCAGAGCACGACACGGATCATCTCCTTGCGGTAGGCCTCTCGGGTCTGCGGATTGGTTAACGAATCCAACCAGGCCTGAATCGCCGGGACATCGGTCTGCGCATCCAGCGCACAGGGCTGCTCCTGATTGCGGAACTGACCATAGGCGCCACTAATGAGATCCGGCGCCTCGCCCTGCACCAGGGCCTGCCATGCCCCGGCGAGTCGGTTCACCGGGGGTTCAATCGGGGCCAGGCGCCCTGCCTCACGCATCGCGGTTAGC
>JBAUHN010000154.1:0-1556 GCA_049680295.1 Sulfitobacter sp.
AGTCTGGGTTTGACCATGATGAGTGAGCGCCGCAACTGATATCCGCTAATCAGAGATAAGCTATTACGCTGGTCCATGACGGATTTCAGAACGTCTGAGGCCGAAACCGTGATGTCACAATCAAGGCCGAGACGGGCATTAACATCGATGAGCTGCTGCTGGGTCACCAATCTCCCGATGGCCCGTTCGCCTGTATCGGTTTCCAACCGGTAGATCCGCATATTGTCGCCAGGCAAGCGATCCCAGATCGGCAGTAGCAATCCATTGATCAGCGTAATCTTCGATTGGCTAAATTCCGGCACTGCGTCCACTTCCTCGGCCCACAGTCTCTCGAACCGCTTGTCGTCCGTCTCCTCCCAATTCGAATTGTTGAATTCGCTCATCGCCATCAGATCGGACCCCATAGGCCGGATCAGATCGACCCGAAGGATAGGTACACCGTCCTCATCCATGAAGGCTGGGGCCGGCACTTTGATCGCGGCACGTTTCGAGGATGTGTTCCAGCAAAGGATCGCTTTGCCCGAACTGATACAAAGTGCTTTGGCTCTCTCAAGCGTTAGCGGATGGTTGCGATCCGTGCGCTCCACGCTCAGCGCTGTGGTTGATGATCCGGTCGCCGGGTCTTCGTAGATTACTTTTCGTTCGACAATCTCGAACTTCTCTGCCCTCAATGTCTCCAGACCCACATCGAGCGTACCGGCCTTGCGGGCTTCTTCGATGATCGCTTCCAGAAACGTGCCAAAGGCTTCAAAAATAGCATCCTGCATGGCAATCGTCAGCGCCAGACACCGGTTCAGGAACTGCTGGATCGGCGGTAGGTTTTCTTTCATCGAGCCGTCGGCGTCATCAAGCGTCAGACCGGTCATTTCCTGGAACCGCTCATAGGAACAGACATCGATATTGCCTGCGCGTAATTTATAGAAGAACTGACGCAAAGCCGCCCGCGCATAGGTACTTTCCAGATTATCTTCGGCGCGGAACATGTTCTGACCGCCGGTCTCGCGTTGACCTTTGGTGATAGCTCCCAAGGTATCGAGCCGCCGGGCGATCGTTGACAGGAACCGTTTCTCGCCTTTGACATTGGTGGCACAGGGTCGGAAGAGTGGTGGCTGTTTCTGATTGGTGCGGTTGGTTCGCCCAAGGCCTTGGATGGCATTATCCGCCTTCCAGCCCGGCTCCAGCAGATAGTGAACCCTCAAGCGCTGGTTTTTAACCCCAAGGTCCGCATGATAGGAGCGCCCCGTCCCGCCTGCGTCGGAGAATACCAGAATGCGCTTATCATCATCCATAAAGGCTTGGGTCTCCCCAAGATTGGAAGAGGCAGGACGATTCTCGACTTTGAGCCGGTCTTCGGGCGTTCTAACGATGCGTCGCTTGCGGCCCGTAACCTCTGCGACAATCTCCGTACCAAAATGCCAAATGATCTGGTCGAGCGCGCCCTGCACTGGAGCTAATGCACCCAGATGTTCCATCAAGGCATCGCGCCGGCGCTCAGCCTCCCGGCAGATAACAGGATTACCGTTCTCATCCCTGGCGGGGCGGGATTTAAGATCGCC
>JBAUHN010000155.1:0-3802 GCA_049680295.1 Sulfitobacter sp.
GATGGACGCCACGCGCCGGAGGCGGAAAGCCTGACGATTCTGCAAGCCAAAAGATACGAGAGATCTGCCATCGCAGCTTTGAAGCGTGAGATGAAGAAGGAGCGAGCGAAGATCGATCAGTTGGCGCCGGATCGCTACATCCTGTCGACGTCCGTAGCGATGACCCCACAACGGAAGCAGGACCTCGCGGAGATTTGCGGCCCCGCCATTCGATCTCCAGGAAACATCTTCGGGCGCGAGGATCTCGAGGCGCTGCTGCGCGCTCATCCTGACATCGAAGAGGCTCATCCCAAGCTATGGACCCCCGCGAGCGGGCGTACGCTGAAGCGGATGCTAAATGAGACGCTCGATGAGCGCGACAACCGCTTGAAGCCTCCTTCGGTCCTTCAAGCGTTGCTTCCAAAGCCAGGGATCGGCAATAATGTGGAGGCGGAGGCGGAAGCGCAACGGGATACTTTGTTCCTGGTCGGAGCACGCCCTGACTACGATCAGTTCATTCTATGGCTCGGTCCAAAGCTCGAAGCGCACGGTTATCGCGTTTTTTCCGAGATCCTGACCCTCGAGCCTGGAGACAGATGGCACAAGGAGATTGGAGTGGCACTGGAGCACCGCGCTGCAAAGGTGCTAGCGGTGGCGGGCGCGGCCACTCGCGCCAACGAAGACGCTATGGATCTAATCGACAGGGCGAAAACGCTTGCGGCAAGTCTCGGCGACGCTCGCTTGATAATCCCGCTGCGGATCGAGGAGGGGGTCAAGATTGATGGACTCCGTGATGCGACGCCTGCCGATTTTTCGCGCGGTTGGGCAGAAGGACTTTCGAAGCTTCTCGAGACGCTGCGCCGCCAAGGTGTGACGTGCCGACGTGAGAACATCGCGGTCGCAGCTCAATGGGACAGCTTCCGCAAGCGTGGTTCTGTTCCGCTGGTGCGCGAGCCAGAGTCCTTGGTCTCGAATTGGATCCAGATTTTGGAAATGCCCGATGAACTCTACTTCTACGAGGCGACGGGAGCGGTCCAAACCGAAGTTCTAAAGAGGCGGGTGCGAGGGCTGTCGTTTCCGGCAGTCGCGCATGAGCGAGGCGTGATTACCTTCGCTGCGCCCCCTGATGTCGAGGAAAGCCTCGGAGGTGTGGCAAAGTTGCGCCTGCGGACATCCGTTCCGATTGAGGATGCGGTGGATAAGGGTATGCCCGAGATCGGTGTCGCAGGGCGCGATCTGTCGAACATGCTCACGGGCCTGCTTCGCGATGCCTGGGAACGGCACTGCAGGAAGATCGGCATGGTCGACTACGCGTATTCGAATAGCGCTGGCTTCCATGTCTCCCCCACTCAGGTCAAGATCGGTGAACAGGTATCCTGGGGGCGGCAGGGCAAGCCGCGGCGGTCAATGCTGCGCAACATTGCCCGAATGCATGTCTGGTCCTACGGTGTGACGGCAACCCCTCGGAACTGGCCCTTCTGGCACTTCCGCCTTAAGGCGCGTGTTCTGTTCGCAAAAGACAACGGTACGGAAGAGGGCGAACGCATAGATGATCCGAAGAAGATGCATCGTCTCCGCAGATCGGGCTGCAAGGGTTGGCGCAACAAGCAATGGCATGGACGGCTTCTGGCATTCCTTCAGGTCATGTCCGGCGAGTCGGCCTATATTAGGGTTTCCCTGGCTCCGGGCCAGTACATGCTTCTTTCATCTGAGCCCCTTCTGTTCACGTCACCGGTCAGCACTGCTCTTCCTGACATGAGCGACCCTGATGCCGAAGAGCAGGACGAAAGCACGCTCGGGCGGCACGTGGCTGATGATGAAGATGCGGAAACCGAAGGAGACGGTACATGAGGTTTCCCGAGGCAAATTTGATCGTGGATCATTTCGATGAGCCAGAACTCGACTTCTGCTATAACCAAAGAAGTCACCACCCAAAGGATGGCCTTTTTCTATATGGACCCCATGACGGGCCAAAGAAGCTTCGAGAGGTTCGGATTGGGGTTGTCGGAACGTCGGCCGGGATCGACCACTTCCGCTCGTGGAGTCGACGACTACTTTCAGGGATTCCAGTGCCACCTCCGGGGCCAACGGAGAAGAAGGACCGTCTTCATCTCGCAGATTTCACCGGGCTCGAAGAGACATTCGGCGTTACGTTCGATCCAAATCGGCTCAGGGCCCTGACGGTCGATTTCGACGCCGTCGAACGCGCAACCAGGGTGCAGAACATACACGAAGCCGTCGATGCAGTTGCTCGTATCTACACTGAGCGCGTCAACAAGTTCAGGCGCAACGAGGAGGGATCGATCGACGTTTGGATATTCGTCGTGCCCGAGATAGTCTACGAACGCTGCCGTCCGGAATCGAGGCGGACCGGTCTAACCCTGGTCGCTGGACAAACGCCCAAGAAACAGCGTGCTAGGTCACCCCAATCGTTCCTTTTCATGGACGAACGGTTCGATCCGCGTATTGAGAATGTATTTGACGATATTCCAGATTTCCGTAGGCACATTAAAGCGACCTTGCTCTCGATTGCGCCCTCTCAGATTCTTCGCGAGTCGACCCTCGAGCCAACGGCTTTCCTAAACAATGCTGGCTATCCGAAGCGAGGCACTCAAGACGCTGCGACCGTGGCGTGGAACATCGCGACCGGGCTTTACTACAAGACCCAAGATCGCCCGCCCTGGCGGCTTTCAAACGTGCGCGAAGGGGTGTGCTACATCGGGATGGTCTACAAAAACCTTCCGAACAACCGCGACAATCACGTTTGTTGCGCGGCGCAGATGTTTTTGAGTGAAGGCGATGGCGTGGTGTTTAGAGGCGCAAATGGCCCTTGGAAGACTGGCAAGTACGAGTACCATCTCAATGCCAGTGCTGCGGAAGAACTTCTAGGAACTGTGATCGAAGCGTATCGGGACCTTCACTCCGAACCACCGAAGGAGCTCTTTATCCATGGGCAGGCATCATTCAACGACGAGGAATGGCATGCCTTCTGTCGCGCGGCACCTAAGGAAACAAATGTCATTGGCGTACGGATCAGGCCAACGGGTGGTGATGCGAAGCTTTTCCGTGATGGCGACTACCCGGTGATCAGGGGAACGGCTCTTAATTTAGACGAGAAGAACGCCTACCTTTGGACGAGCGGTTACGTGCCGCAGCTGGATACGTATATCGGGCCTGAAACACCCAACCCGCTTATGGTGACGATCTTGCGCTCAAAGCATCGTCAGCCAAAGATGCGGACGGTTCTTTCTGACATCATGGGACTGACAAAGATCAACTACAACTCGTGCAACTTCAACGACGGGCTCCCAGTAACAGTGCGATTCGCGAAGATGGTCGGCGACATCCTTGTGATGGGTTCGGCGCGGGAGGGCGGACCACAGCCATTCAAATACTATATTTAGTGCGGCTGGTTTATTTAGTGCGGCTGGTTTCGGGCGTGTGTTCGGGCGCGGGGCAGCCTGTTCTAAGGGCTGCCGCCATCTTATGTTGTCGGGCCATTCGCAACCTGGCCACGGAAGGCAAATCACAAACGGACCTTACTTTCACGCCAACGGACATGGGAAAAGGGGAACCGCGTTCCCACGGCTCCCCTTTCGGTTCAGATCGTCTCCTCTCGCGCGCTGATCACGCGACCAGCGACAGCCCCGCGCCTGCATCCTGCGGCTGCTCACCGCTGTCGATGAACGGGATGATCGAGAAGGTCTGCCCGCCGCGCTGTTCTTCGTTCTGCACGGCGTTGACGCGCAGGTCGCCATCGGGCGTGTTGATCAGCAGCGACAGGTAGTCATTGCCCGTGCGGCTGCTTTTCGCCATCCAGGCC
>JBAUHN010000156.1:0-13371 GCA_049680295.1 Sulfitobacter sp.
GGCAATGCCGTCGATCTTTTTCTCACGGACCTGCTCGGCAATCTTTTCGATCATTGATGCCTTGTTCACCTGATAGGGAATCTCATCCACAACAATGGCATAGCGGTCTTTCCTAATCTCCTCGACGCGGGTTTTGGCGCGAATAATCACGCTGCCGCGCCCCTCAAGATAGGCTTTGCGCGCCCCGGTCCGGCCCAGCATAATGCCGCCCGTGGGGAAATCCGGTCCGGGGACGAAATCAATCAATTGCTCGGAGGTCAGATCAGGGTCGACGATCAGCGCCAATGTGGCATCAATCACTTCGCCCAGGTTATGGGGCGGGATATTGGTGGCCATGCCAACCGCAATACCACCCGCGCCATTGACAAGCATGTTGGGGAAACGCGCTGGTAAAACAGTGGGTTCGCGGTCTTTGCCGTCATAGTTGTCCTGAAAATCAACGGTGTCTTTGTCGATATCGGCCAAAAGGTAGGACGCCGGTTTGTCCATCCGCACTTCGGTATAGCGCATCGCCGCGGCGTTATCGCCGTCCATGGAGCCAAAATTGCCCTGACCGTCCAGCAAGGGCAGCGACATAGAAAAATCCTGCGCCATCCGCACCAGTGCGTCATAGATAGCTGAATCGCCGTGCGGGTGATATTTACCCATCACATCACCCACGGGACGCGCCGATTTGCGGTAGGATTTGTCGTGGGTGTTGTTGGTCTCATACATCGCATAAAGAATGCGTCTGTGAACCGGTTTCAGACCGTCACGCAGGTCGGGGATTGCACGGCTGACGATGACCGACATGGCATAGTCCAGATAGGACGTGCGCATTTCATGTTCGATCGTGACGCTTGGCCCCTCATATTTCGGAGGCTCAGGCCGCATTTCATCTTCGTTTTCAGGTGGTTGTGGAGTGTCGTTCACGTGATATGCCCGATTGTGCTGTAGGTTCTATATATTGTAGCCCTCTATAGCAGTCGGGGCAGATGATGTGCAATGGGGTGCGGGTGTTTTCACAGGACTTCGGCTGCGCGTGGGGCGCTGGTTTTACCTAGCCCGAACAGCTTGCGCCGCCCAATACGCAGAACTTGGCGCAATGGGGGTGGTTCAAAGCGACGTCGCTTTCAGCTTCGGCCAATGTCGTGCCCAATTCAAATTCTGGATCATAGGGTAGCAGCGTGCAGGCCAGCACCGACGGGCTGGCGGCGCCTTTACGTTTAACGACCATACGCGACGATGCGCACATCACCGATTGCGGCGTGACATCAAGGATATCCCAACAGTCGGTGGTAATCTCAGGCACTTCAACCGATGCGTCCATTTCTGGAAAAAGTACAGTGATTGCAGGGTTATACGCATCTATCTTAAATCCGTTTTTCGCAAAGAACTCAGCATAGCCTTCGCGGCTTTGCGCGTCGTTTTCGCCAAAGACTGATCGGCCCGCCACGGCCATTGTAAATCCATTGTCGCGCAGCCAGGCCATGCCAGTAAGGGTCTTGGCAAAACTGCCCACACCGCGTTCGGCATCGTGCAGGTCGGCGTCGTGATGATCGACCGAGATCCGCAATGTCAGTTTGCCAGGATAGGTTGCGTTCAGGTCCAGCAACCCCGCCTGCATTTGTTTGCGCATCATCGGGCGCATGGCGTTGGTCAGGATCAGCACCTCATATCCCCGCGCCAGAGCCGCGCGCGCCATCGCGATCATCTGAGGGTTCATAAATGGCTCGCCACCGGTAAAGGCAATTTCGCGTACTGGCCATTGCCGGTCTTCAATCTGATCAAGGTAGTCTTCCACCTCGGCGGCGGTGATATAGACCAGCCGATCATTGCTGGGGCTGCTTTCGATGTAGCAGTTTACACATTCGATATTGCACAGCGTGCCAGTGTTGAACCACAGCGTTTGCGGGTTGGTCAGGCTGACATGCGCACGCGCTTCGCCCTTTGCTGTTGTTTTGGGGTCGTCAAATTTGCCCGCATTCGCTTGTGCCAAGTCTTTCATGTCATTGCCTTGTTTGCCGCTCGTGTGGTGCTTTTACTGTGGCAGTGCGCAATGAAAAGCAATAAAATCCCGCAGTATTGGAGTGCACAGTCTTGTGATCGGTTGATGCTTGGTGCATGTTTGCGCTAACACAAATCCGGAGATCTGGCTGCGAATTCCAATGTCGCGGCGGTCTCATATCGAGAGAATTTGACATGGTTTCACGCATAATACCGGTTGATTCGTTTGATCTGGTCATTTTTGGCGGGACTGGCGATCTGGCGCGGCGGAAAATTTTGCCCGGGCTGTTTCGCCGATTCTGCGCGGGGCAAATGCCTGAAGACGCCAATGTGATTGGTGCTGCACGGTCCGATTTGGATCTCACTGGCTACCGTGATGTGGTGCGTGACGCCATCCGCGAATTTGGCGGCGGCAAAGGCTGCGAAGACGGCACGCTGGATGCGTTTCTGGAACGGATCAACTATGTCACCATTGACGCGCGCGGCGATACGGGTTGGGCGGAACTGCACGACATCATGTCAGGTACCGGCCGGGTCGAAGCTTATTACTTTTCAGTGGCGCCGTCGCTTTTTGGTGATCTGGCCGAACGGTTGCAAAGCTTTGGTATGGCGGATGCCGACAGCCGGATCGTGGTGGAAAAACCCTTTGGCCGGGATCTGGAAACGGCGCGCGCGTTAAACAACACGCTGGCAAAGTATTTCGACGAGCATCAAATCTACCGGATTGATCATTATCTGGGCAAAGAGACCGTGCAAAACCTGATGGCGGTGCGGTTTGGCAACATGTTGTTTGAGCCGCTTTGGAACAGCCAATACGTCGATCACATTCAAATTACTGTGGCCGAAACTGTTGGTGTCGGTGGGCGCGGTGATTATTATGACAAATCGGGCGCGATGCGCGATATGGTGCAAAACCACCTGATGCAACTGTTGTGCCTGATCGCGATGGAACCGCCCGCCCGGTTTGATCCTGATGCGGTGCGCGATGAAAAACTGAAAGTGATCCGCGCGCTTGACCCGGTTGAGCCGCACCACATCGTGCGTGGACAATATCAGGCTGAACCGGGCAACGAATCCGAGATGCCGGATTACCGGACGGCTGTCGACGATCCACGTTCAAAAACCGAGAGTTTTGTGGCGCTCAAGACCCAGATCAGCAACTGGCGCTGGTCTGGTACGCCGTTCTATTTGCGCACCGGCAAACGGATGATCGCCCGGTCGTCCGAAATTACCGTCGTGTTCAAAGAAACGCCGCATTCGATCTTTGACGAAAGCGCCGGACGGCACCGCAATGTTCTGTCGATCCGGTTGCAACCAAACGAGGGGATAACCCTTGGTGTAACGATCAAGGAACCGGGGCCGGGCGGCATGCGTCTGGTCGATGTCCCGTTGGATATGACATTTGCCGAGGCCTTGGGGCCGGAAGGCGAAGATCAGGTCGAAGCTTACGAGCGGCTGATCATGGATGTGATCCGGGGCAATCAAACGCTGTTCATGCGCGGAGATGAGGTCGAGGCCGCATGGGCCTGGACCGATCCGATCATTCAAGGCTGGACAGCGCGCGGCGATGTGCCAAAACCCTATGAGAGTGGCAGCACCGGGCCGGACGCATCTGGCCAGATGCTGCAACGTGACAACCGTGAATGGCGAAAGGTAAGTCTATGAATTTCGAACATTACGCCGACCGCGAAATGGCAGCCATCGACTTGGCCAACATACTGGCAGGCGAATTGCGCGAATGCCTGCTGCACCATGAATTCGCATCCTTTGCGGTTCCCGGCGGGACAACACCGGGTCCGATTTTTGACGCGCTCTGCGCCGCTGATCTGGACTGGAGCCGCGTCCATGTGATGCTGACGGACGAACGCTGGGTACCTGCAGGTCATCCGCGCTCAAATGCGGGGCTGATCCGGGACCGTCTGTTGGTCAACCGGGCTGCTGCGGCGCAGTTCATCCCGTTCTATATTGATGGCGTTTCGGTCGACGCGGCCGCAACCCAACTGTCGCAGGATCTGGTGGGCGAAATGCCGATATCGGTGCTGTTGCTGGGCATGGGGCCTGATATGCACACAGCCTCGCTGTTTCCCGGCGCGCCCGGTCTGGATGCTGCATTGGATGCGCATGCACCACTGATTTGCGCCGTGCACCCCGAGGACCAGCCAGAGGCACGCATAACCTTTAGCGCGCAGGCCCTGGACGGCGCGATGTCGAAACATCTGGTGATTTTCGGCGATGACAAACGTGCAGCATTGGATAACGCATCCAGGCTGCCAGCACATCTAGCCCCGATTGGGGCGGTTATGACAGAGGCGAGAATACATTGGGCGACATGAAGAAAGACTGGGCAGCATTGCAGGCGCTGCGTACCGCATCAAAAGACCGGTCTTTGTTGGACCTTTTTGATGATCCGGACCGGGCAGGGGTGTTTCAGACCCAGACCGGGGACATGCGGTTTGACTTTTCCAAGACAAATATTGACGCGGGTATTTTGGATGCGCTGATCGAACTGGCGCAGGCGGCAGATGTTGCTGCCAAACGCGATGCGATGTTCGCTGGCGCCCCGATCAATGAAACCGAAGGACGGGCGGTTTTGCACACCGCCTTGCGCAATCTTGATGGCGGGCCGGTTTTGGTCGACGGGCAGGATGTGATGCCGCAGGTCAGGGCGACATTGCAGCGGATGCAGGACTATGCCGATGCGGTGCGCGCCAGTGACATCACGGATGTGGTCAACATCGGCATCGGTGGCTCGGATCTGGGGCCAGCGATGGCAGTGCAGGCGCTGTCTCCGTTCCATGATGGGCCGCGGGTTCACTTTGTGTCCAACGTCGATGGGGCGCATATCGCGGATACACTGCGCGGTCTGGACGCCAGGACAACGCTGGTCATTGTCGCCTCGAAAACCTTTACCACGATCGAGACCATGACCAACGCCCGCACCGCCAAGGCCTGGATGTCGGATCATGGCGGCGACCCTTCGGCGCAGTTTGCGGCCCTCAGCACGTCGGACGAAAAGACCGCGGATTTCGGCATTCCGGCATCGCGGGTCTTTGGCTTTGAGGATTGGGTCGGCGGGCGCTATTCGGTTTGGGGGCCGATCGGGCTGTCGCTGATGATCGCCATCGGGGCCAAAGGGTTCTTGGCGTTTTTGCGCGGTGCGCAGGACATGGACCGCCATTTTTGCGCCGCTGATTTCCGCGAAAACATGCCCGTCTCGCTGGCGCTTGTCGGCATTTGGCACAACCAGATTTGCGGATACACCACGCGCGCTGTGCTGCCTTATGATGAACGTCTGGGCCAATTGCCGAACTACCTGCAACAGCTTGAGATGGAATCCAACGGCAAAGCGGTGCAGATGGACGGATCACCGACATTGGTTGATACCGGACCGGTGGTCTGGGGCGCTGCGGGTACCAACGGGCAGCATGCGTTCTATCAGTTGATCCACCAGGGCACCCGCGTAATCCCATGCGAATTTCTGATCGCCGCCAATGGGCATGAACCCGATCTGGCCCATCATCATCAGCTGCTGATCGCCAACTGCCTTGCCCAGTCCGAGGCGCTGATGCGCGGCCGATCATTAGACGAAGCCCGCGCCCTGATGGCTGCCAAAGGCCTAAGCGGCGACGAGTTGGAGCGCCAGGCCCGCCACCGTGTTTTTCCCGGCAATCGCCCATCCGTCACCATCGCCTATCCGCAGCTTGATCCCTACCGTTTGGGTCAGATCATAGCGCTATATGAGCACCGCGTGTTCGTCGAAGGGGTGATTTTGGGGCTGAATTCATTTGATCAATGGGGGGTGGAACTGGGTAAGGAACTGGCAACATCCCTGCAACCGGTGGTGGATGGCACGCAATCGGCCGAGGACAAGGACGGATCGACGGCCGCATTGGTGTCGTTTATTCGGATGCATCAGGGGTAGGGTGTTTGTCCACCTGAAACTATGTTGATTTTTTCGGCCATTTGGTTTTGCCAAGATAGCTGCGTCAAATGGCCCTTTGGCCTGCCAGTGTTTGCGCCAGTCTACTTTGAATAACGCAGCAAGGCCGCCCCGAGCAGGGTGGTCATGGTCGAAAACACCTTCAGCAGACTAAGGGGTTCTTTCAGGAAAAACACGCCAATCAGCAATGCAAATATGATGCTGGTCTCGCGCAATGCAGTCACCAGCGCGATAGGGGCTTGCGTGAAGCCCCAGGTTACTAGCGCATAGGCGATAAAGGACGCCGATCCTCCTATTGCCAACGCCGGCAGGCCACGGCTTGGGATGGCACGAAGGGTCTTGGGGGATTGCCACAAAAGAAACAGAGCCATCAGAATACCATTGCCGATTGCCAGCCACGAATAGAACCCCAGCGACGAACCGGCGATCCGGGCGCCGTAGCCATCAACCAAAGAGTATGAGGCGATAAACACGCCCGTCAAAAGCGCGAGAACAGCCGCTTTGCCATTGCTTTTGCCATCAGTGCGCCGGACGATTGCCAGGCTGAATATGCCAGCACCAATAATCGCAATCGCAAGTAATTCCGTTCCAGAAAGCTGCGTGCCAAGCACACTGAGCGAAAACAGCGCGACAATAAGCGGCGCTGAGCCACGCGCAATCGGGTATACTTGGGTCAAATCGCCGGTCTGGTATGACTTGAGCAGGAATAACTGGTACCCAAGATGGAGCGCTATTCCACCAAAGAGGTAAGGTTGACTGGCAGTGTTGGGAAAGGGCACGAACGGTATAATCGCGGCTGCGATCGGCATGTGCCCAATCACGACCGCGCCCATACTTAGCACTTTATCGCCGCTGCCTTTGACCAGTGCATTCCATGCTGCGTGCAAAACCGCTGCACCCATAACTGCAATAAAGACGGTACCGCTCAAAGAACTATCCCTTTCGAAGTCTTTTTCCAAAGCGGACGTTAGATAAATGGTGCCAGTTTGGAAAGCCCGGCGCTTGCGGGGTGTCGAGGAAATCCTTGGTCTAAAGCTGTGATTTTGGGGCCGAATTTATTTGATCAATGAGGTGTTGATCTGGGCAAGGTCGGATCAACCGCCGGGTTGATGCCATCTATTTGGATGCATCGGGGCGGTAGGGGGTGACGGGGCAAGTATGGGCTGTTGGCGATGCGGGGCTTTGCGGTCATTCAAGAAGGAGAACTAACCCCAAATTTTATATACAGTGTATATCCAGATGCCAACAATGCAGACGACGGCGAATATTGGATCAATGAAGCCAAAGCTCATGCCATCTGGCACATGCTCATTCACCGAATCTGAAAGGCTATTGTCGCCTCTCAAAACTATACCAACGATGGCGAAGGACCCCAGAAACACGGTGGCCCCAATAGATTCTCGAAGTTCCAGTTTGGTATCAGAAGAAGCGTTAGGTGGGATTATTCTTAGCACAGCCCATTGAATTGCAAGCATCAATCCCGCGATGCCCCAAACCACCAAAAAGAAAATCAGAAAAACAATTGCGACATCGAGGTGAACAACAGCAATTGCGGCGGTGATCATCAGCGGGATTACAAGCCAAAGTTTGTACTTAGCCCCAAATTGATCAATTCTTCTACTTAATTGGTTGGCGCTCTCTTCTGACAAAACCTGCCCCTCAAACGAGTTCTTCTCTAACATTTTAGAACATGTCAGGTGCGCCGTCGAGCGAGCAATAAGGGCTCTTCGCGGCCGCTGATGACTGGGAGCCCGACCCGGAACAAGGCGTAGCTACCAATTCTATCTCCGCACCCTAAGACAACATCACCGCAGCAATTGCCGCCATTGCAGGCACCGTCTGCACATAGAGTATCCGTTTGGAGGCGGTTGCCGCCCCATATAGCCCCGCAACAGCGACGCAGATCAGGAAGAACAGCGCGATGCGCGCGGACCAATCGGGGTCGGAAATCAGCAACGACCAGATCAACCCGGCCGCCAGAAAACTGTTATACAGACCTTGGTTGGCGGCCATTGGCACGGTGGGTTTGAACAGCTCGGCAGGGAAGTCCCGGAAAATCTTTGGCCCGCGGCTTTCCCAGGCGAACATTTCAAACCAGCAGATATAGAGATGCAGGGCGGCGATCAGGGCGATCAGGATCAGGGCCAGTGTGGACATGGGCTATGCCTTTCTATGGGGCTTCGTGGTGGTATCTTGTTGGCCTCACGACTTGCGCGAAAGAGGCTCGATTTGGCTGGCAGGGGCCCTCACGGGCATTTGCTGGCTCAAAGGTACACGATTTTGCGCGGCTGAATGGGATTATTTGCGCAAGGTCCAAACCGCCGGAATTGTCGCCCCATTCTGTGCAGTGTGGCGCATAGCAGTGAGTAGGGCGTACCGACGTTGTCTGGCTTTAACCTCTCAACTTTAGCGCCGCTGATTGGAATCCGGCCGCCCACGCGCAGCTGGTGGCGTCTGCCAGCTTGGCAACCGAAAGCACATCCGCAACGGGTGGTGCCTTGTCCAGATCCATCGCTTGGAAAATGTGGCCAAGCGTAGCTTGCGGATCGGCACAGAGCCCATCCTAGGTCACACCCAGAGGCGAAATCCGCGGCGACGCGAACCATGTGTTCCACGCGGTATCCATCTGCAAAGACAAGCCCATTGTACGATGCGGCATGAAAGGACGTGCGCGGTGCGGACAATTGGGGGCGTAAGAATTTTGTTGTCTGACCGCTTTCGCATCTTGGCGTCGCCAGGCCAAGCCACCATATAGGCGCAATGGATCAGCCAACTGACACAAAGACCACGCCCCTGCGCAAAAAAGTTGCCGACATTGTCGAGCATAAGATTTTTCGGGATTTCGTCCTGATTGTTATATTGTCAAATGCCATTATTCTTGGTCTTGAAACCTCGGAAATCGTGATGTCCCGCGCGGGACAGTTGATTTACGTGCTTGATGCGATTTGTCTTGGCATTTTCGTTTTGGAAATCACTCTGAAACTGTTTGTTTACCGCGCGAAATTCTTTCGTGATGGATGGAATATCTTTGACTTTCTGATTGTGGCCATCTCGCTCGTGCCTGTTTTTCAGGGCCTCACGGTGTTGCGTGCGATGCGCATTCTAAGACTGCTTCGGGTGATTTCTGTCTCGCCCTCAATGCGCCGTGTTGTCGAGGGTCTGATCAACGCATTACCCGGCATGGGGGCTGTCTTTTTGCTGATGACGATCCTGTTTTATATTGGCGCTGTCATGGCGACCAAGATGTTTGGTCCTGCATTCCCGGAATGGTTTGGCACACTTGGCCGGTCGGGGTATTCATTGTTTCAGATTATGACCTTGGAAAGCTGGTCGATGGGCATCGTGCGCCCTGTTATGGAGGTCTATGCATACGCTTGGGCATTTTTCGTCCCCTTTATTCTGGTGACGACCTTTGCGGTTGTGAACTTGGTTGTTGGTTTGATCGTGAACTCGATGCAGGACGCCCACCACGCGGATGAGACCGAAAGAACCGCAGCGCATCGCGATGAAATATTGGATCGATTGGCCGCCATCGAAACGCTGTTGGGCGCGCAGGCCAAACAGAACAAATCGTAGCGCCATATGATGCCGCTTTCCCAGCCACACCAAATCCCTCTTGCGCCGCAACACATGCTGGCCTATACGCGCCCCACTTAAACCCGCAGTCGGGGTTTGGGCCTATGGGGGAGACATCCCCGTATGTCCGCCGGTTGGCGCATTCGCGTCGAACCCCCGACGAGGCGAAAACCGGAAAAGGAACGACCACATGGCTCAACCTGAGTTCACCATGCGCCAATTGCTTGAAGCAGGCGTACACTTTGGCCACCAGACGCAGCGCTGGAACCCACGTATGGGTCCGTTTATCTACGGTGCGCGCAACGGCATTCATATCATGGATCTGACGCAAACTGTTCCAATGCTGGATCAGGCGCTGCAGGCCATCCGTGACACTGTCGCCAAGGGCGGCAGCATTCTTTTCGTGGGCACCAAGCGGCAGGCGGCTCAGCCGATCGCGGATGCGGCGGAAAAATGCGCACAGTATTACATGAACCACCGCTGGCTGGGCGGCACGCTGACCAACTGGCAGACCGTGTCCAAATCGATCCAGCGTCTGAAAAACATTGATGAGCAGTCCGAGCGCGGCTTTGAAGGTCTGACCAAGAAAGAGCGTCTTGGCATGGAGCGCGATCAGGGCAAGCTGCAGGCGTCTTTGGGTGGCATCCGCGAAATGGGTGGTCGTCCGGACCTGATCTTTGTGATCGACGTCAAAAAAGAAGCGCTGGCCATTGCGGAGGCCAACAAGCTGGGCATTCCGGTTGTGGCTGTGGTTGACACCAACTGCCCACCAGACGGCATCGACTATATCATCCCCGGCAACGATGATGCGGCCCGTGCCATCGCACTTTATTGCGACCTGGCGGCCCGTGCAGCGCTGGACGGCATGTCGGCGCAACTGGGTGCTGCCGGTGTTGATCTGGGTGCCATGGAAGAGGCCCCTGTCGAAGAAGCCGTCGCAGAGGCCGCACCAGCTGAGGTTGCCGCTACAGAAGAGGCTGCACCGGCCGAAGCCAAGTCATAAGCATTGGCATCCGGGTGGAACATTCCCCCCGGCGACACGTTGACATGTGGGGCAGGGCGGACCTGCCCCCAGCGACTGCAATATGAACCAAGGAGAACCTGAAGATGGCAATCACAGCATCTATGGTCAAAGACCTGCGCGACAGCACTGGCGCAGGCATGATGGACGCGAAAAAGGCGTTGACAGAAACCGGTGGCGACATGGAGGCGGCGGTCGATTGGCTGCGCACCAAAGGTCTGGCCAAAGCGGCCAAGAAATCCGGCCGCACTGCGGCTGAGGGTCTTGTGGCCGTTAAGGTTGTCGGCGGCCACGGCGTCGCGGTGGAAGTGAACTCGGAAACCGATTTCGTCGGTAAAAACGCCGAGTTTCAGGCCATGGTCAGCGGCATCGCGGATGTTGCCGCCGGTGTGTCTGACGTGGACGCGCTAAAGGCGGCGGACATGGGCGGCAAAACGGTAGAAACCGTTGTCACAGACAAGATCGCCACCATCGGCGAAAACATGTCCGTGCGCCGCATGTCGGCGATTGATGGCGATGTGGTCGTGTCCTATGTGCACAACGCCGCCGCGCCCGGCATGGGCAAGATCGGCGTGCTGGTCGCAATGACCGGCGGCGACGCGGCATTTGGCAAACAGGTGGCGATGCATATCGCGGCTGTGAACCCTGCGTCCTTGTCCGAGGCGGATCTGGACCCGGCGGTTGTTGACAAAGAGAAAACCGTTCAGATGGACATCGCCCGCGAAAGCGGCAAGCCTGAAGCGGTGATCGAAAAGATGATCGTCGGCCGGATGAAAAAATACATGTCCGAAGTCACGCTGCTAAACCAGCAATTCGTCGTGAACCCCGATCTGACCGTGGGCGACGCCGCAAAAGAAGCCGGTGCCACTATCTCAGGCTTTGTGCGTTTGGAAGTTGGCGAAGGCATTGAAGTTGTGAAAGAAGATTTCGCAGCCGAAGTTGCGAAAGTCGGCCAAAGCTAACCCGACCTGCAAAAAAACATTCTAAAGGCGGTGTGCTTCGGTACGCCGCCTTTTTTTGTTCCCTGCAAATTGTTTTTCGGAAGTTCCGATTTCAAAACTAAAAATGCCGGGAATGGGTGTATGGGCCCGCCTGGCAGGGCGGACCCACCCCCTAACATACGATGCCCAATCCGGGGAGGAGATGGCAGTCTATTTGGGGTCCGGCCTGGGAATGGAAAAATACATCCCCAGACCGGATACCGGCGAACCGGGCGCTTGGTTAACCCTTGAATACAGGGCGTTCCAAGCTAGCGTTCCTTTGGCCAAAGCCACCACTCATGGAACGGTTTTAGAATGCGCGATGACGCTGCGTCATGAAAGTCAGGGAATCCTTACCTTTGCAAAAAAGGCGGGCGGGGATCAGGCTTCCAGTACAAACATCTGATTGGCAAAGGCCGCTTTCAGGACAGCCTGCGCTGTCGTTTCAACTGCCAGTGCCTCGCGGGCCAATCGCAAGTGTTTTTCCACTGTGGCCGATGTCAGCCCCATGATCACTGCGATGTCCTGCATTGTCTTGCCATCCCCGACCCATTCCAACGTCTGGCGCTGGCGTTTGGTCAAACCACGATTGGGCGCGGCATATGGCAGGGTCAGGATTTTCAGGTGGGCGATGTTGTTCATCAGTTGAATGTCGCGGCCATGCTCATTCCAGACGGCATCGACGTCATCCTGGCTCATGCCGCTGCGTGCGGTCAGGGCGATGGCGCCTTTTGATCGCGCCGAGATCGACTTGAAACTGATGGTGTATCCGGCAGTAACACCGTGTTTGGCATTGAAATCAAACACTTTCCTTTCTTGTTCTGTAAAGGTCTCGCTGTCCAGCATCTGGCGCAAAACACCCCAACTGCCCGCCCCCTCGTTGGCCAAAGCCCAGCGGACCATCGGCGCGTGAAAATACAGACCTTGCCCAAGAAAAACATCTGTATAGGCTTTGGTCTGGTTGGTCAGGATCACAAAATCCTCAGGGTCACCCAGCGATGTCAACGTGCGGTAACGGGTAAACCCATAGATCAATCGGTCAAAACCAAATTCGGCCATTTTCGATGTATGTGCGTCCCACAATTCTTCAAGTTCCTGACAGTTCGACAGGAAATGCAGATACTTACGCATCACTTTTGATGTCCGATATGCGTCAAAAGCGCATCCATCGCCAGGATATATCCCTGCGTGCCAAAGCCGCAAATCTGACCCAAAACCACCGGCGCAATCAACGACGTGTGTCGAAACGCCTCGCGGGCGTGGACATTGCTGATGTGCAATTCAATCACCGGCACGTCGACCGAACTGATGGCGTCTCGGAGTGCGACGGAGGTGTGTGTGTAGGCCCCGGCGTTAAAAACAATGCCGTCATGTTGACCTGCGGCGGCCTGAATGCTGTCAACCAAGTCACCTTCATGATTGGACTGCGCACATTGGACCTTTACCCCCGCTTTTTTACCGTGTGCTGCGCACATTGCCTCAACATCGTCCAGGGTTTGGGTGCCGTATACATCCGGCTGCCGGGTGCCAAGACGGTTTAGATTGGGTCCGTTAAGGATCAAAATTGCGGTCATAATTTACCCAGATTAGTTGGTTCAAACAGTCTTAGACGGTTCAAGGCTGACCTGTCCAGTGGAAGGCCGTTTGATCGGTGTCGGCTGATATCAAACTTCATGCCAAAAAGCCGCGCCATTCGCACCAAATCGGGCATCGTTGCACAGCAAAAGAAAATGGGCCTCGCACAGCAGTCCCAGTCTTAGCCTGCAAATGCGGCCTGCTGAGAGACTTGCTTTCTCGATCAAAGGTGATGGATGCGTCTTCGTCATGGTTCAGGTCTTCGAAAGATGCGGCGACTTCACCACGCCACG
>JBAUHN010000157.1:0-39513 GCA_049680295.1 Sulfitobacter sp.
GAGCCCCAGGCACTGTCATCGCGGCTGTAGGGCAGCTGCAAAAATCCGTGGTGGATGCCGTCTGCGTCCAGTGGAATGGTCGGCTGAATGGGTGAAGGGATCATTGACCTAGTCCTTTACAACCATCTTGCGCGGCACATTTGCCAGACATTCCGGGCCGTTTTCACCGATGCGGATGCTTTCGGTGATCTCGAACCCCCAGTCGTCCATCCACAGCCCCGTCATAAAGTGGAAGGTCATGTTTTCATGCAAGATACTGGTGTCGCCGGGGCGCAGCGACATCGTGCGCTCGCCCCAATCGGGCGGATAGCTGACGCCGATGGGATAGCCTGCGCGGTTGTCTTTGGTAATCCCGTGTTTCTTGAGCACGCCAAAAAACGCCAGCGCCACGTCTTCGCAGGTATTGCCGACGCGCGCCTTTTCAAGCCCCGCCTCCATGCCTTCCAGCACCGCCTTTTCGGCATCCAGAAACGTCTGCGTCGGCTTGCCCAGAAACACCGTGCGCGACAGCGGGCAATGGTAGCGTTTCACCACGCCTGCGATCTCAAAAAACGTGCCCATACCGGTTTCCATCGGCGCGTCGTCCCAGGTCAGATGTGGCGCCGAGGCGTCCGAACCAGAAGGCAACAGCGGTACCAGTGCCGGATAGTCACCCCCTGCCCCGATTTCAGGGTCATAGCGCAGGGCTGCATCGTAAATTTCGGCCACCAGATCACATTTTCGGATGCCCGGTTCAACCTTGTCAAAGATGCGTTCGTGCATTCTGCCGACGATTTTACCCGCTTGCCGCATCAGAGTTAATTCGGCGTCGGATTTTACCGCACGCTGCCAGTTTACCAAAGCGGTGGCGTCCGAAAAACGGGCGTTAGGAAGATGGGTTTGCAACGCAGCGTATGCGGCAGCCGAGAACCAGTAGTTGTCCATCTCAACCCCGATGCGGCCTTTGGCCAGGCCCCGGTCGGTCAGTTGCGCGGACAAGTAATCCATCGGGTGACGTTCAGTCGATTGCACATAGTGGTCCGGGTACCCGATGATATTTGCGGGATCCATAAAACAGGTGCGCAGCGCACCATTTGCATCCTGGCTGCGCCCAAACCAGATCGGATCACCCGTCAGCGACAGCACCACGCATTGGTGTACGTAAAATGACCAGCCATCATAGCCCGTCAGCCAATTCATATTCGACGGGTCCGAGACGATCAGCAGATCAAGGCCACGGGCCTGCATGGCGCTGCGCGTTTTTGCAAGGCGTTGGTCAAATTCGCGGCGCGAAAAGTAAAGTTTCGGGGTTGGCATAAAAGGTTCCCTTGTGAGTGCGGGACGGGAAACCTAAAGCTGTTTGATGTCCCGCTTTGCACGGTGACTGAACTGCATATCCGGACGTTTTACAAGTCATGGAATTGTGGGTGCCGCCCGCCGAACACTTAGCCTTGCAAGTCTGTGATCACCGCCGTTCCGGGCGGTGTCGGCCCGGACATCGCACGCAATTCCTCGCTTGCGCCGGACAGCGGGATTTCGCGCGCCACCATCGGGCTGATGTCGACATCGCCGCGGGCGATCATGCCCAGCAGCGATGGGTATTTCCACGACGGCATGCCTCGGGTGCCAAAAAACGCCAGTTGCTTGGAATAAATCGCGCGCATGTTGATCTGCATCATCCCGTCACCTGCGGGCATGCCGACATGGACGTGGCGGCCCAGCGTAGTCAGGCATTCAACCGAGGCATTGGTTGTCTGCGCAATCCCTAACGCCTCGATCGAAACCTGTGCCCCACCGCCGGTGATCTCATGGATGGCAGCGACAGCATCCGTGGTGGCCGCGTTCACAGTGGCATCGGCACCGTGTAGTTTTGCATGGCTCAGCTTGTCCTCAACGATGTCAACGACGACAACCTGCGCGCCCAGCATTTTGGCCAACAGCAGCGCTGACAGGCCTATCCCACCGGAGCCATGGATCGCGACCCATTCCCCTGCCCTGACATTGGCCCTGTCGGTTAAGGCGTGCCATGCGGTTGTCACCCGGCACCCCAGCCCTGCGGCCAGCGCCGGTGTCAGCGTGTCGGGTAGGTACACAAGGTTATGATCATAAGGAACGGCCACGTATTCGGCATAGGCACCCGGCGTGCCGAAACCGGGCACAATTTGTTTTTCGCAGGTGTTGGAGGCACCGGTATGACACGCAGGGCACCTGCCGCATCCCAGAATGAACGGCGCGATCAAACGATCCCCCACCTTGTGCCGGGCTTGCGCGCCCGCCTCGACCACGGTGCCACAGTATTCGTGCCCCATGATCGAGCCGTTTAGGACCTTGGGATGTCCTCCGGTCCAGCCATGATAATCCGACCGGCAGACCCCGCAAGATGCGACCTCAAGGACGACACCATTGTCCGGGCAGATCGGGTCATCAACGGTTTCAATGGAAAGGTCTTGGTTGAATTCTCTGACCACTGCCGCGCGCATAAGGGGTATCCTTTTTTGATGGGTGTTTGGGCCGTCTTCGCCGTTGCTACATTTTGGAATTGCGTGACAGGCCACGCACAATTGCCACCAAAGTAAACATCGTCACACTCCAGAAAAACCACGTGATCGGTCCCCGGATCAATATCATCGGATCACTGCCGGACATCAGCATGGATTGGCGAAAATTATCTTCCAGCAACGGGCCCAGAATAAAGGCGATTAAAAAGGGCGCGGCAGGTACGCGAAAACACAGCATCAGATAGCCCAGCCAGCCCATCAGAAACATGACGCCGACGTCAAAGATGTTGTTGTTGACCGCAAAGACGCCATAGATGCACAGCACCAGAACCGCTGGCATCAATATCCGTTTGGGGACGTCCGCAACAAAACGAAAACCCCGGATCGCGACACTACCGACAAGGAACAAAAACACCGAACTGACAATCAGACCGATGAACAATCCGTAAATGATGTCAGCGTTCAGGATAAACATCATCGGGCCGGGTTGCAGCCCATGCACCATAAAGGCACCAATGATGATCGCGGTGATCACGTCTCCGGGCACGCCAAGGGCCAGCAATGGGATCAGGGTGGCACCTGCCACACCGTTGTTGCCCGCCTCGGATGCCGCCACGCCTTCGATTTCGCCCTTGCCAAAATTGGCTTTGTTGGGCGATTTGCGACGCGCCTCTGAATAGCTGAGAAATGCCGATGGTGCTGCGCCAATACCGGGGATCGAGCCTAAAAAGACACCGATCAGGCTGCCGCGAATGATGGATTTGAAACTGCGTTTATAGTCGGCAAAAGACACTTTGGTCTGGCCCAATGAACGCGCCTTGCCCAGATGTGCCACCGGGTTCCAAGCCATGGCGATGATTTCAGGGATTGCAAACAGTCCGATCAGGACAGCGATGAAATTCAGACCGCCCATCATGTTGGGATCACCAAAGGTAAACCGGTTGGTGCCATAGACCAGATCAAGCCCAACAGTCGCCAGCAACAATCCCAATACGGCAGACAATATGCCACGCAGAAGGCTTTCGCCCGACACACCAGCAATGATCGTCAGCGAAAACAGGATCAGGGCAAAAAACTCGGGCGGTCCAAAGCTAAGCGCGAAAGACGCCAGCCATCCGGCGAACAGGATCAACGCAAGGTTTGAGACCAGATCCGCCGTACACGACGCCCAAAGCGCCATGCCCAAAGCGCGCCCGGCCTCGCCCTTTTCGGCCAACGGGAACCCGTCAAGGATTGTGGCAGACGACGCCGGGGTTCCGGGGGTCTTAATTAGAATGGCCGGGATCGACCCACCAAAAATACCGCCCTTGTAAACGCCAAGCAGCAGCAAAATCCCGGTGATCGGTTGCAATGAAAAGGTAAAAGGCAAGGTCAGCGCGACGGCCATGGTGGCCGAAAGGCCCGGAATGGCACCGCCCACAACACCGATGCAAATCCCTGCAAACAAAGCGAAAAAAGCCTCGAATGAGGCGACAAGGTTAAGGCCCGCCATCAGATTGTCTGCAAAGCTCATGGCAGTCTCACATAATCACCCTGCGGGATGGCAACGCCTGCGACATGGGCAAAGAAAAGATACAGGCCAAGCGGCACAGACACGGCACAGATCAGCGCTGTGCGCGGATGTCGCGTGCGAAAAAGAAACGCAGTAGCAGCAAAAACCACCATCGTGGTCCAGACCATGCCCACACGGGGCAACGCAACCATTGTCAGCCCCATGATCACAGCCAAACCCACCAGGCGCAGCCAGGATGTGTTGGTCGCGGCTGCCAAGTCCTCGGCCGGCTTCGTCGCAGCGCTTTGCAACCCTGACACCACCAATGCGACCCCTGCCAGACCTGCCACGGCTGTCAGAACGTAGGGCCAGAAGGTTGGCGCCAGCACGATATTTCCGACATTTGAAGGCGACGAGACCCAAGTTGGAATTGCGACAAGCCCTAAGAACAACGCGCCGAGGCAGGTCCCGATCCCAAGCCTGAACTGGATGGCCTTTGGTGACATGACGAGGGGTCCTTTAAGGGTTTTGCGGCCACCGGATTGGCGGCCGCAAAAAAACATCAAACAATTGTTGCAGGCTGGCTAGCCTTCGATCCTCATGCCCAAATCGTCAACCAACTGACGAAAGATGGTGTATTGGCCCTGGATGAATGCGTTTGCCTCTTCGGGGTTCATTAACTCGATAACAGAACCGCGCGCAGACATGGTTTCATTGAACTTGGCGTCTTGAGTGGCGGCCGCCATCCATACGCCCCATTTTTCGGCAATGTCATCGGGCAGATCATCTGGACCCGCGATGCCGGTCCAACCGACCAATTGGTTCAGACGCTCTTTGCCCAGATCATTTGCGGTTGGTGCATCAAACCCGACGACAGGCTCTGACGTTGTCACCATCAGCGGTTTTAGCTGACCATTGGCCACAAAACTCGCCAATGCCGAAGAATTGGTACACAGGAAAGTTGCGGTTCCGTTCAGAACGGCAGTTGCTGCGGCACCGCCGCCTTTTTGTGGAATATGAGTTGCCGCCGTTAATGGATCTTCGATGCCGAATTCCTTTAGTACCATCGCTCCGGCCAGATGCAGCAAGGACCCCACGCCCGACGAGCTGTAGCTGACGCCGCCTTCGTTGACTTTTGCAATCAGGTCATCCATCGAATTGATGCCCGATGCCGGTGTTACGGCACAGGCAACCGGGTTGATTTCATAAACCGTCACAAAGCGGAAATCATCCAGTGTATAAGGCAACGTGGCTTTCATCGCGGGATTGACCGAATGCGATCCGACGCGGGCAAAAAGCATCGTGTAGCCATCAGCCTCCGCGTTTTGCACCGCCACAGACCCGGTCGCCCCCCCTGCTCCGGTGATATTCGCCATAATCAGTGGCTCGCCGACCGCGGCACCCAAAGGTTCGGCAATCGTGCGCGCTGAAATGTCGGTGGCCCCGCCTGCACCATATGGAATGACCATCTTGATCGCACGCTCAGGATATTCGGCCCAGGCGGCGGTTGCGCCAATTGCTGCGCTAAGCGTCAGTGCCGCACCTAATGTCTTAATTTTCATAACTTCCTCCCATTGAAGCCACCGAAAATCTTTGGCGACTTTCGATCAATCTACTGGTAAGCTGTACTTAAGAGTAGTTAAATCATCTTACAGCTTATGAAAGCAGCGGTTGATAATGAAGGGACGCTCAGAATGACCATTCGCCTGTTGCGGACCTTGGTCGCGATTGCGGACAACGCGACGTTCAGCGCCGCAGCAGATGTTGTGCACGTTACACATGCGGCCGTCAGTCAGCAGATGCAGACGCTTGAGGCAGATTTGGGCGTGTCCTTGTTCAACCGCGCCACCAGAACACCCGAATTGACGCCGGTTGCCCATGAGATCGTACGAAAAGCGCGCAAACTGATTGCGGACTACGACAATCTGCTGCCTTCGGTATTGGCCGATGGCGGGCTTAGCGGTGTCGTCTCGCTTGGGGTATTGCGCACCACATTGACCGGATTGACGCCGCGTGCAATGGCGGTTCTTAAGGCCAAGTACCCCAAAATCGGATTGCGTCTGCGGCCCGGCCTGACCGGTGCACTGTTGACCGAGATTGAGCGTGGCAATCTGGATGCTGCGATCATCACCAAACCCCATCAGATGCCGCTTAGCATCCGGTTTCGAGAGTTGACTCAAGAACCTATGCAACTGATTGCGTCGCATGAGGAAACCGGGGCCGATCCGATTGAGCTTTTGACCGCGCGCCCGTTTATCCGGTTTGACCGAAGTGCCGTGTTGGGCATGCTGATCGACAACTGGATCGTGTCAAAACGCCTGGCTGTGTCCGAAACCATGGAACTGGACAGCCCCGAGGCGATTGAAAGCATGGTGCACGCCAATCTTGGCGTCTCCATCGTGCCGAAACTGGCTGTGCCAGCCGCGGACACGATTAAAGTCAAGCACCTGTCGCTTGGCGATGATGCGCCAAAACGTAGCCTGGGCCTGGCCTTTCACAAAGACAATATCAAAACCCAACTGATCGAAGAATTGTTCAATGCTTTAAGCAAGGTCATTGATGCGGCCAGACATGAATGACCTGGTGATGCCGCATCGAAAAGACAGGCGCTAAATTACCTCATCCGTGCGATCATCGCTTTCACCATAACGTTTCATCGTCGCCGGTTTCGTGCCCTCATAAACCCGTGCGACGTTCTTTGCGATCTTGGCATTTTCGCGTTCAAACAGGCAGTCGCCCTTCATATCCGAGGCCACGATGAACGGGCCCATGCGGTTGCATTTCAATACCCACATCGCTTGCGCAAGGCCCAGTTCTTCGTTCCAGTGCACCGCCTTGACGCTTTCAACGCCGCGCCCCAGCAATGCGCCCGTGCCGTAACCCACTGTAGACAGATAGACCGCCCCATTTGGCACGAAATATTCCTTATAATCTTTGGATGTCATCCCGCCCTTGCCGACGATCAGTTTGGCCCCGGTTTTGGCCATCCATTCCGGCAACCACTTGGCAAACCTAAACGATGCGGTGGCAGTGACGGCGCCCATATCAAATGATCCGTCTGCATTGATCCGCGCCGCTGGCGAGCAGTGAAAATTCGCTGCCGATTGGCCGGGCAGTTCCATCGGAATGTTGGCCTGATCCTCCAGTGCGCGCATGTAGACGCCTTCGCGGGCGGTATACATCAGGCCGGTAAGGTAGACGATGTCGCCCAATTGCAGGTCAGCGATGGCCTCAGGCGTGGGGGTGGTGGATAGGTCAACTTCGCGCAGGCTCATTCTGCGGCCTCCCTTTTCGGTTCCCATTCAACCGTCTCGCGGCGCTGGTAGGGGGTGAACCAGTCGGGGTCAGTGCGGTATGCGACGCGACCATCGGGGAACAATCGGGCGACGGCACGCCGTGAGGACAGGCAAAAGGCGTGGACTGACATCGGCATGCCGCCGGTGTGGCAGTATCCAACCTCGATATTGCAATCAATCACCATGTTTTTGCCGACAAACCCCATGGCGCCCATACCAATGGAATTGCCCAACTCTTTGAACTCATCCTCTATCTCGGCAATCTTCGGGTCGGAATTGCGGCTGCCCACGACCCGCAGGGTCGAGGCGCGTTTGCCCAAAGTCATACAAGTATCTTTGGACCCGCCAAGGCCAATCCCGATGATCGCAGGCTGGCAGGCCAGCCCGCGTTTGCCAAAGGCCATCAGGCTGTCCAGATAGAACCGCTTGATCCCCGCAAGACCGTCCGAGGGGAACAACATCCGATAGTCGGTGCCAAAAAGCCCGCCCTTGTGCACGGTGATCAGGTCAATCCAGTCGCCCGAAGGCTCATAGCCGTATTCAATCTCGGGGGCGCCGATGCCGACGTTGTTGTTGTGGTCCGTGCGCCACAAGGGATGCACGCGATTGGGCCGCAGCGGCACGCCGTTGGTGGCATTCGCGGTCGCCCGGCGCAGGGCCGTTTCCAGCGCCACCATGCCCCCCTCAACTGCGGCGTCATTGCCCATTTTCACAAACCAGCGCGGCACGCCGGTGTCGCCACACATGGCACGCCGATCTTCCTTGGCGGCCTCATAATTTTCCAGCATGGCCTTTAGGACAAAGGACGACAGATCGCCGTCTTCGGTTTTGGCGGCTTGTTGCAAGCCGTCGAGATAGTCCTGCGGGATTTCGATGGCGGCCTTGTCCATCAGAATCTCGGCGGTGGACTGGATGAGGGCGATGGGGATCATGGCTGTGACCTCGCATTTTCGAAAGCTGTGCGAATGAGTTTGGCTGCGTCAATGCTTTGCCGGGTTGCCATGCCTCTGCCCCGAGCTGACGGATGGGGCATTTGAAAGACCGGGAAATTGTGTGGCAAGTTCAAATAGCGCTTCGCCGATTGAGCGATAACGCCACCCAAAATCACCGCTTTCACACCCGCTTTCTGAATCATGTCGGAATTCAAGCCAGCGGATACTTCGCGATTTTTCTTTAGGTTTCGCAGATTGTACCCAGCAAGAGCGTTCAACGGTAAATACTCGGAAAGTTCAATGCCTACGTCTTGTATTGTTCTGAGCAAAAACCCTGCTGTCGGGTCGGGGTTTCGAAGACCGATTTCTGATGTCTTTTCGGCGCCGCTGCCGGCGGTGAACTTCCCGCCGGGGTCTGCAAGAATAACGGCAATTCGAAATGGGCCACTGTGATACTTTGCGATATGCGGCATTGTCATGCCCAGTGCAGTGCCCCTGTCAACATAGTAACTGTGGAGGGATGCGCTCATTGCGCCGCCACCAATGTCTCAGGTTCACCTTCTGGCAAGATCGTCTCCCCCGGTCTCACGACTGTAAAGGCCACCGGCTCGCGGGTAACATCAATCTCCCCACCCTTGATCTGCGCCACCGTATACTCACTGTCTTCCATCGCGCCCGGCTCGGGGTAATCCTCGCGGAAATGCGCCCCGCGCGAGTTTTCGCGGGCCAACCCGGCCTTTGTAATCACTTCAGAGATATCACAAAGCGACCGTAAATTCAGCCAGTCGTGCCATGTCAGGTTAAAAGCCAGATTGCTGTCATCCACGCCCACATCCATCAGCGCATCCGATACTTCGGCAATCCCCGTCAGCCCCCGTTTCATGCCCGTCTCGGTGCGCATCACGCCAACGTCCTCCCACATCAAATCCTGTAATTGTTTGCGCAGGGGCAGCACCAGATCGGGGCGGCGGGTCAACGGATGGGTCGCGCGGGCAAATTCGGCGGCCAGCACGTCTTCGTCGGGATCGCGCAAGCGCATGGTTGCGACATCTGCCCCCATCGTATCGCCCGCAATACCGCCATAGACGGTGGAATTGGCCACGCCATTGCCGCCCAGACGGTTTGAGCCATGGGCGCCGCCGGCGTCCTCGCCCGCCACATAAAGCCCTTCCATCGCGGTGCGGGTATCCACATCCACCACAACGCCGCCCATAAAGTAATGTGCCGTTGGCACAACCTCGACCTGTCCGGCGGCCAGATCAAAACCGCTATCGGCGCAACGTTTGACCATGCCGGGGAACTTGGCACGCACCTTGTCCGGGCCGAGGTGCGACATTGAGATAAACACGCCTTCCTGATCGGGATTATTGTTCTTGCGCATTTCGGCATAGATGCCGCGGCTGACCACATCGCGGGTCGCACGTTCGCCCTGGGCGTCATAGTCAAACATGAACCGCGTGCCCGCATGGTTGATCAATTCACCGCCCGCACCGCGCAGACCTTCCTCAAGCACGGTGCCGGTCATACGGGTGTGATCGCCCGCCAGCAGCCCGGTGGGGTGAAACTGCACCATTTCCATATCACGCAAGGGCAGACCGGCGCGCAATGCCATGGCCAGACCGTCCATCGTCTTGTCACCGCTGGGCGTGTGATATTTATACATGGTCGGGCCCCCGCCGGTGCCCATCAGCACGCATTTGGCCCGCACCAGACGAAAGCGCCCTGTGCGCATGTCGATCATCAAGACACCCGCCAGCGCGCTGCCATCTTTTGTCGGGATCAACCCCACGGCGCGGTGTTCCTGCAGTTTCTCAACGCCACTGGCCAGCACCTTTTCCATCAGGCGGTTGATAATCTCGATCCCGGTCAGATCGCCCTTGTGTACCGTGCGGTCCGCCGTTTGTCCGGCAAAGGCTTTCTGGTGCAACGATCCGTCCGCGTTGCGGTCAAAGAGGCAGCCGACTTCGTTTTCCAACTCGCGGATGCGCACCACAGCCTGTTCGCACAGCCGCCATGCCATGTCTTGATTGGGCAGCCATTTGCCGCCCTGAATGGTATCCATGAAATGCCGCTCGACTGTATCGCCGCCCCCCAGCGCCACGTTATATCCCCCCTGCACCATACGCGTGCAACCGCATTTGCCGATCAGGCCTTTGACCGCAATGGTGATTTTGGTGCCCGCAGGTGCGGTTTGCTGCGCGTGCAGGGCGGCGAACATGCCCGCCCCTCCGGTACCGAGGATCAAGATATCCGTGTCGTGGCGCTCAATGTCGGACAGGTGCATGGCTACACCGCCTTTAGGAAAAAGAGCGTTGCAATCAGTAATGACACAGCCACCGCCGCGGCCGCCATCGTCTTTTGCGAAGGCGTCCAGGGCAGGTATTCCATCGCCATCAGACGCAGGCCGCCAAACATATGCACCGCCAGCAAGAAGACGAGGCCGAATTCGGCAAGCTTGACAACGCCCGTCTCGGTCAGATGCAAAAAACCGTCCAACCGCGCAGGGTCTGTCATCGCCATGGCCAGTATCCAGAAATGCAGCGGCAAAAACAGCGCCAGCGCCAACCCCGACACGCGGTGCAGGACATAGGCCAGCCACAGCGGATGGGCGCGCGATGTGATGTCTCTGGCCATGCTCATGCGAATGTCACGGCCCAGACGGCACGGGCTCCTAAAATAAAAAGGCCAAGGCCGATGATCCACATGACGGTCTCAAGGGCTGCACCTTTCAGGCCCGCCCATTCATGGGCTATCACCCGCAGACCAATGGCCCCGTGGATGGAAACCGCGACGACGAAAATGCCGTAGAATAAAAACCACAGCGCTGACCCTTGGGTCCGGCCCAGGATTTCATCCGCACTCAGCCCGCCCTGGATGGCGTAGATCATCACTGCCAGATGCCCCAGCACCAGCGGCGCCATCATCAAAGCGGTGATCCGTTGCAGCATATAAAGACGCAAATTCAGCATCAACGCCCCCGTTTGAAAAATGACTTGGCGGTTTCACGCTTCAGGCCGGCAATGGCGGACATCGGGTCCAGTTCATTGGGACAATAGACCGTGCAAGACCCCATGGAATGACAGTTGTGACAGCCACCTGAACCGGACACCGCGTCCAGAATGGCCGCGCGGCCTGTGTCCTTGGCATCGTTCAGCAGGGTCCATGCCCGCTGCAACGCCGCAGGGCCAAGGTAATCCGCATTGCCCGCCACCGTGTCACAGGCGGCATAGCAGACCGAACAATTGATGCATTCACGCCCGAAATTTGCGGCGCTTTGCCCTGGCGTATCCGCGTCCAAAGGTGCAATCTGATCATCGCGGGTCAACCCGCCGTGATGCACGCCCTCTGCCGCCACCCATTTGTCAAAGAACGAATCCATATCGACGGCGAGATCTTTAATCACAGGCATATTTCGCAACGGTCCAATGGTCACGGCACCTTCGTTCAACACTTTTGAGATATGCGTCCGACAGGTCCAGCGCGGCACACCATTCACCATCATTGCACAGCTGCCACACATACCAACGCGACAGGCAAATCGGTAGCTGAGCGTCGGGTCCGCGTTTTGTTGCACCCATGACACCACATCCAGGACGGTCTGGTTGTCAAAAGCAGGCACGTCAAAGGTCTGGCTTGGTGCGGCGGCATCCGGCCCCCGTTCAATGGTGATTTTCAACTTGCCTGATGTCATTTGAAGCAACACTATCCATTGATTGCGCCTGTGTTGTCGCAGTGTAATCTATAGCGTGACTTTATGAACGCGAGATTTTCTTTATGTTTCTGGTAATTCCTCTAACAAAAACCGACGCATCTGATGGGGATCGAAATGGCAAATCCAAGACTCAGTGACTTGCGCAGCTTACTGCAAGACCGTTACAGCGATCTACCCGACAACATGGATACTGAGGTTGATGCCAAGGTGTTGCAGTCGATGGCGGCACGCGGGTCTTGTCGCGCGTTTCTGGACCAGCCAGTGCCAATCGGCCTGCTGGAAACCCTTAGTGCCATCGCACTTGCGTCGCCCAGCAAAAGCGACCTTCAGCAACGCGATGTCATCTTCGTGTCGTCGCAAGACGCGCGATACAAGCTGGTCCGCCTTGTCACCGGTCAGCCATGGATCGCCGATGCCCCGATGATCGCGGTATTTTGTGGCAACAACCGCCGTCAAAGGCTGCTGCATGAATGGCGCGATGTGCCTTTTGCCAACGACCATCTGGATGCGTTCTTTAATGCAACCGTCGACGCCGCCATAGCGCTCAGCGCCTTTGTCACCGCCGCCGAAGCCGCAGGTCTGGGGTGTTGCCCGATAAGTGCGGTGCGCAATGACGCCGCTGCTGTCTCAGCGCTTCTTGACCTGCCCGATCATGTTTTCCCTGTCGCCGGACTGGCCATTGGCTATCCTGTATTCGCGCCGCAGATTTCCAAACGCATGCCCTTAAAGCAAACCGTTCACTGGGATCGTTTTAGTGAAACCGCCCTGCAAAAGGACATTGCAGATTATGACCAGCACCGTGCCGCATCGCAACCCTACCAACAGCAACGATACCCCGGTCACTTTGGCATCAGTGCAACATACGGCTGGTCAGAGGACAAGACACGTCAATACAGCCGCCCGGAAAGGGAAAACTTCGGCGTGTTCGTGCGCAAAAAAGGTTTCAACTTGGATTGATCCGCCGCTTACGCTGTGCCGCGCACCGGACGGTCGTTGTCGATATTAAAAATCATACCGTCCAGCAATTCCTCAAGATCAGGGCGCGACGCGGGACCGTTTGAGATATCGACCAACATCAACGTGCCGTCTGGCCGGATGGCAAATGTACCGGGTTCGGCAAAACGGCTAGTGGTTTCGGCATCGGATAGCGGGTCGGATACATAAAGTCCCAGCCTGCGCATCTGGCTTTCGGTCATCCCGTAGCAAAGATCGAACTTCCAGCCAAACTCGGCCCGATCCGCCAGCGCTTTTTCCTGGCTGTCAGCGGACACAACAATCACGTCCATTTTCGCCGTCCACCCAGCCAAAGCAGCATTCAATTTGTTGAGATAACGTTTGCAGCGCGGACAATGTTTGCCGCGATAAACGAACAAAATGCTCCAACGATCCTTTTGACCGCCAATATCGCGAGTGCCGCCATCAACATGGGCAAAGCTTTCAGGTTGAACGGCTGCGCCGACATTGGGTCTTGGGGATGTCATGAAAGGTCCTTTCGACAGGGTTTTCGAGACGTTAAACACTGGCTTGCAAGAAGGCTACAGCACTTTGCGATTAACTTGTGCCATCGGGTGTTCCCTGACTGGTAGCATCAAAGCTGGGCAACAGGCGATCCGTATCGCAGCTTTAGTTTGACCGGATCATTGGCCTAATCCGCCGCGGCCACCGCAAAGGCGTCGCGCAGCGCCCCGGCCTTGGCGTTTGATGTGATGTCCAGCGGTGCGACAAATCCATTTGCCGCACGGGCTTCGGTAACTTCAGATTGGATCATTTTAGAAACTGACCTGTACTTTCATCGCGCAGCTTCGATCGCTGGCGATCTCGAACGCGTCTTTCGCCTGGGCGATATCAAAGCAGTGGGTGATCAGCGGGTCCACGGAAATCAACCCCGCCTGCATCATTTGCACAGCGGTTTCGAATTCGCCGTGAAACCGGAACGATCCGCGCAGCGTGATTTCTTTTGCGGTCATTGCCTGCATGGGCACCGTCATGTCGCCCCCCAAGCCAAGCTGGACAAGTGTTCCACCGGGGCGCAGACACATGATACCGGCGGCAAGGGCTGGCGCAGCACCTGAGCATTCCAGTTGCACATCAATCTGGCCTTTATCCTTGTGCAAGGGCGTCAAAGCATCCGGATCCGTACGGGTGTTCAGCGCCTTATCGGCACCACAGGTCTGCGCCATGGCCAGAGTGAATTCCGGCAGGTCGGTTGCAATGATTTTTGCCGCACCGGCACGTCGCGCGGCCAAGATGGCAAGACAGCCGATCGGGCCGCATCCGGTAACCAGCACCGTCTTTCCCACCAGATCGCCTGCTTGACGCACAGCATGCAGGCAAACCGCCAAAGGTTCCGCCATTGCCGCCTGACCGGCTGTCAGCCCCTGCGCCGGGATACATTGGCTGGCCATAGCCACAAGCCGTTGCTGGAACGCGCCCTGAATATGCGGGAACGGCATCGCACTGCCATAAAATCGCATGTTCAGACAATGGTTTTGCTGTCCTCGCAAACAATAGGCGCAAGCCTGACAGGGGCGCGATGGTGACAGGGCAACACGCTGGCCGATTTCCAAACCGGTGACCCCTGCCCCAAGCTCTGCGATCTTGCCCGCGACCTCATGGCCCAGCACCATCGGTTCGCGCAACTGGATCGGGCCAAAGCCGCCGTGGTTGTAGTAATGCAAATCCGAGCCACAAATGCCGCCCGTCTGCATCTCGATCAAAACCTCGCCGGACCCAGGCATTCGGACGTTGCGCGGCTCGACCCGCAAGTCACGGGCCGCGTGAATGACGATGGCGTGATTAGGGGCTGTCATGGGCGCATCCTCCGCGATACAAGTCGCGCCAAGGTACGGATAAGCCACATAAACCTCCAAAGGAAAATTGCCATGACGCTTGAAATCTTTGATCTGACCGGGCGACGGGCGCTGATTACCGGATCAAGCCAGGGTATCGGCCTTGCTTTGGCTGGCGGATTGGCCGCTGCTGGTGCCGAGATCGTGCTGAACGGACGTGATCAGGCAAAGCTGTCTGCGGCGGCGGCGACATTGCAGGCTCTGGGCGCAACCGTGCATCAACTTGCCTTTGACGCCACTGATCATCAGGGCGTCAGGACGGCCGTTGACGGGTTTGAGGCGGCAGTTGGCCCGATTGACATTCTGATCAACAACGCAGGTATGCAACACCGGACCGAGTTAGAGAATTTTCCGGCTGACGCCTTTGAAAAGCTGTTGCAAACCAATATCGCGTCGGTTTTTCATGTGGGCCAGGCGGCTGCGCGCCACATGATTGCGCGTGGTGCGGGGAAAATCATCAACATCGCGTCAGTGCAAACTGCCCTCGCCCGGCCCGGCATTGCGCCTTATACCGCGACCAAAGGGGCGGTTGGCAACCTGACCAAGGGCATGGCAACCGATTGGGCCAAACATGGGTTGCAGTGTAATGCCATCGCGCCGGGTTATTTTGACACGCCTTTGAATGCGGCATTGGTCGCAGACCCGGAATTCAGCACATGGCTGGCCAAACGCACCCCGGCCGGGCGCTGGGGAAATGTTGACGAATTGGTTGGCGCGGCAGTGTTTTTATCCTCGGCAGCCTCCAGTTTTGTGAACGGGCATACGCTTTACGTCGATGGCGGGATCACTGCGTCGCTGTGATGCGGTTGGGTTGCATTGGCGCGGCATGGGGTATGGCGCAACGGCCTTTCCGGTTCCCTCAGGCCAGTATTGCGATACCGGCCACGATCAGCAGTGAGATCGCCATGCAGACGTTGATTATCCTTTGCAGGCGTTGGCTAAGGTCCATGCGGCCCAGTTTTGCCCCCGCTGCCAACCAGATCAGATGGACAGGCACCCAGATCGCGTTAAACACCGCCAGTTTGATAGCGACCTCCCAGATCGGTGCGGACGGCATAAATGCAAAGCCGGAGAATAGCGTGGTACCGACGACATAGGCCTTGGGGTTGATCATTTGCAAAGCAAACCCGTTGCGAAACCCAAGCGGTCGGGACGCAGGCTGGAACCCGATTTTTGCACCGGCACTGGCGATGCGCCACGCCAGATAGATCAGGTAGCAGGCGGATGCAGTTAACAGTACCGCACGCAAGGATGGTACTGCTAAAACGAGTGCAGCCAGACCGGACAGGACGATCATCATATTGACAAAACCGCCCAAAGCCAGCCCCGTCACAAAGCGAAACCCAGCGCTGAAGCCATATGAGGCGCCGATGCCGGCAGTCGTCAGAACCCCCGGCCCCGGCGTGATCAGTAAAAAAAAGACCGCGATGGCAAATTCAATCACTTTTCACCAACGCAGGTCTAGATATCTGCGCATTCAGGCACCGCGCTGATAACAGTACCGTCTTTGAGATGCTGCAACAGATTGTCGACGGTCAATGCCCCCATGGCGGCGCGGGTTTCAATCGTGGCGCTGCCAACATGGGGCAAGAGCACAGTGTTGGGCAAATCGCGCAAAGCTTGCGGGATGTGGGGTTCACGCTCAAACACATCAAGCCCGGCCCAGCCGAGCGTGCCGTTTTGCAGGGCTGTGATCAGGGCTGCCTCGTCAACGACAGACCCGCGGCTGACGTTGATCAATGTGCCTTGCGGACCCAATGCGTCCAACACCTCCGCGTCTACGATTTTGTTGGTGGCGGGGCCACCCGGTGTGATGCAGATCAACACATCACAGTCGCGCGCCATCGCCGTCAGATTGTCATAATAGGTATAGGCCACATCCTTACTATTGCGTGAATGATACAGGATTTTGCAGTTCCAGGGTGCCAGTTTGTCCGCAATTGCCTGACCAATCCGACCCAGCCCCAGAATGCCGACGGTCTGATTGTCAGCGGACCGGGTCAGGGCGGCATTGCCCTGCGCCTCCCAATTGCCGGAGCGCGCGTAGGCATCATCGCGCAAAACCTCGCGGTAGCAGGCCAGCATCAGCAACAGGGCCGTTGTTGCGACCTCCTGGTTCAAGACGTTGGGCGTGTGGGTGACGATGATGCCACGGCGTGCGGCCTCATGCGCGTCCACTGCGTCATAGCCCACCCCATAGCCGCTGATCACGCGCAAATTGGTCAATGATGCCATCAGGTCCGGGTTCACGCCGTCATGGCCATTGGTCACGACATGGGTGATTTTTTCAGGCTCGAAGTTATCCAGTTGATGAATGGTGAACGCGGCGGCCATACGGTCGCGCATCGTGTCCGTTACAGCGCCGATTTGTAAAAGATCAGGCATCTTGATCAACCTTTTGTTGCTGATGGCCAAGGCCCTGAATGGTCAGGTCCATTACATCGCCTTTCTTGAGGAAAATCGGTTCGGGTTTATGCCCTAATCCAACACCGGGAGGGGTGCCTGTGGTGATCACATCGCCGGGATGCAGCGTGAAAAGCGCGCTGAGGTGTTCGATAATCTCGGCCACGGTAAAGATCATTGTGCTGGTATTGCCCGTCTGCATCCGCTTGCCATTCACATCCAGCGCCATGTCCAGATTTTGCGGATCGCCGACCTCGTCCCGCGTTACCAGCCACGGACCCGTCGGGCCAAAGGTGTCGCAGGATTTGCCCTTGGTCCACTGGCCGGTCAGGTTGGCCTGAAAGTGCCGCTCGGACACGTCATTGATGATGCAATAGCCCGCAACATGGTCCAATGCGTCTGCCTTGGTGACATATTTGGCGGTTTTGCCGATCACCACGCCCAGTTCTACCTCCCAATCGGTCTGGGTTGACCCACGCGGCATGACCACGTCGTCATAGGGGCCAACCACGGCGGAATTTGCCTTGAAGAACAAAATCGGGTGTTCAGGAATGGCCGCACCGGTTTCTGCGGCGTGGTCCGAGTAATTCAGCCCAATGCACAGAAATTTTCCGATGTTACCGACGCAGGCACCGATGCGCTGTTTGCCTTCGACAACAGGCAGGTGCGCCGGATCAAGCGCGCTGAGTTTCGCCAGCGTCGCATCATCCAGCATATCGCCGTTGATGTCCGTCACATGGGCCGAAAGATCCCGCAGCAGACCGGCATCATCCAACAGACCGGGTTTTTCGGCACCCGGTGCGCCATAACGCAGAAGTTTCATAGATTGTCCTCTAGTGGTTGTCGCGCGGCAGTGATTTGCGCGCAATGTCTTGGAATTTATCAGCACCCTGCAAGGTCATGCCGTGATCCAGTCTGCCGGTTTTCTCGCGGAATATCTCTTGCCAGGGCGATTGACTGGCGGGCACGTCATAGCCGCCACTGGCCGCCAGTGTCCGCGCGCGATCATTCAGCACGTCCAATGCGACCAGCATGTTGACCGTGCCTTTGCCCAGATCAATGCGCACGGTGTCGCCGGTCTGCAAAAGCGCAAGCCCGCCGCCATCCGCCGCCTCGGGCGATGCATTCAGGATCGAGGGGCTGCCGGATGTGCCCGACTGCCGCCCGTCGCCGATGCAAGGCAAGGCATCAACCCCCTGTTTGATCAGGTAGGACGGCGGGCGCATATTCACCACTTCGGCGGCACCAGGATAGCCCTTTGGCCCTGCCCCGCGCATGAACAAAATGCAGTTTTTATCAATGTTTTCAGATGGGTCATCAATACGGTGGTGAAAATCCTCAGGCCCATCAAAAACAACCGCGCGGCCTTGGAACGCGTCGGGGTCGTCGGGGTTGGACAGATAGGTTGCGCGGAAACTGGGCGAGATGACAGAGGTTTTCATAATCGCGCTTTCGAACAGATTGCCCGACAGGTTCAGAAAACCCGCCTGCTTTTTCATCGGCGCATCTGCGGGTTTGATCACATCCGTATTCCGGGACCGCTGTGCTGCGCAATTGTCGCCCATGGATCGGCCATTGACCGTCAGTGCGCCGGGATGCGGTAATAACCCACCGCTGATCAATTCACCGATGACCGCAGGCACGCCGCCCGCGCGCTGATAATCTTCGCCCAGGTATTTGCCCGCAGGCTGCATGTTGACCAGCAACGGAATATCATGGCCGTGATTTTGCCAGTCGTCGTTGTCCAAAGGCACGCCCAAGTGCCGCGCAATCGCGTTCAGGTGGATGGGCGCATTGGTCGAGCCGCCAATGGCCGAATTGACCACAATCGCATTTTCAAACGCGGCGCGGGTCATGACATCGGTGGGCCGCAAATCTTCCCAGACCATATCCACGATCCGTTTGCCGGTCTCATAGCTGATCTGCCCGCGTTCGCGGTATGGTGCCGGAATTGCCGCTGAGCCGGGCAGTTGCATACCCAATGCTTCGGCCAGTGAATTCATTGTGGTGGCGGTGCCCATGGTGTTGCAATACCCGACGGATGGCGCCGAAGCGGCCGCGATCTCCATGAATTCATCAGTGTCGATATCGCCTGCGGCCAGCTGTTCGCGGGCCTTCCAGATCACGGTGCCTGATCCGGCGCGTTCGCCCTTCCACCAGCCGTTCAGCATCGGGCCGACGCTCAGGGCAATGGCGGGGATGTTCACTGTGGCAGCGGCCATCAGCAGCGCCGGCGTGGTCTTGTCGCAGCCGATATTCAGGACCACGCCGTCCAATGGGTAGCCAAACAATGTCTCGACCAAAGACAGATAGGCAAGGTTGCGATCCAGCGATGCTGTGGGCCGTTTGCCGGTTTCCTGTATCGGATGCACCGGTACTTCGATACAGGTGCCGCCCGCCGCGATGATGCCATCGCGCACACGTTTGGTCAGTTCAATATGGTGGCGGTTGCACGGCGACAGATCGCTGCCGGTCTGCGCAATGGCAATGATCGGCTTGCCTGACTGCAATTCTTCACGGGTCAGCCCGTAGTTCAGATAACGCTCAAGATAAAGCGCGGTCATTTCCAGATTATCGGGGTTCATGAACCACTTGCGCGACCGCAAATCGTCTTTGGATATCTTTGTCATTGGCCTGACCACCCTCCGTCAATGACATGGGCATGTCCGGTGGTGAACGCACTTTCGTCGCTTGCCAGATAGACAACCAAAGCTGCGATTTCCTCGGCTGTTGCCACACGGCCCATCGGTTGACGGGCCACAAATTGCGCCATTGCCTTGTCATAGCTGCCCAGTTCCTTGCCCAACGCGGTAACGCGGTCGTGCCAACTGGGACTTTCCACAGTGCCGGGGCAGATGCAGTTACAGCGGATGCCATGTTTGACGTAATCTACTGCAACCGATTTGGTCATGCCGACAACGGCGGCTTTGGTGGTGCCATAGATAAAGCGGTTTGGCGCGCCGATGATTGACCCCGCGGCGGAGGACATGTTGATGATCGACCCGATCTTGCGTTCCAGCATACCGGGCAAAGCTGCGCGCATCGTGCGCACCATCGAATGGACATTCAGATCAAAGGCAAAGGCCAGATCATCGTCTGTCGCCTCAAGCACCGATCCGTGATGAACAAAGCCCGCACAATTGAACAGCACATCCGGTTTGGCGCGCTCTACTGCGCGTGCGACACTGTCGTCATCGCGCACGTCAAGTTCAAAAATCTCGATATTTTCGAGATTCGCATCGCGAATCGTGGAAAGGATTTCCATGTTGATATCTGTCGCAAACACCTGCGCACCCTCTTGCGCCATGGCGATCGCGCTGGCGCGCCCGATGCCTTGACCGGCTGCCGTTACCAGCGCACGCTTGCCACTAAGTCTTTGTCCTGGCATGTTTTATTACCCTTGTTGCCGCAGTTGGTCCGACGCTACTTGGTGGACGACATGCATTGATCTTCAAAAATATCTGCGCCTGCACGCACCATATGCTGGCGCTTTTGCACGGATGATTTAGCGTATGACAGAGATTTCGGTTTGACCATAACCCCTTTGGTCCGTGCCACCTTAAAAGGATTGCCGCCCCATGACTTCTATTCGCAAAATCACCCTGATCGGCACCGGCCTGATGGGGACGCCGATGACGCAAAACCTGATGTCGGCAGGGTTTGACTTGACCGTATGGAACCGCAGTGCCGCCCGTGCAGCCGCCCTAGTTGCTGCGGGCGCGCAGACCGCTGGCACTGCGGCCAAGGCCATTGCCGGGGCGCAGGTGATCATCACGATGTTGCCGGATGGCCATGCCGTGGACGCCTTGTTGTCGAACAGCGATTTCAAAGCGGGTTTGCAACCGGGCATGGTCTGGATCGACATGTCCAGCGCAAAGCCGGAACATGCCCGCAGCCAATCTGCCCTGCTGGCGGGATTGGGCGTGGCCCATCTGGACGCGCCGGTTTCCGGCGGCACCAAAGGCGCCGAAGCGGGCAGCCTTGCGATCATGGCGGGGGGCGATCGCGACGTGTTTGAAACCGTGCGGCCGGTGTTTGAGGCAATGGGCAGGCCGGTGCATGTCGGACCATCAGGCGCCGGCCAACTGTGCAAACTGGCAAATCAGACAATTGTTGCTGTCACGATTTCTGCCGTTGCCGAGGCAACCTTGCTGGCCGAAAAAGGCGGCGCAGACCCGGCCGCATTGCGCGCGGCGCTGCAAGGTGGGTTTGCCGACAGCATTATCCTGCAACAGCACGGGACACGGATGTCGACGGGTAATTTCGTCCCCGGTGGTCTGTCGAAACTTCAGCTAAAGGACCTTGATAATACTTTGGCCGAGGCAGCGACGCTGGGTCTTGCCCTGCCCTCAACCCAGGCCGTGCGGGATCGGTTTGCGCATTTGGTCAATGAAATGGACGGCGCGGATCTGGATCATGCGGGCCTTTATTTGGAACTCAAACAAAGAAACAACCTGACATGACAAAAATTCTCATTATCGGTGGCGGCGGCATGATCGGCCAAAAGCTGGCACAGCGCATTGTCGATGCGGATATATTCCCCGGCGCGGACCTGACCTTGTTTGACCGGACCTTTCCGGTGGGTGGTGTGGCGGCGAAAACCATCACTGGCAATACCTCTGATCCGGCAAGTGCCCGAAAGCTTGCTGCTGCGCGCCCGGATATCATCTTTCACCTTGCCGCCATCGTCTCAGGCCAGTCCGAGGCGGAATTCGGCTTGGGATGGGATGTGAACATGATGGCAACCTGGCACTTGCTGTCAGCACTTAAGGACGCGCATGAGGCATCGGGTGGCACCTACCGGCCGAGGGTGGTCTTCACCTCGTCGATCGCGGTTTTCGGCGCGCCCTTCCCCGAAAAGATCGGCGATGAATTCCTAAGCGCGCCGCAAACCAGCTATGGCGCCCAAAAGGCGGCGAGCGAATTGATGGTGACCGATTTCAGCCGAAAAGGTTACATCGACGGTCTGTCGCTGCGTTTGCCGACGATCTGCGTGCGACCGGGCAAAGCTAATGCGGCGGCATCCTCGTTCTTTTCGGGCATCATCCGCGAACCCTTGAACGGGGTCGAGGCGATCTTGCCCGTATCCGACACGGTGCGCCACTGGCACGCCAGCCCGCGCACCGCGGCCGGGTTTCTGACCCATGCTGCACAAATGGACACCGAAAAGCTGGAAGGGCGGCGGGCACTGAACCTGCCGGGCGTCAGTTGCACCGTTGCCGAACAGATCGAAGCATTGCGCCGGGCGGCGGGGCAAAAAGCCGTCGATCTGATCAAACCGGTTCCTGACCAAACGATCATCGACATTGTTGGCGGCTGGCCCCGCAATTTCGCGCCAGACCGCGCCACCGCATTGGGGTTCAGGGCCGAAAGCAGTTTTGACGAGATTATCGCCGTCTATATGCAGGACGATTTTGCGCCCTAATTGCCAAGCGTATCACCCGTCATATGCCGCGCCAGATGATCGTGGATGCGGCGGCGTGTCAGATCTTCGTCACCGGCAATCACGGCCTCCAGAATATCGGCGTGATGCTGGATGTTCTCTGAAATGAAATCAAATCGCATGTCCGCGACCATAAGTTGCTGACGGAACTGCGCATAAATCTGGCTGTGCATTTGTTTCAGCATTTCGGACCCGCAGGCGGAAATCAGTGTTTGGTGAAACTCATTCTCAGCGCTGAACCAAATGTCGATCAGCCCGCTTGGATCGTCCTGTGCATGGATGCGTTTTTCAATATGGCTGAGTTGGTGATGCGCCGCTGTCAGCCGTGCCTCCCAGGCAACGCCGCCCTTGCGGATCGACAAAACGCAACCCTCGCTTTCCAAAAGCACCCGCAGGTGCGTCAGCTCAATCAGCTTTTGCGGCGATCTTTTCGGCACGCGAAATCCGCGTTGTTCCTGAAAATCGACCAATCCGACTGTCGACAGCCGAAACAGCACCTCGCGGACGGTACTGGCCGAGCAGTCAAAATCGGTGCGCAACGCTTCGGCGCGCAGCTTTGAGCCGTGTTCGAAACCATTGGTGATCAACCGATGTTTAAGCTCATGATAAACGTCAATTTCGTGCGACATAATTCAGGGTGTTCTCGATATTGGTTGAGGCAGGTTAAGTCAAAAACTCGCACAAATATAGCAAAATCTCAAAATTATATAAAATTTCAAAAACTTCTTATGTGACTCGCAGTGACCGACTAACGTCGCCACAGCGTTTTATAGACCGGGGCGACATGACCCCTCATACCACACGCTCAACGTCTGGGAGGACACAATGAAACTAATGAAAACAGCGGCCACAGTGGCCGCCGCTGCAGCCATGGTCGCAGGCACCGCATTGGCAGATGGCCATGCAACAACCAAACTGCGCATTCAGACGCATTTCTCGCCCGAAACCTTGTCCGGCAAGATGGCCGCCAAATACATCGACGACATACAAACCATGTCCAACGGTGAAATCGCAGTTGAGATGTTTTATTCGTCTTCCGTCGTAAAATCGGTTGAAACCTTTGACGCAGCCGCCACAGGCATTCTTGATTGCGACATGACCGGTGGTGCCTATCAGACCGGCAAGAACCCGGCATTCCAGTTTGCGGGCGACCTGTTGGGGGGCTATCAGAACCCATACCAGCAAATGGCGTGGTTGTTGCACGGTGATGGTCGCGCGGCGTTGAACGAACTTTATAATGGCTATGACATGGAATTCATCGGCTGGTGGATCCCCGGGCCGGAATCGCTGGCCTCGACCAAACCAATCCGTACAGCGGCAGATTTCAAAGACTGGAAGTTCCGCTCGCCCCCCGGCCTTGCGACAAAAGTTTTCGCGGCCCTTGGTGCCTCGCCCATCGTGATGGATTTCAATGAAATCTTCACCGCACTTGAAACAGGCATCATCGACGGTGCAGATGCCGCAAACCTGACCAACAACGTTGGTCTGGGTCTCTACGACATCGCCACGCACACCAACTATCCCGGCTTCCACTCGATGCCTGCCGACCACCTGGCATGCCGCAAAGACGTGTGGGACGCGATGCCTGAGAACCACAAGCGCATCATGCAAGTCGCCATGGACAGCCTTGCGCTGCACAATGCGACCATCAACGAAGTCCAGAACGAGCAGACTGCAAAGGACCTGCGCGCCAAGGGCATCAACCTGTATGAGTGGTCACCAGAAGATCTGCAGGCCTACCGCGACGCCGTTCAAATCGGCTGGACCGAGTTTGCAACAACACCAGAGGCCAAGGCCCTGCTGGCAAGCCACATCAGCTTTTTGCAGCAGATGGGTGCCATGAAATAGTCAACGCTTATTGTGTTGATTTGATACGCGTCGGCAAGGCTGTTTTGTGGCCTTGCCGTTTTCGCCTTAAGCCCCCGGAAAACCATGAAAATCACCCGTATCATCAGCCATGTGTTGCAGTATGATATGCCCGAAATGCTGGGCTATTCGCAGCAATACTATGACAAACGCACCGCACATCTGGTCGAGGTGCAGACCGACGAAGGTATCACCGGATGGGGCGAATGTTTTGGACCGGGCACCGTGGCGATTGCCAATAAGGGCATTGTTGAAAAGGTAATCCAGCCGATGGCGCTGGGGATGGACCCGATGGATCGGGACGTGATTTGGCACAAGGTCTACAACCTTCTGCGAGACCACGGACAAAAGGGCATGCCGATGCAATCGCTGTCGGGTGTCGACATTGCGCTGTGGGATATTGCGGGCAAAGTGGCAGGTCTGCCGCTGCACAAACTTATCGGTGGGGCGCACCGCGTTGATGTACCGTGTTATGGCTACGGTATGATGCTGCGTGATGAACCGGTGAATGATCTTGCCGAGCGCTTTGTCGACGAAGCCGCTGCTATCAAAGAAATGGGATTTGTCGCAACCAAGATGAAAGTGGGGCTCGGCCCCAAACCTGATGTCAGACTTTGCGCAGCAGTACGACGCGGGGTTGGCGATGATTTCCGGTTTATGGTCGACGCCAATCATTGCTACACCACATCCGACGCCTTTTATGTCGGCCGCGCTTTGGACGAACTGGGGGCCTATTGGTTCGAAGAACCCATCGCCCCCGAAGACCTTGACGGCTACCGGGAATTGCGCGCCGGCCTTCGCGTCAACATCTCGGGCGGCGAGGCCGAGTTTAACCGCTGGGGCTGGCGCAGCATTCTGGAAAACCGTGGATTGGACATCGCCCAGCCCGAGGTCTGCGCGCTGGGCGGCATCTCGGAATACCTGCGGGTGTTGGCCTTGTGTCACGCCCATTTCACCCCTGTCATCAACCACGTCTGGGGCAGTGCCATCGCGGTGGCGACAAACCTGCAACTATTGGCTGCAATGCCCCCCCTGCCCGGCGGTCTGCACCCGTGGGAGCCGATGTTGGAATTTGACACTACGGACAACAAATTTCGCGACGATCTGCTGGCCGAGCCATTGGACATCAGGCGGCAGGTCAAAACCAACGCAGGGCGTGTTCCCATTCCCTCTGGTCCCGGTATCGGCGTTGAGCCGGATCGCGATTTCATAGAACACTACACAATCGACGCGTAAGCAAAAGGGACACCCCATGCACAGAAAAAGCGGCGGAATCTTTGAATGGTTGATCCCTTTGGCCTTTGTCGGCACCATGAGCTGGCTGATCTGGCATTTGCCTGCGTTTTTGCTCGATTGGCTGCCTTACACGTCGGATTCTCTGCGCGGTCAGGTCACAGCGATCTACCTGCGGGCTGACGTCACCCCGAATTTGGGAGGTGTTTTCGGCGGCCATATCGACATTATCGACATGGCCGCGCTGATTGCTTTGCCGATCCTCGCGTATTTTGGCGCGCGTCACGTTAATACCGCCGCAATGGAGTTTGAAGGCGCCAGCACCGTTGATCGGATTGCGCTGTTCATTGGTCGTGTCACCATGATGATGATCGCGATTATGACGATTGTGATGCTTTACGAAGTGTTCATGCGCTACATCGTTGAAAAGCCAACCGAATGGGCCAATGAAATGACCCTGTGGTTCGCCAGTTTTGTGTTTTTGATGTCGGGCATCTATGCGATGCAGCAGCGATGCCATATCCGCATATTCCTGCTTTACGACGTGGTGCCACGTTGGTTGCAGCGGGTGTTTGATTGTATTTCAACCCTTCTGATTGTGCTTTTCGCCTTCTTTCTGGTCTACGGCAGCTTTCATCAGGTTTTTGTGAACAAGCTATATAAGTGGGAGCTTTACGGCTCTGCCTTTAACCCGCCGATCCCTGCGACCTTGCAGCCGATGGTGCTGATCGTGATCACGCTGATTGCTGTGCAGGCGATTTTGAACCTGATCGCGGATTGGAACAAGGAACCGGAGGTTCACACAGATGAACCGGACGCACAAGAAATAGAAGCACTCAAACGCGCAGTGGGGCAAGACTGATGGATATTGGAACGATCTCACTGATCCTGATGCTGGCATTGATCGTGCTGTTATCCATCGGGATGCCGCTTGGTTTTGCCTCAGCTGCCTTGGCGGTGCTGGTTCTGGTGTTGAAATTTGAACCTGCCTTGCTGCTAAATCCGTTTACTTTCGGCGACGGTCTGTTGACCGGGCGACCGGGGACCGGGCCGCTCTATATCTTGGCGCAGAAAATATACGGGCTTTTAACGGACTACGTTCTCATATCAATCCCGCTGTTTATCTTCATGGCGTCGTTGCTGGAACGCTCTGGTATTGCCAAGGATATGTATTCATCGCTGAATGTCTGGTTGTCGCGCACCAGGGGCGGGATTGCGATTGTCACCTCGATCATGGCAGTGATCATGGCGGCCATGTCCGGCATCATCGGCGGCGAAGTTGTGTTGCTGGGCCTGATTGCTCTGCCGCAAATGCTGCGGCTTGGGTACAATCAAAACCTCGCTATTGGTGTGATTTGCGCCTCTGGCAGCCTTGGTACAATGATCCCGCCGTCAATTGTTCTGATCATCTATGGGCTGATTACTGAAACCTCGATCAAAGCGTTGTTTACCGCATCGTTTATCCCCGGTTTCATGCTGGCATCGCTGATCATCACCTACATCATCGTGCGCACGCAGTTGCGCCCCGAGGATGCACCGCTGCCCGAACCTGACCCAAATGATCCCGAACCGGGCGAAAAGCGCAAATTATTCGGTGCATTCCTAAGCATCGTTGTCGCTGGTTTTTCCACCGTGCTGTTTGTGCGGGCAGCCTTCTTTGAGCTTTCCGGTTCAAACGCCGCCAGTCAGGGGGAACCTGCGCGTCTGGGCACTCTTGCGCATATGCCATGGCTTGCGGGCATAACCATTGCAGCCCTTTTACTGATCTTCTTTGTCTTTGGCAAAAAAAGGTCCAAGATTGGCTGGGACATGGGCAAAGGGCTGGTCGCACCTATGGTCGTCATCGGCGTTGTCATGGGGTCAATTTATGGCGGCATCACCGGCATCACCGAGGCCGCAGGCATGGGTGCGGCTGCAGTGCTGATCATCGCCATTCTACGGGGCGAAGGATCGTTTGCGCTGGTCTGGGAAAGCTTGATGCGGACGTTGAAATCCACCGGTACAATCATTTGGGTCACCATAGGTGCTGCATCTTTGGCCGGGGCCTATACGATCGCGGGCGGGCCGCAATATGTGGCCGATCTGATCGTAGGTAAAGACCTGCCCACAATGGCAGTGATCTTGATGATGATGGTGATTTTGCTGTTCATGGGCGCGTTTATGGATTGGGTTGGCATTGTGCTGCTGATCATTCCAGTGTTCCTGCCAATCGTTCTGCGCCTGCCCATCGAAGAAATCGGCTTTATCGGACAACTGGCGCCTGAACATGTGGCGATCTGGTTTGGTGTGGTGTTCTGTATGAATATGCAGGTCAGTTTCCTGTCGCCGCCTTTTGGGCCAGCGGCGTTCTACCTGAAATCCGTGGCCCCTCCTCACATCAGCCTGACCGATATTTTCAAAGGATTTCTGCCTTTCATCGGAATTCAAATCATGGCCTTGGCGGTACTGTTGATCTGGCCAAACATCATCTCACTGTTATTGTAAGGAGCGGTAAAAATGTTGGCGCACCACCAGATCAGGCAGTTTCAGACCGACGGATACGCGGTTGTTCCGGACCTTATTCCAACCCAGATTCTGGATCGGGTGAAAGATGAATATGCAAATTTGATTGACCAGCTTTATGCCAATTGGTTTCAGCAAGGTACTGTCAGCACGCCTCCGGAAAGTCTTGATTTTTGGGGAAAAATGTTGACTTCATATGCTGCTGGTGTTGATTATTTTCAGCCCATGGACATCTCGCTTCCCGGTGACCGGATCGCCGCCGACACGCCGTTTCACATTGGCCCGGCAGTGTTTGACATGTTGATAGCGACGCCACTTTTGGACGCAGTGGAGCAGTTGATCGGACCGGAACTGACCAGCAACCCGATCCAGCATGTGCGGTTAAAACCACCTGTGACCAAGCTGACAACAGATGAAGTGCGCGCCCATATCACGGCCACCGACTGGCATCAGGACCGTGCCGTCGCGCTTGCGGATGCAGATCACACCGACATGGTGACAGTCTGGATCGCAGTGACGGATGCAACGGTCGAAAACGGATGTCTTGTGGTTCAACCACAATCTGGAAATCCAGAAATTCTGCCCCATTGTCCACGTAAACAGACAGGTATTGCCAAAGGGTATATCAACGAGAACGACGCCCTGCCGCTGCCCGTGAAATCGGGGGGCGCCATATTGTTTCATCCGCTGACGCCCCATGCTTCGCTTGACAATACGACAGATCGGTTTCGCTGGTCGTTCGACATTCGTTTTAGCGCCACGGGTCAGCCCACGGGACGCGGGCATTTCCCTGATTTCATCGCTCGCTCACGCGCCAATCCACACTCGGAACTGCGCGACTGGCGCATATGCAAAGCGCAATGGGAAGCCGCTCGCGCCCACCTGGCGGCAACGCCGCACATCGACATTCACCGCTGGTCCTCTGACGCGCCCTACTGCGCCTGACCACTGCAAGCAGAAAGCAACGATCCATGGATTTTGTCCGTCTTGACCGCGCCGATACTGTTGTCACTGCAACCCGTGCATTGCAGGCCGGCACCCCGATTGAGGATGTGGTGACGGCCACCCAGATCCCTCCGGGCCACAAAATCGCAACCAAACCCATGCGCCCGGGCGATCCGGTCCGCAAATACGCACAGTTGATCGGCTATGCCTCGCAGGACATCGCGCCAGGCGATCATGTCCACACCCATAACGTCGCGTTTCGCAATACCGATCAGGCTTATGAATTTTCCACCGATCTGCGCCCTGTCCCCCCTGCCTCAATCCAAGACACATTCATGGGATATCGCCGTGAAAATGACCGCGTCGGCACCCGCAACTACATCGCAATTGTCACATCGGTGAATTGTTCAGCCACGACAGCACGGATGATTGCGGATCACTTTACGCCCGACGTGCTGGCGCAATATCCAAACGTTGATGGTGTGGCGGCCTTTGTACACGGCACCGGATGCGGCATGGCAGGTGACGGCGACGGGTTTGAGGCGTTACAGCGGGTCATGTGGGGCTATGCCAAGCATCCCAATCATGCCGGTGTTCTGATGGTGGGTCTGGGCTGCGAGACGAACCAGATCGACTGGCTGTTAGAGGCCTATGGCCTAAAGCAAAGCCCGACATTTCAGACGATGAATATCCAGAATGTCGCCGGTCTGCGCCGCACTGTGGATCTGGGCATCGACAAAATCCGCGCGATGCTGCCGATTGCGAATGAATCTACCCGGTCTGAATGCCCTGCGTCCGAATTGATGGTCGCCCTGCAATGTGGTGGCTCTGACGCGTGGTCGGGGGTTACGGCTAACCCGGCGCTGGGTCATGCCTGCGACCTGCTGACGGCCCAAGGGGCGACAGGCGTTCTGGCTGAAACGCCCGAGATTTACGGCGCTGAGCATCTGCTGACCCGCCGCGCCCATGACCGCGCCACCGGCGACAAGCTGATTTGCCTGATCAAATGGTGGGAAGATTATACAGCGCGGAACAAGGGCTCAATGGACAACAACCCCTCGCCCGGCAACAAAAAGGGCGGTTTGACCACCATCCTTGAAAAATCACTGGGTGCTGCAGCCAAAGGTGGGACGACGCCATTGATGGGGGTATACAAATACGCCGAACCCGTTACTGCGCACGGGTTCACCTTTATGGATTCGCCGGGTTATGATCCCGCCTCGGTCACCGGGCAGATCGCGGGCGGGTGCAATCTGGTGTGCTTTACCACCGGGCGCGGATCGGCCTTTGGTTCAAAACCGGCTCCGACAGTTAAAATCGCCACCAACAGCGAAATGGCCGCGCGCATGTCAGAGGATATGGACATCGACGCCGGTGAAATCCTGTCAAAAGGTGTCAGCGTCGAGGAAAAAGGCCGCGAGATTTACCAGATGATTTTGCGCGTGGCCTCCGGTGAAGTGACAAAATCCGAAAGTCAGGGCCTGGGCGATTATGAATTTGTGCCATGGCAAATCGGAGCGGTGATGTGAAGCGCATCCTTGTTGTCGGCGGCGGCCTGATTGGCAGTCGCCATGTCCGTGCGGTGCAGGCCCACTCCGGTTGCATGCTTGTGGGGCTTGCCGACCCGGATATGGGGATCGCAAAAGACGGGGCGCGCTTCGCTGATCTAAAAGACGTCGACACAGATGTGGACGGCGTCATTATCGCCACACCAACCGATCTGCATGCCGCTCAGGGGATCGAAGCCGCGCAGCGGGGTTGGCACATGCTGATTGAAAAGCCGGTCGCGCATTGCCAGGATGCCGCGCGGGCGCTGAATGCGGCCCTTGCAACACATAATGCCCGTGCTCTGGTCGGACATCACAGACGCTATCACGCCCATGTCCGGCAATTGAAAGACCTGTTGGAAGATGGTCTGATTGGGCAGGTGATCAACGTCTCGCTGCTATGGGCGATGCGCAAACCGGACACATATTTTCAAGGCAACTGGCGCGCTGCGGGGGGCAGCCCGGTGATGATCAATCTGGTGCATGATATTGATTTGCTGCGCTTTGTGATCGGCGACATCCGTCAAACCGTCGCCCTGCGCGGCACGTCATTGCGCGGGACTGACCGGATCGAAAGCGGTGCTATTGCTCTGGCCTTTGACAGTGGCGCCACGGGCACTATTGCCTTTGCCGACACCGCGCCCTCGCCCTGGGGGTTTGAGGCCGGCACCGGCGAGAACCCCAACATTGGCACCACCGGCCAGGATATGATGTGGATCACTGGAACAACGGGCGCCATCAGTTTTCCTTCGATGACGGTTTGGCGCGGGACCGATTGGGGAATGGCCGCCAAGACCGAAGCGTTGACGCCCGCGCGAAACGATAGGCCGCCGCTGGACGCGCAGTTGGATCACTTTCTCGACGTGATTGATGGTGCACCTGCCTTGATTGACGTCGCAGATGCCGCCCAATCGCTGGCCATCGCGCAAGATATCGAAGCTCAGCTCGGCTTTGATCCCGAACAGCGATGGACCCGCCATGCGTGAGCCTCTAAAGCCAAAGAAAACAACCCGCAACGCTTTGCGAACCACCGAATATGCTGAGCAATCCCTTTGGTGGAAATCTCGAAAGGACACCACATGAGCAAACCAACAATCGGATTTATCGGTCTTGGATTAATGGGCGGCGCCATGGTTGGTCGGTTGCAAGATCAAGGCTATGCGCTGACCGTTTTGGGCAATCGGGACCGCACATATCTGGACGCCGCCATCGCGCGCGGCGCGACCGAGGCGGTAAATGCCAAAGCCGTCGCCGAGGCCAGCGATATCGTGATGTTATGCATGGGCACCTCAGATCATGTCGAGGCCCGTATGCGCGGCAACGAAGGTGTCATAGCGGGGCTGCGCAAAGGCGCAACCGTGGTCGATTTTGGCACATCGTTGCCGGGCAGCAGCCGCACGCTGGCAGGCGAAGTCGAAATCGCAGGCGGGCATTTTCTGGACGCCCCGCTGGGCCGCACTCCCAAGCACGCGGCTGAGGGATTGCTGAACATCATGGCGTCGGGCAACCGCGCGGCCTTTGACGCGGTTGAACCGGTGCTCAGCGACTTGGGCGAAAACGTCTTTCATCTTGGTGATGTCGGATCAGGCCATACCATCAAGCTGATCAACAACTTCTTTGCCATGACCGTCGCCAACGCCATGGCCGAGGCCTTTGCCATGGCAGACGTCGCAGGGGTGGATCGCGGCCAATTGTACGATGTAATGGCCGCAGGTCCGCTGCATTCCGGGATGATGGATTTTGTCAAAGCATACGCGGTCGACAAGAATCCCAACATGCTGGCTTTTGCGATCAAAAATGCCGCCAAAGATGTCGGCTATTACGCCCGTATGGCCGAAGACGCAGGCGTCGATAGTATAATGGTCAAAGGCGCGCTGACCGCGCTTGGCGAAGCGTGCGATGCAGGACACGGCGATAAGATGGTCAGCCAGATGGTCGATGTCTACGCCAAAGCATTCAAGAGTTGAACCATGGCCGTCACCGCAAGCTCCACCGCAGACCTACCGCGCCTTGGCATTGCTATGATGCTCGGCGCGTGGCTGTTTTTCTCGGTAGTCGACACCGGGGCAAAGTGGCTTGCCGTGGCGGGCATTCCAGCGTTTCAATTGGCGTTCATGCGGTATGCCAGTCATTTCGTGATCTCAATCGGTGTGATTGCATGGGGCGGCCTTAGTGCAGACAGGTTCAAGACCGACCACTTTGGTCAAGTTGTCAGCAGGGCGGCTTTGCTGGTGTCGGCAACCTTATCCAACTTTTACGCCTTGCAGTTTTTGCCGCTGACCGTGGCCTCTGCGATCATGTTCTCCAGCCCGGTGATTGTGTGTTTTTTGTCAATCTCGGTGCTTAAGGAACGTGTGGGCCCGTGGCGCTGGGGCGCGATTGTGGTGGGATTTATCGGCGTTTTGATTGTCGTGCGCCCTTTTGGGTCCGTTTTTCATCCCGCCATGCTGATGGTCATCTACAATGCGACGGCGCTGGCGTTCTATTCGATCATGACCCGCAAATTATCGGGCGTTGTCGCCGTTGATACCATGCAGTTCTACATGGGCGCGGTCGGTACACTTATCTTGCTGCCCTTTGCGATCTGGACTTGGGTGCCTCCGGATACGGCCTGGGGTATGACCGTCCTTTTCGGCCTTGGGGTCATGGGATGGGGCGGGCACCAGTTGCTGACCAATGCCCATCGGTTTGGAACAGCTAACCAATTGATGCCATTCACCTATTCGTTTCTGATCTACGTGGCAATCTGGGGCTATTTGCTGTTTGGCACGGTCCCGGACCGTTGGACGATCTTCGGTGCCGTCGTCATCATGGGTGCAGGGCTGATCATTTGGAAAAGAGAACAAAGATGACGCGTGTGGCATGTATTGGCGAAGCGATGATTGAGTTGTCGATGACAGGTGAAGACGCCCAACTTGGAGTGGCAGGTGATACGCTGAATACGGCCATCTATCTGCACCGTATGGCGCCAGAATTGACGGTTGACTACGTCAGCTGCGTCGGTGATGACCCCTTTTCGGTTCGGATAATGGATTTTGCGTCTCAGCAAGGCATCGGCATTTCGGCCATACGCCAGATCACGGGTATGTCGCCAGGGCTTTATGCCATCACCACAACACCTGACGGTGAACGCAGTTTTACCTATTGGCGCAGTGCCTCTGCGGCGCGGCACTTGTTCGCGGATTTGGATTTCAGTGTACTGGCACGGTATGATGCGATCTATCTATCTGGGATTTCTTTGGCGATCTTGCCGCAGCCGGTGCGTGTTGCCTTTCTGGACTGGCTGAATGCGTCGCCTGTGAAACTGATCTACGACAGCAATTACCGCCCGCGCCTTTGGGAGAGCATTGAAAACGCCCGCCAGATCACATCCGCGATGTGGAAACGTGCGGATGTAGCCCTGCCGTCGATCGACGATGAGATGGCGCTTTTTGAGGAAACTGCTGCGCAGGTGTCAGCCCGGTTCGCGGCGCGCGGCGGTGTCGGCGCTTTGAAAAGAGGCGCTGATGGCCCGATGTCTCTGGGCTGCGCGGTATCACAATCTTACCCGACTGTCTCCAAAGTCGCAGACACCACTGCCGCCGGAGACAGCTTTAACGGCGGCTATCTGGCGGCGCTTTTGACGGGCGGATCTCAGGCGGATGCACTGATGGCAGGCCACCAGCTTGCAGCTACCGTGGTCCAGCATCGCGGTGCGATCATGCCCGCATAAGCGGTGCAAGATCGCATGCGCCGACGATGGTCAACAAAGCTGTTACAGGGTCATTTGACAGTGCTGCCGATGCAATCTCATCAGCCTTCGGATCGTTAAGCGTCCGGCCCGCTTCCGTCTCGGCCAGACAAAACGCGATCCACGCCTGCATCGCAGTGATCAGCGCCGGTGCGCGGGCCGCCCGTAAGGTCGCAACAAAGCGGTATGGGATTTTCTGACTACCATCCATCGCAATCTGGTCCAGCCGGTGGGCAAGTTCCTGCACCTCAAACCGTGCCATAAGCGTGCGCGCGTAACCAGGCACTTGGGCTTGCACATCACTGTGCAGGGTCGCCCCAGCCTGCACCATCACCTGTTCAACCAAACGGCGCAGTTCGGGGTCGCGCACCGCCTGATGCACATATTCAAATCCACACGCCAATCCGGCATAAGCCATCGCCGAATGCGCGCCGTTAAGCATCCGTAGTTTGCGCAACTCGTGCGGTGCCACGTCAGACACAAATTGCACGCCGGGCCAGTTTGGGCGCGGCCCGGCAAAATCATCCTCGATCACCCATTCGCGAAAACGTTCCGTTGGCACCGCCATTGGATCACCGCTGACATCGCGCAGTGCTTGTGTGGTGGCAGGTATAATCCGGTCCACCATCGCGTTGGGAAAGCGGACATTGTCCCAGTTGATGCCAAGACCGGCAGCAATCGCAAACCGCGCCACAGCGGCGCGCAACGCATCGCCATTGCCAACGCGGTTGTCGCAACTTAGCACCGTGACAGGCCGTGTGCGCCCGGCCAGACCATGGCCAAGAAACCCGATCACTGTAGTCGGCCCCTGCCCTGTCAGATCCGCTGCAATCGGCAAGTCGTCCAGATCAAGCACACCATTTGCATCCAGATGGTAACCTTTTTCCGTCACAGTGGCCGAGATAATATCGGCCTCTTCCATCGCAGCCAGAACGGTATCTGGATCTTCGGGTGCCACCAGCACATCGCGCAAAACCGTGATCCGTTTGACTGCTGAACCCTGCACGCACAGATCATAGTCAAACCCTTGTGCAGCCAGCCCATCACGCACAGTGGCTGATCGCAGGCTGACACCCACTACATCCCATCCGCCCGCATCTGCCGTGTAATCCAGCAGATGCGCACGGGCGAAGTTCCCCAGACCAAAGTGAACGATCCGGCCCACTTAGCGGTCCAGCCTATAGGCCTGGCGCGCCAAATCAGTGGCCAGCAGGCGCGCCAAACAATCCGCGTCATCGCGCCCGAAATACCCTTTGCTCATTTGTGCGGACAAATGGATAGCAACCCCACGCCGCCATAAATCATGACGCGCCGGGATCGACAAAAATGCGCGTGTGTCATCATTGAAACCAGCCAGATTATGATATCCTGCCGTTTCAACCACCTGATCAAAATACCGCGCAATACCGGATGCACTGTCATGAAACCACCAGGGCGGTCCGATCCGCAGACAGGGCCAATGCCCGGCCATCGGAGCCAATTCGCGCGCATAAGTCGTCTCATCCAGCGTAAAAAGCAACAGACGCAGGTCAGGATTATTGCCAACGCGGTTCAACAAAGGCTCAAGCCCGCGCACCCAATCGACGGCAATCGGAATATCAGCCCCTTTATCGCGCCCAAAATCCCGCATCACGGCATGATTGGTATTGCGCCTGCTGCCGCCGTGGATTTGCATCGTCAACCCGTCTTCAACCGACATTTGCGCCATTTCAATCAGCATATGGCCATAAAACCGCTGCGCTTCGTGCAAGGTAGCGGCACCGTGGCGCAGACGTTGATAGAGCGGTTCCGGGTCAGATAACCATTCGGTCTGCACGACCTCGATCGCATGATCTGTGGCTGTCGCCCCCATTTTAGCAAAATGCGTGCGTCGATCCTTCAACGCCGCGAGGTAACCGGCATAAGACCCCAGATCATGCCCGGTTATGACCTCCAACAGGTTCAAGTTTTGAACAAAATCCGAATCGCTGGCATCCAATACTCCATCCGGGCGAAAGGTCGGTATGACCCGGCCAGGCCAGCGGCTGTCTTGGATTGCCCGGTGATGGCTCAGATCATCCAATGCGCCATCTGTCGTTGCCAGAACCTCGATGTTGAAACGGTCAAAAAGTGCACGCGGGCGGTAGTTATCTTGGGCGATCTTCTCGGCAATACGGTCATAGGTGGCACCCGCGGTTTCAGCGGATAGAACCGTGTCGATGCCCAAGGTCTGATGCAGGACATAGTCCATCCAAACCCGCGACGGCGTGCCAAGAAACAAATGCCAATGTGCGGCAAAGGTCGCAAATACCCGGCGCGGATCGGCATCTTGACCTGTGGGACCAATGCCAAGCTCTGACAGGGGGACACCCTGCGAATATAGCATCCGAAAAATGTAATGATCCGGGGTGACCAGCAGGTCTGCGGGATTGGCAAAGGCGTTGTTGCGCGCAAACCACGCCGGATCACAATGCCCGTGCGGTGACACAATCGGCTCGTCCTTGATCCCCTGATACAGTGCATCGGCCTGTGCATCCAAACGTTCGGTCATGTCAGGAGATCCTTTCGAATACGCCACGTCCTTTGCAACTTGCATCTTGGCGCAGCAAAGCTCCAGAATAAAGCAAAGGACCGGTGGAAAAAGGGACAGTTGCGATGAAACAATGCTGGCGGTGGTTTGGCCCCGATGATCCGATTGCGCTGTCCGATTTGCATCAGGTCGGTGTGCAAGGGATTGTGACCGCCCTGCACCATATTCCAACCGGCCAGCCCTGGGACAGGGCCAGCATTTCAATGCGGCAGGACGCATTGAGGGCGCATGGCTACACATGGGATGTGGTCGAAAGCCTGCCGGTATCTGAGGCAATCAAGACACAGACCGCCGACATGGCACTCCATATTGCGGCCTACAAAGACAGCCTGCGGGCATTGGCGGATCAAAAGATCGAGGTCGTGTGCTACAACTTTATGCCGATCCTTGACTGGACCCGCACGCAACTCCGCGTGCCCCAACCTCATGGCGGTGCCGCGATGTTGTTTGATCTGACGGATTTTGCCGTTTTCGATATTCATCTTCTGAACCGGAAAGGTGCAAACACCGACTATTCCGAGACCCAATTGGATGAGGCGCACCGCCGTTTCGCGGGCATGACCGAGGCCGGCAAGACCGCCCTGAAAAACAATATCGTCGCCGGACTGCCCGGTGCCAACGACACTTGGGATATTGCGGACGTGACCGCGTTACTGGATACTTATTGTGGGATCACGCGGCAAAGGTTGCAATCAAACCTTGTCGATTTTCTGGGCGAGGTAGCCGCCTTGGCCCAAGACATGGGGATGCGCCTGTGTTGCCACCCGGATGATCCGCCGTTTTCGCTGATGGGACTGCCGCGTGTGATGTCCAGCTCGGATGACTATGCGGCCGTGTTAGCGGCAGTTGAAATACCTGCCAATGGCGCCACTATCTGCACCGGATCGCTGGGCGTGGCGCATGATTTTGATGGCCCGGCGTTTGTCAAACGGCACGGGGATCGCATCCATTTGGCCCATTTGCGCAACACCACGCGGATTGCCGGATCAGACACCCAACGGCCCGATTTTTATGAGGCAGCGCATTTGGAGGGCGATACGGATATGGTCGGCACAATCCGCGCCCTGATCGAAGAAGAAAGCGACCGGAAAGCCGCCGGGCGCGATGATTGGCAAATACCAATGCGTCCCGATCATGGGCAAGAATTGCTGAACGATCTGGGCGGGCATTGCACACCGGGGTATCCGTTGATTGGCCGGATGCGTGGGCTGGCGGAATTGCGCGGCGTTATGGCGGCGTTTGATTGAGGTCAGAACTTTAGAGGGTCTGCCCCTAATTCATCTCGCGGTGCGCGGCGCGCAATTTGTCCCAGTCAAATGTCACGCCCACACCGGGATCATCCGGTGCCACGGCGCGGCTGTTTTCGACAACCAATGGCCGGGCAGTGTAGTCGTCAATTGGAAAAGAATGCACCTCGATCAACCCGGCATTGGGTTGCGCGGCTACCAGGCTCACGTGGAGTTCCTGCATGCCATGACTGCACACCGGCAGCCCATGTTTGCGGCTCAGCGCTGCCACCTGCAGCCACCCTGTCACACCGCCGCAATTCGACGCATCGGGCTGAATATAGGACAGTGCAGCATCCTCGAACGCATATTCAAACTCATGGATGGTGTGCAGGTTTTCCCCCATCGCCAGTGGCACACCCGTGGCGGCGGCGATTTCGGCATAGCCTTTGTAGTTGTCCGGGATCGTCGGCTCTTCGAACCACAGAAGATCATAACGCTCAAACGCCCGCGCGGCGGTGATCGCCTGTTCCACGCTGAGCGCATAGTTTGCATCCACCATAAACGCGATGTCCGGCCCGATCACGTCGCGGATGGCCTTGATCCTTGCGATATCATCGGCCAGATCAGGTTGCCCGATCTTGATTTTGACGCCGTCAAAGCCCCGCGCCAGATAGGTTTCGGTTTGTTTGATCAGTTTGGGCAGTGGGAAATTCAGATCAATACCACCGCAATAAGCCCCGCAAGTTTTTGCAGCACCCCCCGCCATTTGCCACAAAGGCTGCGACAGCCGTTTGCCACGCAAATCCCACAAGGCGATATCCACCGCCGAAATCGCAAAGGACGCAATGCCGCCGCGGGCCACGTAGTGCACGTGCCATTGCATCGCCTCATAAAGCGTCTCAACACGCGCCGAATCCTGTCCGAGAAGAAACGGGGCAAGGTCATAGTTGATCATCGCCAGTATCGCGCGTCCGCCCTTGCCACCGGTATAGGTATAGCCAGTTCCTTCGGACCCGTCTGCCAGACGCAGGGTGACTGTGATCAGTTCAAAATGCGTATGATCGCCGTGTTTGGCATCTGTCAGCACTTCGGCCAGCGGAACATTGAAGACCTGTGCCGCAACATGGGTGATTGTCGTCGCAACATTGTTTTGTTCGGGATCATCCATGGGTGCGCCTTTTGCCTGCGTTAAGGGATTAGGTACGATCAATTTCAGATGTCATCAAGGTTGATGGATGCGGTCGTCTTTTTGGTACGGACCCAAAAAACTTGCGGCGCCAATCCTGAT
>JBAUHN010000158.1:0-17433 GCA_049680295.1 Sulfitobacter sp.
GCGCGCGCCGCTGCCACGCGGAGTGAAGTGCCTGTGGGGGCGGTGATCGTGGACCCGCGCGGTCGAATCGTTGCAGCAGAAGGAAACCGGACGCGTGAATTGAATGATCCTACGGCGCATGCCGAAGTGCTGGCGATCCGGGCGGCTTGTGCGGCATCTTGCACTGAACGGCTAACCGGCCATGATCTATACGTCACGCTGGAGCCATGTGCGATGTGTGCGGCGGCAATTTCTGCAGCCCGTGTGGCGCGGTTGTATTACGCGGCCTCAGACCCGAAGTCCGGGGGGGTGGCCCAAGGCGCGCGGGTGTTTGCGCATCCTCAGTGCCACCATGTACCGGACGTATATGACGGGATCGGGGCCGGGCAGGCGGAGGCTTTGTTGAAAGAGTTTTTTTCTCAGCGCCGATAGGCGCGGGTTTCTCGGGCCGCGTTTGGGTGGAGCTGGGGCAACCCCAAGAGTTGGTTTGCAGCAAACGGGCCCGCAATTGGCTGGTTTCGGGAGCCTCCGACGGGAGTATTTTCGGAAGGGTGAAGCGAGGGCGGGCCGTGACCCTTGCGAGACGGCGCTTGGGGGGGTAAATGGCCCGGTAAGGACAAAGAGGTTTAGCCATGTCAATCGACGAAAACACTGCCGCCCGCGTGGCGAAACTGGCCCGGATCAAAGTGGATGCTGCGGCTTTGCCTGCATTGTCGGCTGAATTTAACACCATTTTGGGGTTTATCGAGCAGTTGAACGAGGTTGAAATAGAGGGGGTCGACCCGATGACGTCGGTCACGCCACAAGTGTTGCGGCGGCGTGAGGATAAGGTTTCGGATGGGGATCAGCAGGCGCGGGTGCTGGCCAACGCGCCGGACGCGCGCGAAGGATTTTTTGCGGTTCCGAAGGTGGTGGAATAGTGACTGAACTGAACACATTGGGTTTGGCTGCCGCGCGCGACGCGCTGCGCGCCGGCGAGACCACGGCGTTGGAATTGACGGAAACCTGCTTAAAGGCGATTGAGGCGGCGGCGGATTTGAATGCTTTTGTGCATCAGACCCCCGAATTGGCGCTGGATCAGGCACGGGTCGCGGATGCGCGGATCAAGGCAGGCGATGCGCCCGCGATGTGCGGTTTGCCGATTGGTATCAAGGATTTGTTCTGCACCAAGGGTGTGCCAAGTCAGGCGGGCAGTCGGATTTTGCACGGGTTCTTGCCAGAGTATGAAAGCACCGTCAGCCAAAACCTGCAGGATGCAGGTGCGGTGATGCTGGGCAAGCTGAACATGGATGAATTTGCCATGGGCAGCTCAAACGAGACATCCGTTTATGGCAATGCGGTCAACCCATGGCGGCGTGGCAATAGTGATGTGGCATTGACGCCGGGGGGATCCTCCGGCGGGTCTGCGGCGGCGGTTGCGGCGGATCTGTGTTTGGCGGCCACGGGAACCGACACCGGCGGATCAATCCGCCAGCCTGCGGCCTTTACTGGTACGGTCGGGATCAAGCCGACCTACGGGCGCTGTTCGCGCTGGGGCATTGTGGCGTTTGCATCCAGTCTGGATCAGGCCGGACCGATGACCAAATCGGTGCGCGATGCGGCGATCATGTTAGAGGCTATGGCCGGGTTTGACGCCAAAGACAGCACCAGCGCTGATCTGGCAGTGCCCGATTTTGAGGCCGCGTTGACGGGGGATGTCAGGGGCAAAAAGATCGGCATTCCACGCGAATACCGCATGGACGGCATGTCAGATGAGATTGATGCGCTTTGGCAAAGTGGCATCGCGATGATGAAGGACGCCGGCGCAGAGATCGTGGATATCTCATTGCCCCATACCAAATACGCGCTGCCGGCCTATTATGTGATTGCACCGGCTGAAGCGTCGTCAAATCTGGCGCGGTATGACGGGGTCCGTTATGGCCACCGGGCCAAGCTGGATCAGGGCGACGGCATCACCGAGATGTATGAAAAAACCCGTGCCGAAGGGTTTGGTCCAGAGGTGCAGCGCCGGGTGATGATCGGAACCTATGTATTGTCCGCAGGCTTTTATGACGCCTATTACAACCGCGCACGCCGGGTACGGACGCTGATCAAAAAGGACTTTGAGGATGTGTTTGCAGGTGGCATTGATGCGATCCTGACGCCTGCCACGCCGTCGTCGGCATTCGGCCTGGGTGAAATGGCCAATGCGGATCCTATCGCTATGTATCTCAATGATGTTTTCACCGTGACGGTCAACCTGGCAGGCCTGCCCGGGATTGCTGTGCCTGCAGGTATGGACAGGCAGGGCCTGCCCTTGGGTCTGCAATTGATTGGCCGCCCCTGGGAAGAGGCCGATTTGCTGTCTTCCGCCTATGCGCTGGAACGGGCTGCGGGGTTTGTGGCCAAACCTGCGAAATGGTGGTAAAACCCGCGCCAACAAGGGCAGCGAATTGCCCGATGTCAGAGCATGGAACAGGCAGTCGACATATGATCAACCGGATTATTCTAGTGGCTATGGCGGCCGGAGTACTAAGCGCTTGCCAGCCCGCAATTCCAGACAGCGGCCGTGGTGTCGGGTTTGACAATTCACGCGAAGCCCTGCGTCAGCGTGAGGCGGCATTGGCCCGCAGCAATGCGGCCGTCCCTGCACCTTCCGAGGTGACCTCTGCACCGCTTGGGGCAACTGGTGCTACCGATACATCCGCCGCTGCCACCGCAGCTGAGACATCGCGGGTTCTGGCTGCGACCCGGACACCAACAACAAACGCACCGGCAAACGATCAACTGGCCGGTTTGGCGCAGGCAAATTCGGGTGTTGAGCCGTTACAGGCCAGCCCCTCAAACCCGCGACCGGAAAGCAATGCCGGGATTTCGGATGAGAATGACTTTGGCGCGGTCTCAGAGCGGCAAAGCATCGAAAGTGATGCCGCCCGGATTGCAAGCAATCGCGCGCAGTATGAAGTTGTGCAGCCTGAGGCCTTGCCAAGCAGATCCGACCAAGGCCAGCCAAACATCGTGGCGTTTGCCTTGCAGACCGGACACCCGGTTGGGCAAAAGCAATACACCCGCAGCGGATTTACCCGGCAGGCGAAATTTGAACGCAACTGCGCGGCTTTTGCTTCGGCCGATCAGGCGCAGATTGAATTTCTGTCACGGGGTGGCCCGAAGCGCGACCGCAAAGGGCTGGACCCGGATGGGGATGGCTATGCCTGCAGTTGGGATCCGGCGCCTTACCGAAAGGCCTCGCAAGGCTAGCGTGTTGTGACCGCGAACGCCTTTCAACACCGATCCCCCAATTGCGGTGCCCGCCGCGACGGATTGCGCCCGCATTTGATTGTTTTGCATTACACGGCAATGGCAGATGCGACTGCGGCCATTGATCGGTTGTGTGACCCAAGCGCCGAGGTTTCTGCGCATTACCTAATCGCGCGTAACGGACGGATCACGCAGATGGTGTCTGAGGATCAGCGCGCATGGCATGCAGGTGCGGGTCAGTGGCGGGGTCTGGATGATATTAATTCGCGATCTATCGGGATTGAGTTGGACAATGCGGGTAACCACCCGTTTTCTGCGCTGCAAATGGACAAGTTGGAAGGTTTGTTGGCAGACATAATGACGCGATGGGACATCCCGCCCGAGGGCGTAATTGCGCATTCAGATATGGCGCCGGGGCGAAAAGTTGATCCCGGCCCGCATTTTGATTGGCAGCGTCTGGCACGTCGTGGTTTGGCAGCGGTGGCCCGGTCAGGCGAGGTGCCGGACCAGCCCTTGCCTGCGCTTTTCCGCGCGATGGCCAATGCTGTCGGATACACAGCAGATGCCGATGATCAGGTGCTGCTTGCTGCGGTGCGTTTGCGATATCGCCCCTACGCCAAAGGCCCGTTGACGCGTGCGGATATCGCGCCTTTAGCGCCCTGAACCGGTAACAGTGCAACATTGCGGATAAAACCGATTGACCGCAGGCCCATTCCGGCGCTACCCCGATCCTTGCGCGGAAGGCCGGATGGCTGCGGGTCTGGCAACAGGTCCGAGGAAAGTCCGGACTCCAAAAAGTAACGGTGCCGGGTAACGCCCGGGCGGGGCAACCCGACGGATAGCGCCACAGAAATGAAACCACCCTTCACGCTGAAGGGAACGGGTGAAACGGTGGGGTAAAAGCCCACCGCGCCGCTGGCAACAGGGGCGGCAAGGCAAGCCCCACCGGGAGCAATGCCAAATAGGGATCGCGTGCCGCAAGGCGGGGCTACTTTTGCCTCAGCAGATCCGGGTTGGCAGCTGTAGCCATGCGGGCAATCGTATGGTCAGAGGAATGGTCATCAAAGCGGGATGGGCAACTGTCCCGTTGAACAGAATCCGGCTTACAGGCCTTCCGCGCATCTTTTCACGCTTCTACGATCATGGGGCCAGTTCACGGTACCCTGTACTTCGAACGGCTAATAATTAGACGAAAGCCAGACAGAACGCACAATTTTCATGCATGTGGCAAAACGCCTCTAAATTGGGCGGGAAATTACCAATGTGCTCTTTCTTTCGGTAAATCTTTGCGCCACCCCCGTCCAAAATGTTTCGATCAGGGAAGGATCACAAAGATGAACGGTGCGGATACCGCTTGGATAATAGTCGCGACAGCGTTGGTGCTGTTCATGACACTGCCAGGACTGGCATTGTTTTATGGCGGGCTGGTGCGCGCGCGCAATGTGCTGAGCGTGTTCATGCAGTGCTTTTCAATCGCCTGCCTGATGAGCATCCTTTGGCTGGCCGCCGGCTATTCCATCGCCTTTGGTGACGGCAATGCCTATTGGGGCGGGCTGGGCAAAGCGTTTTTGAACGGCGTCGATGCCGATACGCTGTCGGGCACCATTCCAGAGGTGCTGTTTTTTGCCTTTCAGATGACCTTTGCGATCATAACACCGGCGCTGATTGTCGGCGCCTATGTTGAACGCATTGGCTATGGGTTTGTCATGTTGTTTTCGGGGCTTTGGATGTTGATTTGCTACGCGCCTGTAGCCCATTGGATCTGGGGTGGCGGGTTGTTGGCAGGCGAAGAATGGTCGTTGTTTGCGGATGGCGTCAATGATTTTGCCGGCGGCATCGTGGTGCACCAGACGGCCGGGATTGCCGCTTTGGTGCTGGCGGTGATGCTGGGGCCACGCAAAGGACGCACGGTGCCGCCCCATAACCCCGGTATGGTGATGATCGGGGCTGCGATGCTGTGGGTCGGCTGGTTCGGTTTCAATGGCGGGTCGCAACTGGCAGCCGACGGTGGGGCTGCGATGGCGCTGACGGTCACGCATATTTCGGCAGCTGCGGCATCGCTGACATGGGCGGCGTGGGAGAAAATCCGCTACGGCAAAGCGTCGTTGGTTGGTATGGTTACCGGTACGATTGCAGGTCTCGCCTCGATCACACCGGCTTCGGGTTCTGTTGGCCCGATTGAGGCATTGGCGATCGGTGCGATTGCTGGCGTCATGTGTCAGGAACTGTGCGGCGTGGTCAAAAATCTGCTGAAAATTGACGACACGCTGGACGTGTTCGCGGTGCACGGCGTCGGCGGCATGTTTGGTATCTTGATGCTGGCCCTGTTGGGACATGCCAGTTGGACCGCGCAATTGGGCGGGCTGGCCGTTGTTGGCATCTGGACTTTGGTAACGACGGTTTTGATCGTTGCGGTGGTTCGGATGGTGACCCCCTTGCGCGTCAGCGACGAGGACGAAGTGAACGGTCTCGACCTCAGTTCGCATGGGGAACGGGCCTATGATATCACATCATAGGAACGCCTGACCCTAGGGCGGGTCAGGCCAGGGGTGCCCTTGCATCCGACCTTTCCCGGCCCGGTGATAAAAGCCGCAGCAGGGCAATGCGAAATCGCCGCTTTTGCGGTTGACTTGAGGCCGCATCAGGTTAAAAGCCGGAATTCAGGAATTCACGTATCCACCCACCGGGGGCGGGATGCAGCAGGAGAAATACCATGGCGAAGCCAACCACGATCAAGATCCGTCTGAACTCGTCCGCGGGCACAGGCCATTTCTACGTCACAAAGAAAAACGCACGCACCATGACCGAGAAAATGGTCATGAAGAAATACGACCCCGTTGCGCGCAAGCACGTTGACTACAAAGAAGGCAAGATCAAGTAAGATCACCCTTTTATCAGGTTACAGATTTGGCCGTACCCTTTGGGTGCGGCCTTTTGTTTTTTGGGCGTTCCGCGGTAATTCAAAATCTCATAACGCTGCTAAAAGAGGTGTCTTAACGCTCTTGTGGCGGGATATGCCGGACTGCTGCGACAAGGCGGCGGATATTGTCCATCGGGTGTTTTAACGCAAAACGTTTGGTTCCAGCAGGTTGATGCGACAGGCTGGTGCCATCGCGGTGTGCGGTTCTGGGCCGGATTGGGCGCGGCACAAAACCGCCTGCGCAATTGGGGCAGACGTTGTGTAGAACGCTGTCAACACAATCCACGCAAAAGGTGCATTCATAGCTGCAAATCCGGGCATCGGCGGCGTCAGGTGGCAGGTCGCGATCGCACATCTCGCAGTTTGGCTTCAGCACCAGCATATTGAGGTTCCTGTCCTAAAAGAAAAGGCCGACCCCGGAAGGGATCGGCCTATGAATGTCGTGATATTGGCAGGTATTATTCGCGGCTGCCAAACAGTTGCAGCAGGAACATGAACATGTTGATAAAGTCGAGATAGAGGTTCAACGCCCCCATGATCGCTGCTTTGCCCAGCCATTCGGTGTCGCCTGTATGGGCGTGTTCCAGATAGGTGGTTTTGATCTTTTGTGTGTCATAGGCCGTCAGACCGGCAAAGATCAGAACACCGATTATCGAGATCGCATACATGATTGCAGGGGATTGCAAAAACAGGTTCACGATCATCGCCGCAATCAGTCCAAACAGGCCCATCATCAAAAAGCTGCCCATGCCGGACAGGTCTTTTTTGGTCGCGTAGCCATAAAGCGACAGCGACGCGAAGGCGATAGAGGTGATCAGAAAGATCTGCGCGATGGAATAGCCGGTAAAGACCAGAAAGATCGAGCTGATGGAGACACCCATAACGGCCGCAAAGGCATAAAACACCAATTGGGCTGTGGCTGCTGACATGCGGTTGATACCGGCGCTAAAGCCAAAGACAAAGGCCAATGGCGCAAACATGACAACCCATTTCAGCGGTGATGTATAAAGTGCAGCCCCCAGGCTGGTCAGGTATTTGTCGGCACCGATTTGTGCCGCTGCCAGTGCCGGATCGGTTGTGACCGCAAGACCGGAAATCGCCCAGGCCGCGGCAAAGGTAATCAACATGCCCACGGACATCGTGCCGTAGACTTTGTTCATGTGGGCGCGCAGGCCCTGGTCGATTTCAGCGGCGCGGGACCCGGCCGCTGTGCGGATTGTATTCACGTCAGCCATCAAAGACCTCCAGACATAAGTTATGCACGGCAGGACCTCTGCCGCATTCTGATCTAAATATTGGCTGTGTTCGTGTTCTTTTCAAGGCTTTTCGTCAGGAATTCGTCGCTAATTGCCCGGGTCAGTAGATTTTTTCGCAATGCGGGTCGCAGAACGTCAATTTGACCGGGCAAAAAGCGGATTTCTTTGGGTCGAACTTCAGTATTTCCAAGTATTTGGCACATCCCAAAACGGTTTGCGTGCTTCTTTCAAGGCCTCCGCGCGGCTGACACCGATATCATCCAGCGCCCGTGCGTCCAAGTTGGCCAGACTGTTGCGCGACCGCCAAAAAGCAATCAGTTGAAAGAACGGCAAACGCGGGCCGGCCTTGGGCGCAAACCTGTGGCGGCGGGTGGTCTGAGTTGAAGCGGTCATGATGCGCTCTCCTATCTTCGATATGTGATGCGTAATTCCTGTTTCATCAAATTACTTGATATATATGACAAGCTCGGTCTAATATTGAAAACGAATGTTTATGATCGAATACATCAAGGATGGTGATATGAGAAATTTGGATGTAACGACGCTTAGGTCATTTGTAGCAGTTGCTGATGCAGGCGGCGTGACGCGCGCTGCTGGGTTTTTGCATCTCACCCAGTCGGCGGTTTCCATGCAGCTTAAACGGTTAGAGGAATTGCTGGGCCTTGAACTGCTGGACCGCTCCGGGCGCACCATCGCGCTGACGGCATCGGGCGAACAGCTGCTGGTGTTCGCACGTCGCATGGTGGCCTTGAATGACGAGGTGATCAGCCGCCTGACAGATCAGGCCTATGAAGGTGAAATCTCCATTGGCGTGCCGCACGACATTGTCTATCCGGCGATTCCGCAGGTGCTAAAGCAGTTCCATTCGGCCTTTCCACGGGTCAAAGTTCAACTTGAATCGTCGCACACTCGGAACCTTAAGGATATGTTTGCCAAGGGCAAATGCGATATGATTCTGACGACAGAAACCCAGACCGAACCGGGCAGCGAAACCTTATGCAAAAAGCCGTTGCGCTGGGTGGGGGCGCAAAATGGATCGGCATGGCGACACAAGCCACTTAAATTGGCATTCGGGCGCATCTGCACGTTTCGGTCCAATGTTGTGGCTGCGCTGGACACATCCGGTGTGCCTTGGGATGTGGTGGTCGAAACCGATAGTGACCGCACAATCGAGGCGACGGTCAGTGCGGATCTTGCAATCCACGCCATGATCGAAGGCACCGAGCCGCCGCATCTGGAGCGGATTGACCACAACGGCACCCTGCCTGACCTGCCCATGCAGTTTATCAATCTTTACGGCGCTGACACCTCACGCGGGGTTGTGCATGACGCGTTGGCAGATTTTCTGCGTCGGCATTTTTGTGGGTCAGATGTTGTGCGTTTAAAGGCCGGTTAAACCGAAACCACAGGGGATCGGTCACATCGTGATCACAACCTTGCCGGTTGATTTTCGCAAACGCAGCAGGTCCAACCCCTCTGCCGCTTGCGCCAGGGGCAATCTGTGGCTGATGTGGGGTTTGATAGATCCCGCGACATACAGCGCCATCAGGGCGTTCAGACTGTTGATCAGGGTCTGCGGTTTGAACGCCATATACCCGCCCCAGTAAAACCCAAGCAGCGAGATGTTTTTGACCAGCAAATGATTGGCGGGCACTTTTGGGACGTCGCCGCTGGCAAAGCCAATGGTCAGAATCCGCGCTTCGGGTTTGCAAGCGCGAAAGGCGGCCTTGAATGCGTCGCCCCCGACCGGGTCGTAAACGACATCGACACCGCCCAATGCCTTGAGCGCGCCCAGCAGATCGTCCGTGTCCGCGTCAAGCAGGTGATCGGCGCCGGCCGATTTGGCAACCGCCAGTTTGTCGGCACCGCGGGCAACGGCAATCACCGTCGCGCCCAGATGCTTACCGATTTCAACGGCCGTCAGACCAACGCCACCCGCAGCCCCAAGGACCAAAAGCGTTTCACCCTTTTGCAAATGCGCCCGGTGCGTCAACGCCAGATGACTGGTGCCATAGGCAATCTGAAAAGCGGCCGCATCATCAAACGACATCTCATCAGGTATTTTCACGATGCGGTCGGCGGGGAAAACACCAAAATCTGCCAAACCGCCCTGGCCGCCAAAAACCGCAACCCGGTCGCCCGGCGTCAAACCGCTGACGTCCTTACCGACAGCGTCCACAATTCCCGCGACCTCCAGTCCCATGGTAAAAGGCGCGTTGGGAGTGTCCTGGTACGTGCCGGTTACCATCAACAAATCGGCAAAGTTCAACCCGCAGGCTTTGATAGCCAGCCTGACATCTTTTGACCCAGGGGTTGGCACCGAAATATCGGTCAGTGTCGGGGCCGCGCCGGCGGCCGGAATTTGAAATGCGCGCATATATTCTCCGTGGTGACAACTCTGGATTGAAGGTGTCCAGGTTTCTGTGGCGTTACAAAAACAGGTTCCAATCCAAATTCCAATTTATTCCTTTGTTACACCGCAGAAATATCATTTGCACACAAATCACCCTTAGATAGAGCGGTATCACGGTATGATCGCTTAAAAAGATGGTATTATTTGTTGATTGAAGATACAAATCGCGTATTGTGGTTGCACCCGTGGCAAAACGGGTGGGGTGGAGTGTGTGCACTGGCGTTGCCGTGCGCATTTGTTTTGTTACTGAACAAGGGGATTTTTATGGCACATTTGGTTGATGTTCACGTTGGAAAACGCGTTCGCCAAAGGCGATGGTTGACGGGAATGACACAACAAAGTCTGGCAGAATTGGTGGGCATTAAGTTCCAGCAAATCCAAAAGTATGAGACCGGCGCGAATAGGGTGAGTGCGTCGCGCTTGTGGGATATTGCAGATGCGCTGGACGTTGACGTTTCCTTCTTTTTTGAAGGCCTGAAAAACGGGGCCGCAACGTCGGAAACCAACAGCGATATGCCGGTCGATATGATGGGTGACAAAGAGGCGATGGATCTTATTCGCTCTTATTATGCAATTCCCGAAAACCAGCGTCGGCGCTTGTTCGAACTGGCCCGCGTGTTGAGTGATGCGGCGTAATTAGCCGATACCCTGATCAATCTGCCTTGCAATAGGCGCGCCAGAGTGGCACGTCGATTGTATGACAGTGTTCGATTCAGACATAAATCGCGTAGCTCACTTGCTTGCTGACGCCGCGAAGTCCGCTATTTTACCGTACTTTCGCACGGCAAACTTACAGACTGAAAACAAGATTGCGGGGGGGTATGATCCAGTAACCCTTGCTGATCGCGCGGCTGAAAAAGCAATGCGCGCGGTGTTGTCCGACCAGCGTCCCAATGATGCGATTCTGGGCGAAGAATATGGCGGACAGGCTGGCACATCTGGGCTGACATGGGTATTGGACCCCATCGACGGGACGCGTGGATTTGTGGCCGGAACGCCGACTTGGGGTGTGCTGATTGCAGTATCTGACGGCGACGGGCCGTTTTATGGTCTGATTGACCAGCCCTACATCGGCGAACGATTTGAAGGTACACCTAAGGGCGCGTATTTTCGCGGCCCCCATGGCAATGGCGTGATTGCGACACGCAGGGCCCGCGACTTAAGCCAGGCCACCCTTTTTACCACTTTCCCGCAAGTTGGGTCCAACATTGAAAGGCGCGCCTTTGATGCTGTCGCAAGCCAGGTGCAATTGACCCGCTATGGCATGGATTGCTACGCCTATGCGCTGCTGGCCGCAGGGCAGATTGATCTGGTGATCGAGGCTGGTCTGCAGTCTTATGATATTCAAGCGCCTATTGCGTTGATCCATGCCGCCGGTGGGATCGTGACCGATTGGCAGGGCGGGCCTGCACATGCGGGGGGGCGGGCGATTGCCGCTGCGAACAAAGCCATTCATGCGCAGGCTTTGGCCATTCTGAAGGCAAATGTAACATGACAGAGTTACTGATCCGAAATGCTGATCACATCCTGACGATGGATGATGCACGCCGCGAATTGCGCGGGGCGGATGTGCGGGTTCGCGACGGGGTGATCACGGGTGTGGGGCAGGGGCTAACCACCACCGGCGACGTGATCGAGGCGGCGGGTTGTGTTGTCACGCCGGGGTTGGTCAACACACATCACCACCTCTATCAAACCCTGACGCGCGCGGTGCCAGAGGCACAAAATGCGCTGTTGTTTGGCTGGCTGCAAACGCTCTACCCGATCTGGGCGCGCTTTACGCCGGACCATATGTTCATATCGGCGCAGATCGGACTGGCCGAACTGGCGCTCAGCGGTTGCAGCCTGAGTGCCGATCATCTGTATCTTTATCCAAACGGCAGCCGCCTGGACGACACCATTCACGCCGCCGCCGAAGTTGGTTTGCGGTTTCAGCCCACGCGCGGCGCGATGAGCATAGGCGAAAGTGAGGGCGGCCTGCCGCCTGATACGCTGGTCGAAGATGAAAGCACGATCCTTGAGGACTGCATTCGGGTGATCGACGCGTTCCACGATCCTTCACAGGGGTCCATGTGCCGCGTTGGCATCGCACCTTGTTCGCCGTTTTCCGTCAGCCAGAACCTGATGCGTGATGCCGCCCTGCTGGCACGCGACAAAGGCGTGATGTTGCACACTCACCTGGCCGAAAACGAAGAAGATATCGCTTATTCCCTTGAGAAATTCGGCATGCGTCCGGGGCAATATGCGCAAGATCTGGGCTGGGTCGGGCCAGACGTCTGGCACGCGCATTGCGTCAAACTCGATCCGTCTGAGATTGCTCTTTTCGCCGAAACCGGGACGGGTGTGGCCCATTGCCCTTGCTCAAACTGTCGGCTTGGCAGCGGGATTGCCCCGGTCCGGGCGATGCGGGGCGCCGGTGTGAATGTTGGTTTGGGCGTTGATGGATCTGCCAGCAATGACGCGAGCAACCTGATTGCCGAGGCGCGCCAGGCGATGCTGTTGCAACGTGTGGCAAATGGTGCAGACGCGATGAGCCCACGCGCGGCCCTTGAGATCGCGACCCGTGGCGGCGCAGATGTTTTGGGACGCCCTGAATGTGGTCGCATCAGCATTGGCAAACGCGCCGATATCGCCATCTGGGACGCCTCTGGCATAGAAGCTGCTGGCAGCTGGGACCCGGCAGCACTTTTGTTGGCGGGGCCGACAACGGTGCGTGATCTGATCGTCGACGGTCGCCCCGTGGTGCGCGATGGGCATATGACCAGCCTTAATCTGGCCACAGTTATCGGCAAACAAAAGGCGATGGCAAAGGCTTTGATGGATGATGTATGATACGCGTAATTCTGGCTGTTTATTTACTGACCATGGCGGCACCGGCTGCTGCCAATTCAGTCGCGACAGACGCGATCAATGCGCTGCGTGCTGCCAAGAACCGCGCGCCGATCAAATATTCACGAACGCTTGAAGCCGCTGCCATTGCCCACGCAAACGACATGGCGCGCAAAAGGTTTTTTTCGCACAAAGGCAGCGATGGATCGAACGTGTCGCACCGCGTCAGCGCCCAGGGATATCGCTGGTGTTTTGTTGCAGAAAATATCGCCAAGGGTCAGCGCAATCTGGCTGAGGTTATGCGCGCTTGGAAAAATTCGCCAGGTCACCGAAAAAACATGCTGAACAAATCCGCGACCGAATTCGCAGTCATTGGGGTCAACCCCAATATCTGGGTCATGGTGCTGGCCAACCCAAAGTGCTAGCGCGGTTGATCGACCTTCTGCCCTGATACCCAAACGGCGTGAATGGCCCGGTCATCGCCCATCATAATAGTGGGGAAAACCGCCTCCCAAATATCCTGGGCGCGATCACTGCGTTGCGCGATGGCCGGTGTTGAAGTCAGATCCAATATGCAGATATCCGCCTCATATCCCGGTGCAATGCGGCCAATTTTGTCATGCAGATGCAAACTGCGTGCAGAGCCGGCGGTCGCCAGCCACAATAGCTGTGCTGCATGCAAAGCCGTGCCGCGCAATTGCGAGATTTCATAGGCTGCGGCCATCGTGCGCAGCATGGAAAATGAGGAACCGCCGCCAGTATCCGTCGCCAGCCCCACCGGAATATTGCGCGCGGCTAGCCCGGCCAGATCAAACAGGCCCGACCCGATAAATGTGTTAGACGTCGGGCAATGCACCAAAGCCGCGCCGCTTTCGGTCAATTGATCAATCTCGCGCGGCTCCAGGTGGATGGCATGGCCAAAGACCGCGCGCTCGCCAATCAGCCTTTGGGTTTCATAGGTGTGCAGATAATCCTTGGCCTGCGGATGTAGATCGCGGACCCAGGCGATTTCATCTGTCTGTTCGCTGAGATGGGTTTGCATCAGACACTCGGGGTATTCTGCCCAAAGTGCGCCTAGTGCTGCCATTTGTTCCGGCGTAGAGGTCGGCGTAAATCGCGGCGTGATCGCATAGGACAGGCGGTCCTTGCCGTGCCAAGCTTTGATCAATCCCTTGCTGTCGTCATAGGCCGATTGCGCCGTGTCGCGCAACCCGTCGGGTGCGTTGCGGTCCATGCAGGTCTTGCCTGCCACAACCCGCAGGCGGCGCGCAGTGGCCGCCTCAAAAAATGCGTCAACGCTGGCGGGGTGAATGGTGGCATAGGAACACACCGTTGTGGTGCCATAGGCCAAAGCCAGATCGAGATAGCGATCTGCAATGGTGCGCGCATATTCGGGATCAGCCAGGCGTATTTCTTCGGGGAATGTATAGGTGTTCAGCCAGTCGATCAGGCGTTTGCCCCAACTGGCGATGATGGCGGTTTGCGGATAATGAACATGGGCGTCGACAAAGCCGGGGCAGATCAGGTGACTTGAATAGTCATGAACCGCTGCTTTCGGATAGGCGCGGCGCATGTCGGTGCTGTTGCCGACGGCCAATATCTTACCGTCCTCAATCAGCACCGCACCGTTGCTGTTGATTGTCACGACGTCTTGCCAAGGGACTGTCAGCGGATTGCCGGAGGTTTCGAATATGTGACCGAGGAGAAGGTTTTGATTGCGCATAGGTATCTTCCTAAACCGCCCTTGGGTTTAGGTAAATCGTTCAAGTGTTCGTGGATGTATTTTTGGCCCCATTGTATCCATATGTCACGGCCAGTAAGGTTGCGGGAAAACAACGGAGGCTTTTCATGTCAGACCAATCGACAGAGCTGGAAGCCGACCGTGAGGACGAAGCCTACCTTCTGGATCGCAAAGACATCTCGGCGATCCTTTATGCGGTAGATATCGAAGATCAGGCCAAGCTGACAGAGCTGATGGAGCCGCTGCATGCGGCCGACATCGCCGACCTTCTGGAACAACTAAACGCCTATGACCGTACCCGGCTGATCCGGCTTTATGATCGCGAATTTGACGGGGAAATCCTTTCGGAACTGGATGAAGCGATCCGCGAAGACGTCATCGCAATTCTTCACCCGCAGGTTTTGGCCGAAGCTGTGCGGGATATGGACAGCGACGATGTTGTCGATCTGGTCGAAGATCTGGAAGACGACCAGCAATCGGCGATCCTTCAGGCGTTGGATGACACCGACCGGGCGGCGGTTGAACAAGCACTGACATTCCCGGAATACTCCGCTGGGCGTTTGATGCAGCGCGAAGTGGTGATGTCGCCAGAACATTGGACCGTGGGCGAAGCGATTGATTACCTGCGGTCCACCCCGGAAGACGATCTGCCGGACCAGTTTTATCACATTGTCATCGTCGACCCACGCCTGCACCCTGTTGGCAATGTGTCACTGGGCAAGCTGATGCGGTCGCCACGCGCAGTGCCGCTGAGAGATCTGACCGAAGAGACATTTCACGTCATCCCCGCCCTGCGCGACGAAGGCGATGTGGCCTATGCATTCAACCAGTATCACCTGATTTCTGCACCCGTCGTCGACGACGAGGGGCGTTTGATCGGCATCATTACCATCGACGACGCGATGGTGGTGCTGGATGAAGAACATGAGGAAGACATCCTGCGCCTTGCAGGGGTTGGCGAAGGATCATTGTCAGACCGGGTGATCGAGACGACACGCCAACGCCTGCCGTGGCTTGCGGTTAATCTGGTAACGGCAATTGCCGCCTCAATAGTAATCTCGCAATTTGAGGCCGCGATTTCGCAACTGGTGGCTTTGGCGGTGCTGATGCCGATTGTGGCCTCGATGGGCGGGAATGCGGGCACGCAAAGCCTGACGGTGGCGGTGCGCGCCATTGCGACCAAAGATTTGACCGGCGCCAACGTCTGGCGCGTGATCCGGCGCGAGGTCTTGGTTGGTTTGGTAAATGGGGTGATATTTGCGGTTGTTATGGGGGTCGTCGGGATGGTCTGGTTCGGATCACCTGCGCTGGGCTATGTGATCGCGGCAGCGATGGTGATCAATTTGGTGATCGCCGGATTTGCCGGTACAGTCATTCCGGTGATACTGGAACGCATCGGCATTGATCCCGCATTGGCCTCCGGCGCGTTTGTGACCACGGTGACGGATGTTGTGGGCTTTTTCGCCTTTCTGGGTCTGGCTGCAACGGTGTTGCTATGAACGATCTTGCCGAGATCAAAGCTGCCGCGCGCAAAGCCGCTTTCGCGCGTCGCAAAGTCGCGCATCAGGCAGCGTCAGGGGCTGGGGGCGGCATGTTGTCCGAAGTGCTGGCAGGGTATCGCGGTGTTCCAATTTCGGGGTATTTGCCGATCCGGACGGAAATTGATCCGGTTCCGGCCATGGCCGAAGCATCGGCGCATGGCACCGTTGGCGTGCCGGTGATTGTCGCTGCCGGGCATCCGCTGCGCTTTGCCAAGTGGGAGCCGGATGTCGCGTTGAAAGATGGCCCCTTTGGCGCGCAGATACCCTTGGAGGAAGTGTTTTTCGAGCCGGAAATTCTGATCGTGCCACTGGTGGCTTTTGACCGGAATGGCGGGCGGCTGGGATATGGCGGCGGGTTTTACGACCGCACGCTGGAAGTGTTGCGAAGCCGCCGGGCAACGCTGGCGATAGGATACGCATTTTCAGCACAGGAAGCGGAAGAATTGCCGCTGGAGCAGACCGATCAACCGCTTGACATGATCGTAACCGAGCGCGGTGTCATTACGCCGTAGTCAGAGCTGGATGAGCGGCCGCGCCGCACGACATGTCTCAGGCATTTTCCTGCGGAAAAGCTGCCTGATGTCTGGCGCGTGGGGTTTTGGTCAGAGGGGCCAAAATACCAGTATCGCCGGGATTGAGACGGCGACCACGATCACTTCCAGCGGCAGGCCAATACGCCAGTAGTCCCCAAAGCTGTAGCCGCCCGGCCCAAGGATCAGCGTATTATTCTTATGTCCAATCGGCGTCAGGAAGGCGGAAGAGGCGGCAACCGCAACGGCCATCAAAAACGGATCGGGTGATACCCCAAGTGTTTGGGCCATTTGAATGGCCACCGGGGCTGCCACAATCGTGGTGGCGGTATTGTTTAGAACATCTGACAGCGACATTGTGACAATCATCAAGATGGTCAGCACTGCCCATGCGGGCATGCCACCAGTCCAGTTGATCAAGGCCCCAGCAATCAGTTCTGTGCCGCCCGAAGTTTCCAATGCTGACCCAAGCGGGATCATCGACCCCAGCAACACGACCACCGGCCATTCGATGTGATCGTAAAGCTCGGACAGGGGCACAATTCGGGTCAGCACATAGGCCACCACCACCAGCCCCAGTGCAATCGGCAGGTAGACCAGGCCAAAGCTGGCCGCTGCCACAGCCCCTCCGAACAGACCAATCGCCAGCCAGACCTTGCTGTCTTCTGTAACTGCCAGCCCTCGATCGGCCAGGGGCAGACAGCCCAGCCAGTCGGTCACGTCGCTGGCCCGGTCACGCGGCACCAAAAGCAACAGGATATCGCCCACCGCCAAGGGTGTTTGACGCAGGTGTCTGGTGATCCGTTTTCCGCGCCGTGACAGGCCCAGCAATACGGTGTTCTGTCGCCACGCCAGCCCGACGGTTTGCGCGGATTTGCCGTTGATGCGCGCGTTCTCGGTCACGACAACTTCGATGATTTCGACGCCTTCGCCGGCTGCATTCAGGCGTTCCTCGCGTTTTGCGTCGGCCACTGCAAGGTTCAGGGC
>JBAUHN010000159.1:0-49014 GCA_049680295.1 Sulfitobacter sp.
ATTTCTCGGTCGCGGTCAAACCGGGAGAGGCCGTCGGTCTGGTCGGCGAATCCGGTTGCGGTAAATCCACCGTCGCCCTGGGGGTGATGCAGGACCTTGGAAAAAACGGCCGTGTGGTGGGCGGGTCGATCAAATTCAAAGGCCGCGATCTGGGGGAAATGAGTCAGGAAGAACTGCGCGACATTCGCGGCTCTGAAATTGCGATGATCTATCAAGAGCCAATGGCATCGCTGAACCCGGCGATGAAGATCGGCAAGCAGTTGATGGAAGTCCCGATGATCCATCAGGGGGCCACAGAACAGGACGCTTATGACCGCGCGCTTCAGGTGGTCACGGATGTCAAACTGCCCGATCCTGCGCGTATTTTGAATTCGTTTCCGCACCAACTGTCTGGTGGCCAGCAGCAGCGCATTGTTATCGCCATGGCGCTGATGTCGGAGCCATCGTTGCTGATTTTGGACGAGCCGACCACGGCGCTGGACGTGACGGTTGAGGCGGCGATTGTCGAACTGGTTAAGGATCTGGGGCGCAAATACGGCACCTCGATGCTGTTTATCAGCCACAACCTTGGACTGGTGTTGGAGACCTGTGACCGGATTTGTGTGATGTATTCCGGCGAAGCAGTTGAACGCGGCTCAATCGAGGATGTTTTCGATGAGATGCAACACCCCTATACGCAGGCGCTTTTCCGGTCGATCCCCCTGCCCGGCGCGGATAAAAACGCGCGGCCCCTGGTTGCGATTCCCGGTAACTTTCCTTTGCCGCATGAACGGCCGAAGGGCTGTAACTTTGGCCCGCGTTGCGACTATTTCGAAGCCGGTCGCTGTGACCGCAGTGACATCAAGATGGAGCCGGTCCCCGGCAATGACCGCCACCATTCGCGCTGCCTGAAGTTCAAGGAAATCGACTGGCAGGCGCCGATGGAATTGGCCGAGGTCAAACAAAAAGGCGACATTGGCAAGGTTGTTCTGAAAATCGACAACCTCAAGAAATACTATGAGGTTGCGGCAAACGTGATCTTTGGCGGCGGCAATAAAAAGGTCGTCAAAGCCAATGAAACCCTCAGCTTTGAGGCGCGCGAATCTGAAACACTGGCGATTGTCGGCGAAAGCGGCTGTGGCAAATCCACATTTGCCAAGGTTCTGATGGGCCTGGAGACAGCAACCGAGGGCAGCATCCTGCTGGACAATAACGCCATCGAGAGCACACCGATTGAGGCGCGGAATACAAAGACCGTGGCCGACATTCAGATGGTGTTCCAAAATCCGTTTGATACGCTGAACCCGTCGATGACCGTCGGACGCCAGATCATCCGGGCGCTGGAGATTTTTGGCATCGGCGCATCTGAAGCGGAACGCCAGGACCGGATGCTTAAACTGCTGGATCTGGTAAAACTGCCGCGTGAATTTGCCACCCGGATGCCGCGCCAATTGTCGGGTGGTCAAAAGCAACGCGTCGGCATCGCCCGTGCGTTTGCAGGGGATGCGCGGATTGTTGTGGCGGATGAGCCTGTGTCGGCGCTTGATGTTTCTGTGCAGGCGGCGGTGACCGATCTGCTGATGGAAATTCAGCGCGAACATAAAACCACCTTGCTGTTTATCAGCCACGATCTGTCGATTGTCCGCTATCTGAGTGACCGGGTGATGGTAATGTATCTGGGCCATGTGGTTGAATTGGGCAGCACGGATCAGGTGTTCTCGCCGCCTTACCACCCCTATACGGAGGCGCTGCTGTCGGCGGTGCCTATTGCGGACACTTCTGTCAAGAAAAAGCACATCGTGCTTGAGGGCGACATCCCATCGGCAATGAACCCGCCGCCCGGTTGTCCGTTCCAGACGCGCTGTCGGTGGAAATCAGAAGTTCCGGGCGGTCTGTGCGAAAAAGAAGTGCCGCCTGTACGCATGCTGGCCGATGGCCATCAGATGAAATGTCACTTAACAGATGAGAAACTGGCGGAAATGGAGCCGGTGATTGAACTGGCCGCCGAGTAGGATTTGGACCACTGGGGCGGCCCAAACATGGGTCGCCTGCGCCGAGACGATTGTGATAGGCAAATAGCTCAGACCATAAACAATACGACAATCGCCAAAAAATAGCTGAGTGACGCATAAAGAATGCCCGGGCGCACATTGCGCACAAACATCGACATGGCCACAAATAGCGGTGCCAGCATCATCGCAATCAATGTCGGCGTCAGCAGAACTGCGTTTAAGTCTGTACCCGGCCCCCAGGCAGAGGATGTATCCAATGCGCCAGACAGCAATACACCGACCACACCGCCGCAAATAGCCGCAATACTACAGGCCAGAAATCGACGCCGGGTGATCCGGCCCCGACGCGGCAATCGTTTGGTCCGGGCGCCATCTTTTATTTTAGGGGCAGGTCTGGGCATCACTGTCGGCCCGGCCGTGGCTGGTTGTTCGATCCGTGAAATACGGGCCTGAAAGCTGGTGGTCGACATGGCGTAATCCTGCAAAGCGCAACGTTCAGTTACAATTTGCAATAAAACTGGACAAAAACATGTCAGCTTCACGCTAAGAGTGTGGAAAATTACCCCAACACGCGAAAGGTGATCGGAATAGGGCGTGTTTCAGCTGCCCCAGATAATGCGAACGTAATTTTTGGTTTCGCGGTAAGGCGGCACGCCACCATATTTTTTTACCGCTGCAGGCCCGGCATTATAGGCCGCCAATGCCAGTCGCCACGTACCAAATTCCTGGAACTGCTGCTTGAGGTAGCGTGCGCCACCATCAAGGTTCTGGTGTGGATCGCGTGGATCAACCCGCAAGACACGCGCAGTTTGCGGCATCAACTGAGCAAGACCAAATGCACCTTTGTGGGATTTGGCGTTCGGGTTCCAGCCGCTTTCCTGCTGCACCAGACGCAAAAACAAGTCCTCTGGCACACCGTAGCGTTGCGCGGCCTGACGCGCCATATTCAGATACTGGCCCTTGTATTTACCGGTATAGGATGGCGTGTTCCATTTGCTTGGCGTGTTCACCGTTGGTGGTTTTAACCGGATAGAGTTTGAATATTGTTTGGACGCCCGTGTATCCAGCAATCGTTTTTGCGATGCGAAAAGAGAATTGCGGCTTTTGGAGGAAAATACCTCTGCCTGCGCGGGCATTGCACCCAATACCGATAGGGCAGCCGCCACCGCGACCCCAGATTTCACTACTTTGATCATTCGTCCCCCAGAACACACTACGCTCGCGATCCGCAGCAACATAACGTAATTGTCGCTTGGGTCCAATCCTTTAGGTCCTCATCACGTTTGAGTAGAATTCATGTGCAGTTAACTATGTCTCAATATGGCTGGCGTCGATATAAAGCCTTTCAACAGCGCCAACCGGATTCGCGCGCAATCTGTTTTAACCAACCAAGGGGGCACAATGGCCGGCTCAGTCAACAAAGTAATTCTCATCGGCAATCTGGGGCGCGACCCCGAAGTCCGCACATTCCAGAACGGTGGCAAAGTCTGCAATCTGCGCATTGCCACGTCGGAGGCATGGAAAGACCGCAACACCGGCGAGCGGAAAGAAAAAACAGAATGGCACTCGGTCGCCATTTTTCAGGAAGGTCTTGTGCGCATCGCCGAGCAATATCTGAAAAAAGGCTCGAAAGTATATATTGAAGGCCAGTTGCAAACCCGCAAATGGCAGGATCAATCGGGTCAGGACAAGTATTCCACCGAAGTTGTGCTGCAAGGCTTTAACGGCACGCTTACCATGCTGGACGGTCGCGATGGCGGCGGCGGCGGCGGTGGTGGCTACGACAGTGGCCCATCGGGCGGTGGCTATGACAGTGGCCCACCTTCAAGCGGCGGATCTGGTGGCGGCAGCGCCCCATCGCGCGATTTGGATGATGAAATTCCGTTCTGAACCAACCCCGTTTTCCCAAACAATATCACTGACAAAACGCAGGGCGAATGCTCTGCGTTTTTTTTGTTACTGTCTCTGTTTCAGGGCGTCATGCAAAACGGATAAAACGGCGTCATGCGGTACCTCATCGGTTACAAACGCTTGTCCAATCCCCCGCGCAAGAATGAAATTCAACCGTCCCGCCACGACTTTTTTGTCCTGCCCCATTAGGTTCAACAAACCCGCCGCATCGGGCAGTTCTCCGTCAATGTCGCTCAGATCGGTCTTCATGCCCATTGCCGCCAAATGGGCGCGAACCCGGCTTGGATCTTCCTGAGAACACAGGCCCAGACGGGCCGACAACTCAAACGCCAACGCACAGCCAATGGCGACACCTTCGCCGTGCAACAACCGGTCCGAATAGCCGGTTGCCGCCTCAAGCGCGTGACAGAACGTGTGGCCCAGGTTCAACAGTGCACGCTCGCCCTGCTCGGTCTCGTCGCGCGTGACAATGCCCGCCTTCATCGCGACGGATCGTTTCACCGCTTGGGTCTGGGCCGCGCCATCACCCGCAGCCAGCGCCATACCGTTTGCTTCCAGCCATTCAAAGAAATCCAGATCCCCCAGAAGTCCATATTTCACAACTTCGCCATATCCGGCCAGAAAATCGCGCGGGCTTAGCGTGTTCAATACGTCCGTATCGGCCAAGACCAAACTGGGCTGGTGAAACGCCCCGATCAGGTTTTTGCCATGTGCCGCGTTGATCCCGGTCTTACCGCCGACGGAACTGTCGACCTGGGCCAAAAGCGATGTGGGGATTTGCACAAACCGCACCCCGCGCCGCAGCGTCGCTGCAGCAAAGCCTGCCAGATCGCCAATCACACCGCCGCCAAAGGCAACAACAACATCATTGCGTTCGATTTTCTGATCCAGCAGCCAGCCAAGGCACAGTTTCAGACTGTCCCATGATTTAGTGCCCTCGCCCGGCATCATGACCAGCGATAATGCCTCAATCCCCTGTGCCGACAACCCGGCCGTCAGCGCATCAAGATGCAGGCGGGCGACGTTCTGGTCGGTGATAATCGCAACACGTGGCTGTTGCAGCATCGGCGCAATAAATGTGCCTGCGTCGGCCAATAGTCCCGGCCCGATCTCAATGTCATATTCGCGCCCCGGCAAATCGACCGTCACCTGTTCACGCATTCGAGCTCTCCAGTACATCCGGACGGCTCAGCAATGTTTCAATCACCCGCTGCGCCATTTCTTCAATTGACAGTTTTGGCATGCAACGCACGCTCAGATCCGCCTTTTCATAGAGCGGCACCCGATCCGCAAACAAAGCAGTCAGCGTTTCTCGCGGGTTCTTGGTGCGCAACAAAGGCCGGGTATCGCGATGGCGCACCCGCGACCACAGCAGGTCAAGATCCGCATTCAGCCAGACTGAAACGCCTTTTGCAGAAATCTCTTGCTGATTGGCTGCAGATAGAAACGCGCCGCCGCCGACGGATAATATCCCCGGTGCCTGATCCAGCAAACGGGCAATTACCTGCGCCTCGCGTTTGCGAAAAAACGCCTCGCCGTCGCGCGCAAAAATTTCTGGGACGCTCATATTTGCGGCCTCGACAATCTTGGCGTCGGAATCAACAAAAGGCACACCAAGTTTCACGGCAAGCGCGCGCCCCACAGCCGTTTTCCCCGCCCCCATCATACCCACCATCACAACGGTTTTTTTCAGGTGATACGCAGAGTTTTTGGCGGCTGTCTCGGCCATGGATTGCTCAATTTCTCTCATAGTTTTGTGAATGACGTGAAATTGCCCAAAAGGCCATATATAAGTTAGATCAATCGTGACAACTCCGGGGCATTGTATTTGATGGGACGAATATTTAAGGCGCTGATATACCTGATTATTATCGGGTTTATCGGCTTGGTGGGCTATGCCTACGTCGGGCCGTTTTTTGGTGTCGATTTCTCGGCACCGCAAAGCGAAATGCGCGAACCTGTGGTCCTGGATGCAAATTAAACGCCTCATCAGTGTCGGAATTTTGATCTGCGGTTGCGGATTGTTTGGTCTGGATGCGCTTGCCCAGAACCAATCAGATAACCGGGTCGCTGCTGTCGTTTCGGATCAGCCGTTGTCGGTTATCGACTGGCTGGAACAAAACCCCGCGCCCGCAACCCTGACACCGGTTGGAATGCCCAAACAGACCGAACCGCCGATCACCCATTCGGGGACAATCCCGCAGGTGACGGTTACCGAACTTGGGCAAACCCAGTCACGTCAGGTTGGATTGGTGCCGCGTGCTGTCACCGGATTGCCCGGCAACATCTGGTTTGGCAGTGAAACCTCGCGCGTCAGTGCTTTGTTGCGCCGCCTGCCAGATTTACGTCTGCCCGCCGCACGGTCCTTGTTGTTCACTTTGCTTCTGGCCGAAGCGGAGGGGCCGAAAGGGGACGCATCCCAGCAAGATATTTTCACCCTTGCCCGTGTCGCGGCGCTGCAACGGTTCGGTGCACTCGATCCGGCGATGTCACTGATCGAACAATCCGGGCCCACACGCGACGCCGCACATTTCGCAACCTACATGGATTTAAGCCTTCTGATTGGTTCTGAGGATGCGGCCTGTGCGATACTGCCCAGTGTTCCCCATTTGGCGCCTTCTTATGCGCACCGGGTGTTTTGCGCCGCCCGTACCGGGCATTGGAATGACGCAGCCCTTATGCTGGACACCGGCCGCGCTGTTGGCGTCATACCGGACGCCGATGCCGATCTGCTGGACAGGTTTTTGCATCCGGACGCTTTTGAAGACGCGCAACCCATGCCGACACCTGCAAAAATGACGCCGCTGCTGTTTCGCTTGCATGAAACCATCGGAGAGCCGCTGTCGACGCGAACATTGTCACGCGAATATGCTGTGGCCGATTTGCGCGATCTCGCCGGCTGGAAAAGCCAGCTTGAAGCCGCAGAGCGTCTGACCCGCGTCGGCGCCCTGCCCGACAACCGGTTTTTAGGCATTTACACCGCCCGTCTGCCAGCAGCCTCCGGCGGCATATGGGACCGGGTTGAAGCGTTGCAAAAATTTGAAACGGCTCTGGGGACTGGCAGCACATCGGCTGTTGAAAAGACATTGCCTTCCGCATGGCGCGCCATGCAGGCCGCCCAGCTTGAGGTCGCTTTTGCAACACTGTTCGCAGATCAGTTGACCGGGCTTACCTTGTCGGGTTCTGCCGGGCGGATCGCCTTTGAAATGGCGCTTTTGTCGCCGGAATATGAAACCGCCAAAGCCTCAGGGCAACAATCAAACGCCGGGCTTTACACCGCCATTGCCTCAGGCGCGACAGATACTCTTCCCCAACAAACCGATCCCAAGGCGCGCGCCGTAATTTCCGGCTTTTCGCGCCAGGCTGCACCTGCAGATCTGTCCGATATGGTCGCCCAAAACCGTCTTGGCGAGACCATTCTGCGTACACTGAAAATGCTGGATGACGGCGCAAGGGGCGATTTGTCGTCCCTGACAAAAGCCCTTGGCACCCTGCGTGCGCTTGGCCTGGAAGACACCGCAAGACGCGCGGCCCTTCAGGTTCTTTTAATAGAACCGATCAACTGATGCCCACCGCGCATTGGATATCTGCATTTCTTGAGGCACAGGCCGCCGAAGTCGGATCCGCACGCAACACACTTTTGGCCTATGGGCGCGATCTGCTGGATTTTGAAAATTGGCTGACGCAAAAATCTATCGGATTTGACACCGCCTCCCGCGCTGATGTTGAGGCCTATCTTGTCTATTGCGACGCCCAGGGGCTGGCCAAATCGACACGCGCCCGCAGACTATCCGCCATCAAGCAGCTTTACCGTTTCGCATTTGAAGAATCCTGGCGCAAAGACAACCCTGCCATCCAGATATCCGGCCCCGGACGCGACAAGCGATTGCCAAAAACCCTCGGTGAAGATGATGTAGACCGCTTGCTTGACGCGGCGCGCAACTCTGGCCGCAACACGATCGAAAAGATCCGCAACACCTGCCTGATGGAATTATTATATGCAACAGGCATGCGCGTGACCGAACTGGTCAGCCTGCCGGTCAGCACCACAAGGGGTGATCCGCGATTGCTGCTCATTCTCGGTAAGGGCGGCAAAGAGCGTCTGATCCCGCTGTCCCCGCCTGCCCGCGCAGCCCTCGCTGCTTGGTTACTGGTCCGCGACCAATTGCAAGAAGATGCACAAAGCAAAGGTGCCGCCCCCTCACGGTTTCTATTCCCGTCACGCGGGGCCAGCGGCCACCTGACCCGGCACCGGTTTTATCTGTTGATCAAAGAATTCGCTGTCGCCGGTGGTGTCGCACCTTCCCGCGTCACGCCGCACACTTTGCGCCATGCCTTTGCCACCCATCTTTTGGCCAATGGCGCCGACTTGTTGTCAATCCAGACCTTGCTGGGGCACGCCGACGTCTCAACCACCGAAATCTACACCCATGTGCTGGAAGAAACCCTGACGAAACTTGTTTTGGAACACCATCCGTTGGCCAAGAACCACAAATCCATCGGCAAAACAGCCGCCGATGACTGATAGTACAAACGGTCCTTGCGGTGGCACATATCCTCCATTCGCGATCCCAGCCGCAAAATGTTGCGCGCCCGAGGCAACAATTACGCCAGAATGTCATTTCGATTGCCGCTGATGTCCTTGAATGACGTCGCCCGCACACCCATAACAACAGTCTATTACGTTTCGCTTTAACATCAAAGGTACCGCCCCATATGGACCCCGCAACTGTCACCTACGACAGCGCATTCTGGATCACCTGTGCAATGATCTTGCTGCTGTTGGTGCTCTCTGGCTTTTTCTCCGGCTCCGAAACCGCTCTGACAGCCGCGTCGCGTGGCAAATTGCGTGCCCAGGCCGACAAAGGTTCACGCGGGGCCGCGCGCGCGCTCAAGATTACCGAAGACAATGAACGCCTGATCGGCTCGGTTCTGCTGGGCAACAATCTGGTCAACATTCTTGCGGCTTCCCTTGCCACTGCGCTTTTTACCCGAGCCTTTGGCGAAAGCGGCGTGGCACTGGCAACGCTGGTGATGACCTTGCTGGTTCTTGTCTTTGCCGAAGTGCTGCCAAAAACCTATGCCATCACCAATGCCGAGACCGCTGCCGCTCTGGTCTCGCGTCCGATCCTGGGGGTGGTTCTGGTTTTCTCACCGATGGTTGCGGCGGTCCGGCTATTGGTCCGGGGCCTGTTGTCACTTTTTGGCGTCAAAATTGATCCCGACAGCAACATCCTTGCCGTGCGCGAAGAAATTGCCGGTGCCTTGCAGCTTGGCCACTCCGAAGGTGTGGTCGAAAAAGAAGACCGCGACCGCATCCTTGGCGCATTGGATCTGGGCGACCGCACCGTTGAAGAGATCATGTTGCACCGGTCGGGTATCGAAATGATCAACGCTTCTGAGGCCCCGCAGCGCATCCTGAGCCAATGTCTGGAATCCAATCACACCCGCTTGCCGGTGTTCCAGGATGATCCTGAAAACATCATCGGTGTCATCCACGCAAAAGACCTGCTGCGGGCCATGTACAAACTGATCGCAACGGCAAACGGTGACACCGAAGGCCTGAATGCATTCAAAATCACCGACGTGATGACGAAGCCTTACTTTGTCCCCGAAACCTCTACCCTCGACGAACAGATGCGCCAGTTCTTGCGCGGGCGAACCCACTTTGCTTTGGTTGTCGATGAGTATGGCAGCTTGCAGGGTCTGATCACACTCGAAGACATCCTCGAAGAGATTGTCGGCGAAATCACAGATGAATTTGACCCTGATGCCGACCATCCGGTGCGCAAAATTGACGACGGGCAATATCTGGTCGATGGTGCGATGACCCTGCGCGACCTGAACCGGGCTACCGACTGGTCGCTGCCCGATGAAGAGGCCAATACCGTCGCCGGTCTGGTCATTCACGAGGCGCAAATGATCCCGACATCAGGTCAGGTCTTTTCATTCCACGGCTTCCGTTTTGAGGTCACATCCCGTGTCGGCAACCGGATCACCGAGTTGAAAATCCGCCCCCTGTAAGCGCGCCGGAAAAACACCCAGGCCAGCCTCTCATTGGTCTTGAACCCCAAAATTGGTCCTTCGCCTTCAAATCTTCGGATTAAGCCAGTGAAGGGTGGTTCGGGTTTAAGGCGGGGCGCTCCAGATGTTATCCGTCGCTCCGACAAAAAAACGAAATACCTAAATCCGCTTCACCCTTCCTCAAATACTCTCGCCGAAGGCGCAGATGTCAGATGCCCAAACCGGGCATCTGACAGACATGTCGCGCGGCGCAGCCGCCCCTTTTCCTTTAGGCCCTCAACTTCAAACCTTCGGGATCAAACGGCGGCGCGTGCAGGATGCGCGCCTTATGCGCCACGCCCAACACCATCACCTCGACCATGTCGTCCGGCGCAGCACCTTTTACATAGCCCAACGCCAGGCTCATCCCTACCGAATACCCGTAAGCCCCGGATGTCACATGCCCAATGCCCTTACCGTCCTTGAAAATCGGCTCACCCCCCGTCGCATCGGCCTGTGACGCATCCGTTTCGGCGCTGTCCAATGCCAGTATCACCAACTGCTCGCGCGGCGGATTCTTGAGCACCTCAACTGCCGCCGACTTGTTCAGAAATTCCTTGTCCAGCTTGCACAACCTGTCCAAACCAACCTCTTGCGGCCAATATTCCGGCGAATACTCGCGGCTCCACGATCCATAACCCTTCTCAATCCGCAGGCTCATCAATGCCCGCCCGCCCACAGGGGCCGCGCCAAAATCGCGGCCCGCATCAATCAGTGCCGTGTAAAGCCGCAGCTGATCTTCTTGCGCGCAATGCAATTCCCACCCCAGATCGCCGGTGAAAGATACCCGCAGTGCCAAAACCCGTACCCCGGCCAGCTCAATCCATTTTGACCGCATAAAGCCAAAGTCGGCGGTCGCCAGCGAGGTATTGGTCAATCGTTGCAACATCTCACGCGACTTTGGCCCGGCAACATTGAACCCGCATGTGCTTTCGGTTTTGCTCTCAAACAGGGTGTCTTGGGGCAATGGCACCTGCTTGAAGAACCGCTTGTGGTACCGCTCAGCGATCCCTGAACCGATGATCCAGAACTCTTCTTCGCTCAGACGGGTCACTGTGAAATCCCCTGCAATCCCACCGCGTTTGCCGATAAGGGGCGTCAAACAGGACCGGCCAATGGCCGATGGCATCCGGTTGGCAAAGACCGCATTCAGCCAGTCTTCGGCCCCTGGCCCCGAACAGCGATATTTGGCAAAGTTCGAGATGTCGATGATCCCGGCATTCTCACGCAGCATCCTGCATTCGGCGCCCACCGGTTCCCACCAGTTTTGCCGGGTGAACCCATTGGTATCCTGCGTCCCCGGCGTGGGCGCGAACCACAAAGGGTGCTCCCAGCCGAAATTCAGCCCCATCACCGCGCCGATGTTTTTTTGCATCTGGTGGACGGGCCGCGTGCGCACCGGACGGCCCGCATCGCGTTCTTCATTGGGAAAGTGGATTTTGAACCGGTTGGCATATTGATCGCCAACCCGCGCCTTGGTGAAGGCCTTGCCGGCCCAATCGCCAAACCGAGCGATATCCCACGCAAACATGTCATATCGCGTCTCGCCGGTGACGATCCAATCCGCCGCCAACAGCCCCATGCCGCCCGATTGCGAAAACCCTGGAATGATCCCATTGCAGCAAAAATAATTCGACAACTCTGGCACCGGACCAAACAGCACATTACTATCGGGCGACCAGATCATTGGACCGTTGATCACCCGCTTGATCCCGGCCTCGCCGACAGCTGGCACCCGGTCAATCGCACGCATCATATTGTCCTCGATCCGTTCCAGATCATCGGCAAACAACTCATGTCCGAACCCCTGCGGGGTGCCATCCTCGGCCCAGAACCGCATGTCTTTTTCATAGGCCCCCACCAGCAGCCCCTTGCCTTCCTGGCGCAGATAATATTCGCCGTCCCGATCCGCGACTGACGGCAGGCGGCGATCCATAGCATCAATCTCGGCAATGGTTTCGGTCACGAAATACTGATGCTCGGTGGGTTGCAATGGCAAGGTGATCCCCGCCATCGCCGCCACTTCGCGACCCCAAAGCCCGGCGGCATTGACGATCCATTCGCAGGCAATATCGCCCTTGGCGGTGCGCACGATCCATGTGCCGTCGGGCTGTTGTTCCGTTCCGGTGACGGGGCAAAAACGGATGATCTCGGCACCATTTTGACGCGCACCTGCCGCATAGGCATTGGTCACACCCGATGGGTCGACATTGCCGCCATCCGGTTCCCACATGATGCAACGAATGCCATCGTAGTTGACCAGCGGATGCAGACGTTCCGCCTCATCGCGGCTGACCTCATGGAAATTCATGCCATAAAGCTTGGCCTTGGCCGCCTGCAGCCGCAGTTGATGTTCACGCGCTTCTGTTTGCGCCAGATACAGGCTGCCGGGTTGAAACACACCGCAGCTTTGGCCCGTCTCAGCCTCAAGCGCGTTATAGAGGTTCATCGTGTAATGCTGGATGCGGCTGATATTGGTGCTGTCATGCAGCCCGTGAATGTTGGCCGCCGCATGCCATGTGGACCCTGAGGTCAGCTCATCCCGCTCTAACAAGACGACATCCGTCCAGCCCAGTTTTGTCAGGTGATACAGGATCGAGCAGCCAATAACGCCGCCTCCGATCACAACAGCTTGGGCATGGGTTCGCATGGTCTGTGTCCTTACGCGGGGTTGGTTATTTTCGCACAATTTGCGCGTCCTTTGGACGCTTTGGTTGCTGTTTCACGACAATTGATGTCGCTGTGATGCGGTCAGGTCCAAAAGATTGCGCTGTCCGCCGGCCGCGCGTGTAATCAGCAGACCGCAAAGCGCCCTGAAATTCAACCATCGACACAAACGCTGCTACTGGCGCCACACCGCAGCAACAGGTGCAAAACGGGTCATGCCCATTTGATGTTGTCCGGCACCCACGGCGCTGCATTTGTAATTTCGGTTACAACAGCGCCCGACGGGACAGATCCGCACGCTTTCGCACGTTTCCGGCAACATCTGTCGTTTTTATGATTGCGAATGACAGCCTGCGGTCGCCACTGTCATCCCAAACTTAGCATCACGGAGACCTGCCATGAAAACCACAACCAGAGTAGCGGTGATAGGCGGCGGCGTTGTTGGCGCATCCGTTCTGTACCATCTGACAAAACTTGGTTGGTCGGATGTCATGTTACTGGAACGATCCGAACTGACATCCGGGTCCACGTGGCATGCCGCGGGTGGGTTTCATACGCTCAACGGCGACACCAATATGGCCGCACTCCAGGGCTATACCATCCGGCTATACAAGGAGCTTGAGGAAATCACCGGCATGTCATGCGGGTTGCACCATGTCGGCGGTGTCACTTTGGCCGATAATCAAGACCGGTTCGACATGCTGCTGGCCGAACGCGCCAAGCACCGCTTTATGGGACTGGACACAGAAATTATCGGCCCCGAAGAAATCGCAGCAATTGCGCCGATCACCAATCTTGATGGCATTATCGGCGGGCTATATGATCCGCTGGACGGGCATCTTGACCCCTCGGGCACCACACACGCCTATGCCAAGGCCGCACGGATGGGCGGCGCCACGATCGAGACCCATTGCATGGTGCATGAGACCAATCCGCGCAGCGATGGCACATGGGATGTGGTGACCAGCAAGGGCACCATTCATGCGGAACATGTGGTCAATGCAGGGGGTCTTTGGGCGCGCGAAGTCGGCGCGATGGCGGGCGTTTATTTTCCGCTGCACCCGATGGAGCATCAATATCTGGTCACCGATGACATCGCGCAAATCTACGAAATGGACGGCGAGCATCCGCATGTCATGGACCCCGCTGGCGAAAGCTATCTGCGCCAGGAAGGCCGTGGACTATGCATCGGGTTTTACGAACAGCCCTGCAAACCCTGGGCGATAGATGGCACCCCTTGGGATTTTGGCCACGAATTGCTGCAGGACGATTTCGACAAAATCACCGACAGTATTGATTTCGCCTATAAACGCTTTCCGGTGCTGGAAACCGCCGGGGTCAAATCGGTAATCCACGGGCCATTTACCTTTGCGCCCGACGGCAACCCGCTGGTTGGTCCGGTGCCGGGGCTGCGCAATTATTGGTCGGCTTGTGGCGTCATGGCAGGCTTTAGTCAGGGCGGCGGCGTCGGCCTTACCCTTGCCCAATGGATGATCGAGGGCGAACCGGAACGCGATGTAATGGCCATGGATGTGGCCCGGTTCGGCCCTTGGATCAGCCCCGGCTACACCCGCGCCAAAGTCACCGAGAATTACCAAAAACGTTTCTCGGTTGCCTATCCCAACGAAGAACTGCCCGCAGCACGGCCCAATCGCACCACGCCGATGTATGACATCTTTAGCCAAATGGGCGCGGTCTGGGGCCAGCAGTTCGGGCTGGAGGTGCCAAATTATTTTGCCACCGGTGACGCGCCATTGTATGAGACACCGTCCTTTCGCCGCTCGGACGCCTTTGACGCCACCGCCCGCGAAGTGGCCGCGGTGCGCAACAGTGTTGGCATCAACGAAGTGCAGAACTTCGGCAAGTTCCGGGTCAAAGGCAGCGGCGCACGCGCCTGGCTGGACCGGATCATGGCGGGCCGCGTGCCCAAACCGGGTCGTTTAAGCCTGACACCGATGCTGTCGCACAAGGGCAAGTTGATAGGTGATTTTACCATGTCCTGCCTGTCAGAGACCGAATTTCAACTGACCGCCTCCTATGGTTCGCAATCCTTCCATCAGCGCTGGTTTGAGCAAAATCTGGACGCAGGCGTCAGCGTCGAAAACATCTCGGACAGGTGCACGGGGTTTCAGATCGCCGGACCTAAAGCCCGCGATGTTCTGGCCGCCTGCACCCGAACAGACATATCGCAGATGAAGTTTCTAGACGTCTGGCAGATGACCGTCGGGCTGACCGATTGCACGGTGCAGCGCGTCAGCTATACCGGCGATCTGGGGTACGAGATTTACTGCGATCCGATGGGTCAACGGGCGTTGTGGAACAGCCTGTGGACGGCGGGGCAAGCACACGGCATGGCGCCATTTGGCATGCGCGCGATGATGTCGCTGCGGCTCGATAAATTCTTTGGCAGCTGGATGAGCGAATTTTCACCTGATTATACAGCTGCCGAAACCGGGTTGGATCGGTTCATCAGCTTCATGAAAAACACCGCGTTTATCGGACGCGATGCGGCTGAGAAAGAACGTGAAAATAGCAGCGCGCGCCGTCTGGTCGCCTTTGAGGTCGACGCGCTGGACGCAGATGTGCATGGTTATGAGCCGATCTGGCTGGACGGTGCCGTTGTCGGGTTTTGCACCTCTGGTGGCTATTCGCACCACGCAGGCAAATCCATCGCCCTGGGCTTTTTGCCGGTCGATCGCATTGCGGAAAACCCCGCCGTTGAAATCGAGATCCTTGGCCAGATGCGACCCGCGCAGATGATCACTGAGCCGCTGTTTGATGCGGACGGCGCGCGTATGCGGGGATAAGGGCCTGTCAGCGCGCACCCCCTCGCGGTAAGATCGGCAAATGGAGCGAAAAATCATCACCGACATGCCGGTCATTATTCTGGCCGCCGGGGCCTCGCGCCGCATGCGCGGGGCAGACAAGCTGATGCAACGGGTCGACGATATGCCACTGATCCGGCGGCAGGCCCTGATGGCGCGGGCGGTCACGATTGGCCCGGTGATCATCGCCCTGCCCGCCCCGCCGCATCCGCGCTATGATGTTATCGCCGATCTGGACATCACTCCACTGACCGTCAGGGACGCAGACGAAGGCATCAACGCCAGCCTGCGCGCCGCATTTGCCGCTGTGTCCAAATGCGCACGGGCGGCAATGGTGATGCTGGCCGACCTGCCCGCCCTGACAACGCAAGATTTGCGTGACGTGATTGCGCAAGTTGATCCCGCGTCTTCCACGCTGATCTGGCGCGGTGCGACCGAGACCGGAGCCCCCGGCCACCCGATTGTTTTCGCAGCACCCCTGTTTGCTGAATTTGCCAAACTGACAGGCGACACCGGCGGTGGCGCGATCATAGCCAAAGCCAAAGATCACCTGGAACTGATCAAACTGCCGAATACCCATGCCCGGCTTGACCTTGATACCCCCGAAGACTGGGCCGCCTGGCGCAAAAAATTCCCGCAAAAGTAGAGATAGTCCCCTCGAAAATTGCATATTGAAGCCAAAAACGGGACAGTTTCCTGCCCCGTTAAAGGTTGACACGCCAAATCAATCTGACGCGTCAGCTGCATATTCATGGTCAGCGTTTCAGGCTACTTCTTTTGTAGCTTCCGCTGAAATTTACTGGGGGTCTGCCGGGCGGACTGATAGGCCTTTAACCCGTCTTTGGTGCGCAATTCCGGAAACAGTTCCAGAATTTCCGAGCGCTGAGAATTGTCGGTACCACCCAGGGACATGTCCCCCGGCTGAAAGCTTTCGGCCCATAGACCGTCGGACAAGATCACTTCGTGCTGGTCGAACATCAGGTGGATATAGGTCGTTTCAGAGACATCAATAATATCGACACCTTTTAGGCCCGTCAGATGCTTAGCTGCGACCAAACTTTCGGATTTCTCTATCTCCAGCACGGCCTGTCCGCTGGCCACGATCAGCCGATGATTGGGGCTGACCAACATATCGCGTTCTGGCAGATCACCATCCAGCGCACCTTTGGCGATCAACACAGGTTTCAGATGTGCCGCACGCTGCAAGTCGGCGCGCGTCATTGTTCTGCGCCCGACCCAACGGATGGTTTGAATTCCGTTGTCGCGGGTGATCACGCGGTCCCCGACCTGAAGGGTTTCAACTTTGCGTTCGCCACGCGGGGTCGCAATAAAGGTGCCCGGCGTGAAACAGGGAATGACGTTGGTGGTTTGCGAAAAGTTCTTTGTTCCCGCTGGTGCGCCATCCTTGTCAAAATACTGAACGACACCTGCATCAGGATTATTGACATCATAAACGACGCTCAGCGATCCGGTTGGTGTGGTTGCCCCTTTGGTCAATGCACCACCGGTGACCACCGTCAGTTTCGGAGCCTTCGGGCGGGTTTTCTTTTTCGGATCACTTTGATACGCAGCGCGCAAAATATCGCAATTGTAAACGGCAACGGATGCAATTACCCCGTCGAACGAGGCAGAGGACACATTGCCAGTGTCAGCCTGCGCGTTGGGTCGAAATTCCGCAGCCGAGGTCTGGCCATCACCTGATTTGACACTTGAATATCGCGTATCAGCCACATCTACGATGCCGCTGGACAGGTTTTTCACCTTCAAGGTGCAGCTGATCCCATCGGACCATGAAAACGTCACTTCGACATCATCGCCGTCTTCAATGATCCATGGCGCGCTGTGCAGCACAAACTGGCCGCCCACAGCGCTGTGCAACACTTCGATGCGGTAATCTTCGGTGACCCGGATTTCAAATGCGCCGTCTTCTTCGTTCTGCGGATCAGACGGGCGGCGATCCATCGTCGTATCGGGATATAAATTAAGTGCGAAATTCAGCACGACTGATCCTTCCGTCAGGTCAAATGCGCCCTCAATCCCTGGAACACCCAAACTATCGCTGACACAGTCGGTCCTGGTTCTGGAAACATCACTGGACCCGTCAACCAAAGGAACCGGCGCATTAGACCCAGAGGTGTCAAATTGCCACAAACCAATCAGGTGCTTTTCAAATGGATTGCGTTCGTCACGCGCCATTGTCGTCTCCTTTTTTGGCGAACCACGCCAACACAAGCCCAAACGGGCAGCCTACCAAACCAAATGACGCAAGCTGCAAGGATCCGCAGCACGCCACAATGCACCAGACACACCCCAGTTGATGCCAGCCCGCAATAGGACCGGCACGGCCAATGGCCGTCTTTCAATTCGCTTTGTATTCGGTAGCCTGGCAGCAGTGCGAACACATGTCCCGGACCCTTTTGTGCAGCCTGATATGCGACTGCGGTCCGGAGACCAACAAACATCAACTCTGGATGAGCCTCATCATTAATACTTTGGTAAGCAATTCAAACAAGGAAAAACTGCCGGAAAAAGGGAACTGGATTCTCAATGCGTGCACTTGTGATTACGATAATAGATGCGTGTAAACTGTGTCTGCGACGCCCATTGTCGATTGGATCTAAACAAGTATTTTCGAATTAAATTGTTTAATATCAGATATTAAGGTGGATTTCTTGTGGTTCCTTGACCTTCACCTTTACCGCGAAATGTGGCCATCGCAAAACCATAGTTAACATGTGAAATTAATGGCGAAAAAATCCAACTTCCCGTGGTGATTGAATCCCTCCTGTTCACCGATTGGAACCAATGCTGGAGTATCCAAAAGACTGATCAAAATCTTGGCCAGTTCAATTGCAAAACACCCGAATCGCAATTTGTCCTCTGCGACACAGGGGCGATTAAACCGCAGACACTGGTCACCTGCCGACCGGCCACGTGGGATCACAGCGCATGCGCCAATTCCTAAACGATATGTATGTCGCGCAGACCAAGGGTTGCGTTTGCGTGCAAACCGGCTGACAGATCTGAATTTTTCGGAAGAGCGTTTAACAAGTGGTAACACTTGAAAAACACTTGGTACCCAAGGCCGGACTCGAACCGGCACGCCTCGCGGCGGGAGATTTTGAATCTCCTGCGTCTACCATTCCGCCACTTGGGCAACGTGGGTGTCTTTACCCAAGCTTGTGCGTGGCGTCCAGCCCAAAGATTACTTCCTTGAAACTAAACGCAACTGCAATCGGAGCGATCTCTTTTCGAGTGCTGGCGCATGTGTCATCAATTTGATACGCGATGCGATAAATTCCGTGGAATCAAGTGTTTTCACAGCGCCAGGAGATACACGCATGACGGCTCACGCCATCAAAGAAACAGCGATTTCGGACAGGCTTGTCCAATTGGCGGAAAACGCAGAAGGTGACGCAGTCTCGCTCGACTGGATTTTGGCACAGCTTCATGAACGGGCTTATGGACTTTTTCTTCTGGTGTTGGCCTTGCCTTGTTGCATCCCGTTTCTGTACGGCATTCCGCAGGTCGTTTCATTCCCGCTGATGTTTGTGTCTGCGCAGATCCTGATCGGCCGCCAAACGCCGTGGTTGCCCGAACGATTGGCCGCTCGAACTGTCTCGGTGCAAGGGTTGCATAACCTTGCGCGCCGTGCAGACCCGTGGCTGCGCCGGATCGAAGCGATCAGCCGTCCGCGGCAATCCCAGCTAACCCGCAAACCGCTGGACAGAATAGTCGGGCTTGCATTGGTGCTCTTTAGTGCATCCATACTCGTCCCTCTGCCGGGCACCAACACGGTTCCAGGCTTCGCCGTCGTCATAGTGTCTATGGGCCTTTTGCAGCGCGATGGTATCCTCGTGATATTTGGCATGGTGCTGGGCACGGCGTGGATCTCCACCCTTATCTTTGCAGGCGCAACACTCGCCAGTCTGATCAAAACATGGATGGGCTTATGACACGCCGGCACCTGATCATAGCGGCCACTTTTGGTTCTGCCGGACTGCTGCTGGGGGCCTTTGTATTTCAGCATTTTGGCGGGCTGGCACCATGCAAGATGTGCATCTGGCAACGCTACCCGCATGGCATTGCCATTTTTGCAGGCATTGTCGCGTTTTTCCTGCCGATGACACTCTGGTTGTTGATCGGTGCCGCCAGTGCGGCCACCACAGCCGCCATCGGGTTTTACCATGTCGGGGTTGAGCAAGGCTGGTGGCAAGGCCCTACCACCTGTACCTCGGGGCCGATAGATGGGCTGAGTGCCGATGACCTGCTGGATCAAATACTGGCGGCACCTCTGGTGCGCTGCGATGATATCCCATGGCAGATGTTGGGGATCAGCATGGCCGGATGGAACGGGATCCTATCGGCCGGGCTGACCGTGATCTGGATCGCTGCTATCTATCGCCGCTAACTGGATTTCCGTGTCGATAACAGCAGGCTGGTTTCGCTGGCAGTGATGCCGTCAAACTTGCGGATCCGGGTCAACACCGCGTCAAATCCTTCCAGCGTCGCTGTGCCAATTTCAACAATCACATCCCAACGCCCGTTGGTCGAATGCACGTTGCGCAATTCGGGCATCCCGTTGAGTTGGCGAATGATCCGTTCGGTGCCCCGTCCTTCGATCGCGATCATCATCAACCCGCGCACCGGGTCGCGCAAGACATCCTGTTTCATCACAACGCTAAAGCCCAGGATATCACCACGTTCGCGCAGTTTTGCGATCCGTGCCCGCACGGTTGTGCGCGACAGGTTCAGGGTTGCTGCCAGTTCTGACAGTGACGCGCGGGCATCATGGCGCAGGGCGGCGATCAACCTTTGTTCCGTTTCGTCCATTAGTGTTATCCGATTTGACCAATTGATCTTCTTTATGATCATTTTTTACCGTTGTCCATGCACCGATTTGGCAGGTATTTCTGTTTCAACCTAAACCCGAGGGATCACTGACATGACAAACACCACCTGTATTCTTGTCGGCGCACCAGTTGACAGCGGTAAACATCGCAACGGCTGTCTGATGGGGCCTGACGCCTATCGCACTGCCGGTTTGGCAGGGGCGTTGACCGACCTTGGCCATGACGTTGTTGACTATGGCAACGTCGCCCCTGCCCCGTTTGAGGTTGAAACCCAGACCCGTCTGCACGCGCTGAATGAAACCATCGCCTGGACCCAGTCCCTGGCCGATGCCAGTGAAGCCGCGCTGCGCAAGGGCTTGCCGATCTTTATGGGCGGCGATCATTCCTTGTCGCTGGGCACTGTGCTGGGGGCGATGCGTCACGCAGACGCGGCCAAACGCCCCCTGTTCGTGTTGTGGCTTGATGCGCATACCGATTACCACACACCGCACTCCACGGCCTCCGGCAATCTGCATGGCACGCCGCTGGGCTATGTCACCGGACGCGCGGGTTTTGACGGGTTTCCCAAGATTGCCACACCGGTGGCACAGGAAAACATCTGCATCATGGGCCTGCGGTCGGTGGATGCGCCGGAGCGTGACGCCTTGCAGGAAACCGATATTCAACGCGTCGACATGCGCGAGATTGATGAGACCGGTATCGCCACCCCCTTGGCCGCGTTCCTGGCCCGTGTGGAAAAGGCCGGTGGCATGTTACATGTGTCACTGGATGTTGATTTTCTGGACCCCTCCGTCGCCCCTGCCGTCGGCACCACTGTCCCCGGCGGTGCGACCATCCGCGAAGGCCATCTGGTCATGGAAATGCTGCATGACAGCGCCTTGATGACTTCGCTTGATCTGGTGGAACTGAACCCGTTTCTGGATGAACGCGGGCGCACTGCTCAGGTCATGGTCGATCTGGCAGCTTCGGCCCTAGGGCGTCGTGTATTTGATCGCCCGACGCGCGCGTACTGATCGGTTTCTTTATCAATTTTTCTAGGATCACCCCATGACCCAATCCATTCAAATGACCCCGTCCGAGAAAGCCCTTGTTCCATTTGTGTCGGTCGATCACATGATGCAGCTGATCCACCATATCGGCATCGAACAGATGCTGGTGGGGCTGGCCGATGACATCGAGACGGATTTCAAACGGTGGGAACTGTTTGACAAAACCCCGCGGATTGCCAGCCATTCCGCTGAAGGTGTGATTGAACTGATGCCGACATCAGACGGCGAGGTTTACGGCTTTAAATACGTCAACGGCCACCCCAAGAACACCGCCGACGGTCTGCAAACTGTGACGGCCTTTGGGTTGCTTGCGGATGTGGCGAATGGCTATCCGGTGTTGTTTTCAGAGATGACGATCCTGACGGCCCTGCGCACGGCAGCCACATCGGCGCTGGTGGCGCGCGCGCTGGCACCCAAAGGCAGCACCGTGATGGCGATGATCGGAAACGGTGCACAATCGGAATTCCAGACCCTCGCGATGAAGGCAATCTGCGGCATTACCGAAGTCCGGCTTTATGACACCGACGCTGCCGCCACTGCCAAATGCGCTGCCAATCTGGCGGATAAGGGGATAAAAATCACCGCCTGCAGCAGTGCCCAAGAGGCGATTTTGGGCGCGCAGATCATCACCACATGCACCGCTGACAAACAATATGCGACCATCCTGACCGACAATATGGTAGGTTCCGGCGTGCATATCAACGCCATCGGCGGCGATTGTCCGGGCAAAACGGAATTGGCACCGGCCATCCTGCACCGCGCTGATATCTTTGTGGAATTTCCCGAACAAACCCGTGTAGAGGGTGAAATACAGCAGCTTGCCCCCGACCACGAGGTTACCGAGATGTGGCAGGTCCTGACCGGACAAAAACCGGGTCGGACCAGCGACAAACAAATCACGCTGTTTGACAGCGTCGGCTTTGCAATCGAGGATTTCAGCGCCTTGCGTTATGTGCGGCGCGCCATTCGGGGCACGGGTTTCTTCCATCCGCTTGATCTGTTGGCAGACCCGGATGATCCGCGCGATCTGTTTGGGATGTTGCAACGCGCAGCCCAAGACTAGGATCAGGTTCTGGTCACATCCGTACCATACAGCCAGTCATATTGCCCAATCATCCGCCCAGGGGCCACTCGGCTGCCAAACTGCAACGCCATATGGGCCGCCCACCGCACCGGTGGCGCGCGCAAATGGTATTTCCACGCATTTCCGCTGGCCGTGTGAATGACCTTTGATACGCGTTTGTGGCGCGCAGACTGGTAGCGGCCAAGGGCTGCATTATCTGTCGATGTGGCAGTGGCATCCGCCAAGACCCACGCATCTTCCAGCGCCATATTGGCACCCTGTGCCAAAAACGGCAGTGTCGGGTGCGCCGCATCGCCTAGCAAAACTACGTTGTCCTTGTGCCAGTGCGTCGCCACCGGGTGACGGAACAGCCCCCAAAGCTGAACCTCGCGCACCGCATTCAGATACTGGGCAATCGGCCCCTGAAACCTGGAAAAGCTCGCGCGCAGGTTTGCGGGATCATCGTGCAGATTCCAACCCTCGCCCACCCAATCGTCCCGTTCCTCAACGGCAACAATATTCATCATACCCGAGCCCCGCAAAGGGTAATGCACGGTATGTCGCCCCGGCCCCATGGTCACTGTTGCGTGGCGTCGCGCATCCGCATCTGCGGGCAAGGTGGCACGCCATGCAACCTGCCCCGTGAACACCGCATTGTTCGACCCGTTCAGAACGCCCCGTGCCACGGATTTGACGCCATCTGCGGCAACAATCAACGCCGCACTTTGGACCGTGCCATCGGTCAAGCGCACCTGCGCCGGATGACCTGGAATAACCTGACTGACTTGGGCCCCGGTCTGAATATCGACCCCGGCAGATGTTGCCGCTGCCAGCAGAATGTCGATCAGATCGGCCCGGTGCACAAAGTAATACCGCTGATCGGGCGTTAAACGTGCCAAATCCAAACGCGCCACATCGGCAACCCGCTGGTAGTCGCGCAACACCACGCGTTGCGCCTGAACGGCCCCTGTCGCGACCAAGGCAGGTTCAAGTCCCAAGGCCCGCAGCACCGCCAGACCATTCGGGCTGATCTGCAGGCCTGCGCCTACTTCCTGGATCGTTTCAGCGCGTTCCAGAACGGTGATGCGGTGCCCGTGCCGCGCCATGGCAATCGCCGCAGCCAATCCGCCAATTCCGGCGCCGATAACGATCACATCTGACGGCACGCAAACCCCCTAAGTCGCAAAAAAGGCGCCGCAAGCTTTTGCTGCGACGCCTTTGGGTATTTGTTTCGCGTGGCGCACATCAATCGTCGCGGTGTACTTTCTCGCGACGCTCGTGACGTTCCTGCACCTCAAGTGTCATCGTCGCAATCGGGCGCGCATCCAGACGTTTGAGCGAGATTTGTTCGCCCGTCACACTGCAATAGCCAAATTCGCCCTCCTCAATCCGACGCAGAGCGGCGTCGATTTTGCTGACCAACTTGCGCTGACGGTCGCGGGTGCGCAATTCCAATGCCCGGTCTGTTTCCTCAGACGCGCGATCCGCGACGTCTGGAATGTTGCGGGTGCCGTCTTGCAGCGCTTCGATGGTGTCTTTGCTGCCAGCCAGCAGTTCTGCCCGCCAATTCAGCAACTTGCGACGAAAATATTCAACTTGCCGTTCATTCATGAACGGTTCACTTTCAACCGGACGATAATCCTCCGGCAGGAACGTGTCTTGTTTCATTCGCTTCCCTTCAACGTGGTTCACGTCAGTCATTCCGCAAATTCCCTGGCAATTGCCATATGTCGCAGCGTCTATCTTACAGCTTTACGATTGTCACTACACAATCCCGCAGAAATGCGTCTAAAAACGGGGCGACATCATTCGCGCGACAAGGAACCAAGCATATGAAATTTCAAGGTACATCTGATTACGTCGCGACAGACGACCTGACCATCGCGGTGAATGCCGCCGTGACTTTGGAACGCCCCTTGCTGGTCAAGGGAGAACCCGGCACAGGCAAGACCGAACTGGCCCATCAGGTCAGTCAGGCTCTGGGTCTGCGGATGATCGAATGGAACATCAAATCCACCACCCGCGCGCAACAGGGGTTATACGAATACGACGCCGTTAGCCGGTTGCGCGACAGCCAACTGGGTGAAGAACGTGTGCATGACGTGAAAAACTACATCCGCAAAGGTAAGCTGTGGGAAGCGTTCGAGGCCGGTGAAAAGGTGGTGCTGCTGATCGACGAGATTGACAAAGCCGACATCGAATTCCCCAACGACCTGCTGCAAGAGCTTGATAAAATGGAGTTCTTTGTCTATGAGACCGGCGAGACGATCAAGGCTGTAAACCGCCCCATCGTGATCATTACCTCCAACAATGAAAAAGAATTGCCGGACGCCTTTTTGCGCCGCTGCTTTTTCCACTACATTCAGTTTCCCGACATCGACACGCTGCGACAGATCGTGGAAGTGCACCATCCCGGGGTCAAAGAAAGCCTGCTGACCACCGCCCTGACCCAATTTTATGACATTCGGGATCAGGCGGGGCTTAAGAAAAAGCCGTCGACCTCTGAGGTGCTGGATTGGCTGAAACTGCTGCTGGCCGAAGATCTGGATGCGGAAGATCTCAAACAAAACGGTGCATCGGCTTTGCCGAAACTCCATGGTGCTTTGCTGAAGAACGAACAGGACGTACATTTGTTCGAACGCCTGGCCTTTTTGGCGCGCCGCGACGGGCACTAGCCACAATAAATATCAACTACGCCTCGTAACCCTTTTATAAAAAACAAACTTTAACACCCGTTGCAAATATGTCAAATTTGCGCCGCCGCCACATTTCTGCCTTATTTGCCACTTTTCTGCCTTATTTGCGATCTAAGGTCGACCTGCCGAGGGGCGACAAGACCTCAAGGCAAAAGGCAGAATTGAGCAGGTAACGATAATGAATGACGACACCGCACTCGTCGTGCGCGCATTGGCCGCGTCCGACAAGGCGCAGTGGGCCGCCCTGTGGCGCGCCTATCTGGCGTTTTACGAAACCACCCTTCCCGATGATATTTACGACGTGCACTTTGATCGGATGCTGGGCGATAACCCACGTGATTTCAATGGCTTGGTCGCCGAAGTTAACGGAGTTCTGGTTGGGCTGACCCACTATGTGTTTCACCGACATGGCTGGAAAGTCGAAGACGTCTGCTATCTTCAGGACCTCTACGCCGATCCGGCCCATCGCGGCACCGGCATCGGCCGCGCCCTGATCGAGGCGGTTTATTCGGCGGCAGATCAGAAAGGCGCGCCATCGGTCTATTGGATGACGCAATCGTTTAACACCACCGCCAGGCAGCTTTATGATCGCGTCGCTGTTGAAACACCCTTTATCAAGTACCAGCGCCCATGATGCCACGGTTTGTCCTGCCATTGGTATTGACGCTCAGCGCGTGTATGCCTGTCACGCCGCCCGATATCGCCAGCCGCACCAAGATCGGCGAAAGCACTCTGCCGCCGATGAAGGTTTTTGGCGGGCGGGTGCAACCACGTCGCGCTATCTCAAACGCGGAACTGGCGGCAGATTTTCTGGACCTTTCTTTTCAACTCGAAAGCGGCCGCGCTTTGCCCGTCTTCACCCGGTTCGACGGGCCGATCAGCGTGCGTGTTACCGGCGCCGCACCTGCGTCACTGGCCCCCGATCTGACCCGCCTGCTCGCCAGGTTAAAATCCGAGGCCGGCATTGCGATCCAAACCACAAACAGTGCCGCGGCAAGCATCACAATCGAGGCCGTATCACGCGCGGAAATTCGACGTGCCCTGCCCGAGGCCGCCTGCTTTGTCGCGCCGAACGTCTCCAGCCTGGCCGAATACCGCAAGAACCGCCGTTCCAGCCGGACCAACTGGACCTTGCTACAAACCCGTACAAAGCTGGCGATATTTCTGCCCAATGACGCCAGCCCGCAAGAGGTCCGCGATTGCCTGCACGAGGAATTGGCACAGGCCATCGGCCCGCTGAACGATCTTTACCGCCTGCCCGACACTGTGTTCAACGATGACAATGTGCACACCGTTCTGACCGGGTTTGATATGCTGATCCTGCGCGCCTACTATGCGCCCGAATTGGCCAGCGGCATGACCCGAAATGAAGTCGCAGCCCGCCTGCCCGCAATTTTGTCACGTATCAATCCGGCAGGCCGGGCGCGGCCCACGCAGCCCCCCAGCGTCACACCGCGCGAATGGAGTAACGCCATCCAGACGGCACTGGGACATGGCACCAAACGCACCGCGCGCCGCAACGCTGCGGTCACAGCGCTGCGCATCGCCGCAGATCGGGGCTGGCAAGACCACCGGACCGGATTTGCCCATTATGCAATGGGTCGCATTCTTCAGGCCTCGGATCCTGACGCAGCGCAAGCGCATTATCTGGCCGCTGATCGCTACTATGCAGGGTCCAGCCTGACCCAATTGCACCGGGCCTATGTCGCCACCCAACTGGCGGCTTTCGCCATCAGTGAAGGCCGCGGTCGAGACGCATTACGCCGGATTGAACCGCATATCCCCATCGTTTCTGCCAGCGAAAACGCCGCGCTTTTATCCACCCTTTTGCTGCTGCGTGCCGAAGCGCTGGAATTGGAAAACCGTTTCGCCGAGGCACGCAGTGTCAGGCTGGACAGTCTGGGATGGGCGCGGTACGGGTTTGGTCCGGACTGGGCGGTCCGCGCAAAACAGCGTGAAGTCGCCTCTCTCAACCCATTGAATGGATAACAGGCACGCATATGATCGTATTGGCAGCAGTCTTAATCGGGGCCATTTGGGGCGGCATGACGGCAGCACGGCGCAAGGGCAATCGCAAGGATATTGCCCAATATGCGGTGGGGTTTGCCATGGCCTTTGGCATTGTCGGCATGATCGCCACCGTGGTCATCGACCGCGCCATCAGCTAAAGCGCGCGGCCCATGTTCCTGCCTTTTTTCGAAAGCCTGCGCAAACACAATGTCCCGGTTTCATTGCGTGAATTTCTGGCCTTCCTGGAAGCTATGAAAGCCGGGCTTGCCACTTATGATGTGGACGCGTTTTACTATCTGGCGCGCACGATCATGGTCAAAGACGAACGCAACATCGACAAGTTTGACCGCGCCTTTGCCCATGCCTTTCAGGGTTTGGAAAACATCACGCTAGACCAGGTGATGGAGGCCGTTGATATCCCCGGTGACTGGCTGGAAAAGATGGCCGAAAAATACCTCAGCGATGCCGAAAAGGCCGAAGTCGAAGCATTAGGCGGCTTTGATAAATTGATGGAAACGCTTAAAAAAAGACTGGAAGAACAAAAGGGCCGTCATCAGGGTGGCAGCAAATGGATCGGCACGGCGGGCACATCACCGTTTGGGGCCTATGGCTACAATCCCGAAGGCATCCGCATCGGTCAGGATCAAAGCCGTCACCAGCGCGCCACCAAAGTCTGGGACAAGCGCGAATTCCGCAATCTGGACGATAATGTCGAACTGGGTACCCGCAACATCAAAGTGGCGTTGAAACGTCTGCGCCGCTGGGCACGTGATGGCGCGCAAGAAGAGCTGGATTTGAACGGCACCATTCGCGCCACCGCAGAGCACGGATATCTCGACGTCAAAACCCGGCCAGAGCGGCGCAATGCGGTCAAGGTGCTGCTGTTTCTGGACGTTGGCGGTTCCATGGACCCGCATATCAAAGTGGTTGAGGAATTGTTTTCCGCCGCGCGCGCCGAATTCAAACATATGGAATACTTCTATTTCCACAATTGCCTGTACGAAGGCGTTTGGCGCGATAACCGCCGCCGGTGGGACGCGCAATTGCCAACACATGAAGTTTTGCGCACCTACGGCCCTGACTATAAATGCATATTTGTCGGCGATGCGGCGATGTCCCCTTATGAGGTCGCGTATCCCGGTGGTGCGTCAGAACATTGGAATGCCGAAAGCGGTGCCACATGGCTGGCCCGCGCCCGCGACCAATGGGCGTCACATTTGTGGATCAATCCTTTGCCGGAAAATCACTGGTCCTACACCCAGTCCATTGCCATGATCCAACAGGTCTTTGGCGCAGATGCGATGGTGCCCATGACGCTGGAAGGTCTAAGCCGGGGCATGAAAACTTTGACGCGCTGACTGTGCTGCACCTTGCCACCATTGGCCTGTGCGCCCATATCTAACGCATGCTCAAGTTCACTCCTATTCTTTTGGCGATCCTTTATGCGCTGGCGATGTACCGCTTTTCGGTTTGGCGCACGACGCGCGATCTGGATCAACGGTCAACCGAACTGGCCGACCCGGTCTTGAAACCGCTGACCGACCGCATGGCCGCAGCGCTGAATTTGCCGCGCATCCGGGTCAACATCTATGAAATTGATCCCGTCAACGGTCTGGCAGCACCCGACGGCCGGATTTTCATCACGCGGGGGTTTTACAATAAATTCAAAGCGGGCGACGTCTCGGCCGAGGAAATCTCCAGCGTCATCGCGCATGAGCTGGGCCATGTCGCTTTGGGCCATTCGCGGCGTCGGATGATCGACTTTTCAGGGCAAAACGCATTGCGCACGGCGCTGGCGATGGTGCTGGGACGTTTCATCCCCGGTGTCGGTGTGTGGCTGGCCAATATGCTGACCTCGCTGCTGGCCGCACGCCTGTCACGCAGTGATGAATATGAGGCCGACGCCTATGCCGCCGCTTTGCTGACCAAGGCGGGCATTGGTGTTGATCCGCAGATTTCCCTGTTCAGAAAACTTGACGCGCTCAGCCAGTCTGCGGGCGGGCAAGCCCCGGCATGGCTGTTAAGCCACCCTAAAACCGACGCGCGCATTGCCGCCCTTACAAAGCTGCAGTCAAACTGGGTTCCGACAAAATAATCGGGTTATCCCAGCGCCTTGCCGAACCTTGGCAAGCGGGCTTTTTTCATCAAGGATCGCAAGCTCCAATCCGTGTCCGACATGGCGCGCGCCTGATCTAGAACACGGCCTGCAACCTCTTCCATCGCTTGCGGCTGCGCCTGCCAACAGCCGACCAGATAGGCATCCGGATCAATTCTTGTCAGGCCTTCTTCGGCCAATACATCGCGTGGAAAATCCTTTGCATTCAATGTCATGATAGCATCCGCTGACGTTGAGACAGCCGTGGCCAACACATGAATGTCATCCGCATCAGGCAGCCATAATCGCGCCTCAAGCCCCACAGCGGGGGACGCTGTGGCACGCGGCCAACCGGTCTGCAATAGCGCTATTTCACTGCGTGCCTGCATCTCTCCTGCGGGGCCGATTTTGCGGGCCGCGCGGGCCCATTCCTCAAGGATACGGTCCGACCAGATTGGCGTGAACGCGCCTGTCCCGGCGGCGCCCAGGACGACTTCGCGCATCACTGTGGGATACAGCACACAAGTGTCGATGACGATTTTCATCACAACCTACAGCCGAAAGAAGATGGATTTCAGATAGCCGCTTTCAGCAAGTTGCGGCAGTTGCGGATGGTCCGGTCCTGCAAAGCCCGTGTGGATCAGCGCAGCCTGTCGACCGCCCCGCCCAATGCCGCGCACGCTGGCGGTGCGAAACTGCGTCAAATCCACCGCATGCGAACACGAACACAATCCCAATATCCCGTTTTCCGCCACCAAAGGGGCGGCCAGTCGCGCGACCCGCTCATAGGCGCGCAAGCCCGCCTCAAGTGCCGGGCGCGCCGGGGCAAAGGCCGGTGGATCACATATGACCACATCGAATTCTGCCCCCTCGGCGCGCAGGGCGGTCAGCACATCAAAGGCGTCGCCCTGACGTGTCGCGAATGTACCAGCCACACCCATTGCGGCGGCCCCTTTGGCGGCCAGTTCCAACGCAGGGGCGGATCCGTCAACGGCCAAAGCATGTGCGGCCCCATTGGCCAAAGCCGCCAGTGAAAAACCACCCACATGCGAAAAAACATCCAAAACCCGCGCGCCTTTTGACAGGCGTGCCATGAATGCGTGATTGGGGCGTTGATCATAAAACAGACCGGTTTTCTGCCCGCCCAACAGGTCAGCCATATAGGTCGCGCCGTTCATCTGCACCGGCACCGGACCTGCGGGGGCAACCCCATGCAAGGTTGTGCTGATCTCGTCCAGCCCTTCCAAAACGCGGGTGCGACCGCCTGCGTTTTTGACCACCGTTTGGGCGCCTGTGACCGCGACAAGGGCAGCATTGAGCATTTCAAGTTTTGCCTCGGCCCAGGCCGCATTGGGCTGGATCACGCATGTATCGCCAAATCGGTCAATGATCACGCCGGGAAATCCGTCCGCCTCGGCGTGGATCAACCGGTAAAAGGGCGCGTCAAACAGCTGCTGACGCAAGGCCAGCGCCCGTGCAAGACGCCGTTCCATCCAGTCTTGATCAATCAGCGCGGCACTGTCGCGATCCAGCATCCGCGCGATAATTTTCGACAAGGGATTAACCGCGACCAGCCCCATGCGCTGCCGTGCGTCATCTTCGAGCACAGCAATCGTGCCGGGGGTCAGTGCCTTTGTGCGCCGGTCCACGACCAGTTCATTGGCATAGACCCAGGGAAACCCATGCCGTATGGCGCGCGCATTGGCCTTTGGCCGCAATCGGACCACGGGCAGTGGTGCGGGTTGCTGTGGGGCTGTGTCGTCAGCGGCGATGTCGGCGGGGTCATTTTGGGGCTGTGTCATAGCGCCCTCATCTAATCCCTTTACGCGACATTCTAAAGGTTAGAATTTATTGATCTTTTGGAAAATGCCCAGTTTTGCATTTTTATGCCCGCCGGGGACTGTCAGTTCCTCGCGGATTGCGCGTGCCATATGGGCTGTAATCCGAACCTTTTGCGTCTCGCCGCGCTGCATGGCCGCGATGGCCTCCTCCCCGCCAAAGGCTTTCAGATCAGACGAGAACACCCGCCGTGGCGCCAGCGGCTCACCGGTTTTGGCGTTGCGCACCACATAGGCAAGCGTCAGCGAATGCACCCCGCCGGTGGTAAAGCGGGCCTTTTGGGTCAAAGCATGAAACCGCAATACTTCAACATCCAGCGTGACTGCGGATGCCCCGGTCATACCCGCGGTGCCGGTTTCCATTGCGTCCTGCACGATCGCCTGCACCTGCGCATGACGGTCGCCATAAGGATCTTCGCGCCAGACGATATCCCCACCGGGGTAATAGCGGTTCGCCTCTGAAACCTCTAAACTGCGGGGCACCGTGACGTTGATTTCGACCACGCGTAAGGGCGGATATGCGACAGCAGGTTGATTTTTTTCCGCCCGCGACGCACCGCCCCCCCCGATGCCACATCCGGTCAGCAACAGTCCCAGAGCGAGGGCAGTGATTAATTTCAACATTTACGTCCAACACTTTCTTTTCGGCACAAATGCCATGAGGATGTTACTAAAACCTAACGATATGCAGCGGTTATTGCCCGCAAAAGTAGTCTTTTACAATCCGTTGCTGGCGTCACGAATGCATCGGCATAGTTCCGCCCACAGCATTTCGGACTGATCTCGAAACGGTTGGTTGCAGCCTCTCGCCGCGCTGAAACGCAAAAGCCTATCTGCGTTACCCTAATTGCGCGGACGGCTGCGCCAACCGCCGCGCCGGCGTGGCGCAGCCATTGCACCCAATCCTTCGGTCATAACCTCGGTCATCGGATGTGATTTGGGTTCATCCTCAAACCGGGCAAGCAAACGGCGCAGCACCGTGGCAGTCTCCATTTCCATCGGCAGGCTAAGCGCCCAGTCCAGGAAAATGGACCGGCATTCTGATTTGGTGATCCCGTCAATCCGGTAGGCTTCAAAGATCAATCCTTTGGGGTCGTCGGGGTGCCCTTTTTTCATGTCTTACCCTCCGCAGCGACGGCACCCTGTGCCTGCAAAGCATCGCTGATCACCGTATCCGCCGTCGCATAGGTTTGATCCAGAGTTGATTTCAGTGCCGCCAAACTTTCCGCTCCGGTTGCTCTTAGTAGAAATGCCAAACCCGCCTGCCCCAATTCGTCACCCGCCAAAACATCCGCAGACAATAGCCGCGCCGCCAATTGCAGCTTCCACAGCATTGCATAGCTTTCTTTCAATGACTTAACGCCTGCGGCATCTAACAGTCCACTGGCGACAGTCGCATCCAGCCCGACATCTACATCACGGCGGATTTCGCCCTCTAGCAAAGATCCTGCCTGGGCAATCAATTCTATCTCTTGCAGGCGTCCGGGGCCAATTTTGGTGTCCCAGACGGTATCGGCAGGTTTGGCGGCCTGAATGCGGGCGCGCATTTCGGCCACTTCGCGGGCCACATGTGCCACATCGCGTGGGGTGGCCAGCAATGCGGTGCGAAAGGCCTCGACCTCCTGTGCCAAATCCGCAGGCCCTGCAATCACTTCGGCCCGTGTCAGGGCCAGATGTTCCCACAACCATGCCTCGTCCCGTTGGTAGCTTTGGAAACTCTGCAGACTGGTGGCGACCGGCCCCTGATTGCCCGAGGGACGCAATCGCATGTCCACTTCGTAAAGTTTGCCCTGCGACATTGGCACCGTCATAGCGGTAATCATCGCTTGCGTCAGACGCGCATAGTACACGCGCGATGGCAGGGCGCGCGGGCCATCCGAGGCCTCAACCCCGCTTGAATCGTAAATCACGATCATGTCCAGATCGGACGTGGAGGTCAGCCTGCCGGTGCCAAGCGATCCCATCCCCAGCAAAACCGCACCACGGCCCGGCGGGGGCCCATGACGTGTGGCAAACTGGTCCGTCACCACTGGCCAAAGTGCCATCAACACGGCGCGCGCGAGATCGGCGTATTGCGTGGCGGTTTGCGCCGCCTCGGTCAGCCCGCGCAAGTGATGTACACCGATGCGAAAATGCCATTCCTTGTTCCAGCGCCGGGTCAAATCTAGCTTGGTCTCATAATCCTGCTCGGCGGTCAGTTCCGCGCTGAGCGCCGTTTGCAGCGCCTTTTGTCCCGGCCATTCACTAAAAAATTCCCCGCCAATGACCGCGTCAAAAACGCCTGCGTTGCGCGACAAATGCTGCGACAATTCCGGCGACGTGCATACGATGTCGACCAGCAGGTCAAGCAACTGAGGGTTGGCTTGCAACAATGAGAAAAACTGCACACCCGCAGGCAGGCCGGACAGGAACCCATCAAAATCGCGCAACGCCTCATCCGGTTTCGAGCTGTGCATCAACCTTGCCAGCAGGTCCGGTTTCAGCTTTTCAAATAGTTCGGCCCCGCGATCCGTGCGCAATGCCGCATAGCGGTACCAGCCTTGCACAATCTTGGTATCAAAGCTTTGATCCGGCGGGGACGCGGCACTATCAGGCGCAAAGAACCCTTCGGTCATGTCATGCACCGCACTCAGACGCGCCAGCAGGTCTTTTTGCAAATCGGCAAGGTCCATGTCCATCAGACAGGCCAGCCGTTCAAAATCATTTTCCGAATTTGGCAGATTGTGGGTCTGGGCATCATGGGTCATCTGAATGCGATGTTCGACCGTTCGGTGGGCGCGGTAGTGATCGCTTAGTGTATCTGCGATGTCGCGCGCGACCCAGCCTTTGTCTGCCAGCACATCCAGACCCTCGACCGTGCCGCGCAGCCGCAAGTCACGATCCCGTCCACCGGCAATCAACTGGCGGGTCTGGGTGAAAAACTCGATCTCGCGGATACCGCCCCGACCCAGTTTCATGTTATGGCCCGGCAAGGTAATCGGCCCGCCCAGACCTTTGTGTTCGCGGATCGCAAGCCGCATGTCATGGGCGTCCTGAATCGCCGCAAAGTCCAGATGCCTGCGCCATACAAAGGGCTGCAACGCCTTCAGGAACCGCGTACCCGCCTGCACATCCCCCGCCGCCGCACGCGCCTTGATGTACGCACCGCGTTCCCATGTGCGGCCCAGGCTTTCGTAATACCGCTCTGCCGCTTCCATCGACATGCACACCGGTGTCACTGCCGGATCGGGCCGCAATCGTAAATCGGTGCGAAACACATATCCATTGCCTGTCAGGTCATTCAGCATCGACGACATTGCACGCGTGGCGCGCACAAAACTGGCGCGTGCATCCATAAAGTCATCCCGCTCAAACCGGGTCTCATCAAAGAGGCAAATCAGATCAATATCAGACGAATAATTCAATTCATGCGCGCCCATTTTGCCCATTGCAAGCACCGCCATACCCGCCGCATCGGCAATATCGTCCGGCCCCATACCCGGCAGCTTGCCGCGTTTGATCTGAACCGCGACCCCTGCCCTAAGCGCCGACTGACAGGCCGTATCTGCCAGATCGGTCAACGCGCCCGTTACCTGTTCCAGCGACCAGACGCCGCCCAGATCGGCCAAAGCCGTCATCACCGCCACACGCCGCTTGGCGCGCCGCAGATCATCGGACAATGTGGCCGAAGTCCAATCCGCTACCGCCTCGATTTCGGCCCTGACGGCGGCATCAACATCCTCAAAGGCGGGCCGTAACCACTCTGCCTCTCTTTGCATCAGCCCATGCAGATACGGGCTGGACCCGGCGGCCCCGGCCATCAGGTCGCGAAGCGCCGGGTCAAGATCATCAAAAGCTGCGCGCGCCTCGGCCCCCCGGTCCTGATTAAAGACACGGGGCGCGCGGGTTATGAGATGACGTATTTGCATAACGCCAGCTTTCGCGTCAGATCCCGCGGGCGTCAATGCCTCTTGAACATGGACCCAACCCACGGCATGTCTTTGATATGAGCAAAAGCCTGAAACGCGTCCGCGCCGCACTGATCGCAGCGGGCCTGCCAGATACAATCCGCGAAACCGTTTTGGCGCGCACTGCGGGTGATGCGGCACAGGCATTGGGCTGTGACATTGACCAGATTGCCAAGTCGATCATCTTTCGAGGTGCCCAAACTGGCCGGATCATTCTGTTCATCACCGCAGGGGGCCAAAGGGTCGACCCGGCCCGCGCCAGTGCTCTGGCAAATGAGCCGCTGGAAAAGGCCGATGCCGGGCAAATACGCACCGTGACCGGCTTTGCCATCGGCGGCGTCGCCCCGATTGGACATCTGACGCCGCCTTTGGGCTTTTTTGACAAAAAGCTGATTGAATTTGACACTGTTTGGGCCGCCGCGGGGACCCCGAACCATGTTTTTTCAATAGAGCCGGCAGATTTATTGAACTATTCGGCCACGCAACTATCTGATTTTACTTAATATTCAAACTTAATGTAAAAAACATTCACATTATCCCTTGCGCCCGGCGCCATTCATGCCAATCTATGTAATGTGAAAAGCATTCACATCCCCGATAAACCGGGTTTCCTGTAGATTACCACTGAAAGGCACTTCGATGACAACACTGACCCAAACGCAACCGATGCAAAGCTCTCCCATGGGCTGGTTTTCCCGCGCCGAAGCCTGGCTGGACGCCAAAGGCAAAGGTGCCTGGATCGCCGCAATGGTCTTGGGCTTTGTCTTTTTCTGGCCTGTTGGCCTGGCCCTTCTGGGCTACATGATCTGGAGTAAACGCATGTTTTCAAAATCCTGTTCCCGTTCGTCTTCCATGCGCAGCAGCATGACCACTATGCGCTCAACCGGAAACCACGCATTTGACGCCTATAAGGCCGACACATTGCGCCGGCTGGAAGAAGAACAGCACAACTTTGAAGCCTTCCTTGGGCGGTTGCGCGAAGCCAAAGACAAGGCCGAGTTCGATCAGTTCATGGACGACCGGGCCAGCTCTGCCGACAAAGACGGCACAACTGACGCCTGACCGACAGGTCCTGCGGATCACACCGCAGGACTTTGCCCCTTCCAATTCACATAGTGAGACCGTCAGTCAATGACCCAACTACCCGATCCCCAAAGCCAACCGGAATTCTATCGCGATGTGCCGATGAAACGGCTTTTTGCATGGGTAATAGACAGCCTGATCGTGGTCATCATGTGCATCATTATTGTCCCGTTCACCGCCTTTACCGGCTTGTTCTTTTTTCCTTTCCTGATCCTGATTGTCGGCTTTGTCTACCGGGTGATCACCCTGGCAAACGGATCCGCAACATGGGGCATGCGCCTGACCGCAATAGAACTGCGCCGGGTGAATGGCGAAAGATTTGACGCCGGCGCCGCCTTTGCACATACGCTGGGATATTCGATCAGCTGGGCAATAGCACCTTTGCAATTGGTCTCAATTGTGATGATGGCCACAACCTACCGGGGTCAGGGCCTAAGTGATCACGCCCTGGGAACAGTCGCTTTGAACAGAAAAGCGCTTTTGTAACCGCATGATGCAACTTGGTCTTGGCGCAGGCGTAACGCCTTGCTATCGTTACGTTGAACAATCGACGGACACGCATGCGCCATACACTTCCCATCGCTCCTCAGTTCTATGTTACCGCACCTCAGCCCTGTCCCTATCTGGAGGACCGGATGGAGCGGAAACTGTTCACCGCCCTGCAGGGCGAAAACGCCGATAAACTAAACGACAGCCTGTCCCAACAAGGGTTCCGCCGGTCGCAAAATGTGCTGTACCGCCCGTCATGTGCTGAATGTTCGGCCTGCCTGTCTGCCCGGATCGACGTGGCCGCCTTCAAAGCAACGCGCAGCCAGCGCCGTACGATAAACCGCAACGCGGATATCGGCCGTCAGGCGACCTCGCCCTGGGCATCCGAGGAACAATACAATCTGTTTCGCACCTATCTCGACAGCCGCCACGCCGACGGCGGCATGGCCGATATGGATGTGTTTGAATTCGCAGCGATGATCGAAGAAACCCCGATCCGCAGCCGGGTCATTGAATACACCAACCCGACCGACAAATCCCTGATCGGCGTCAGCCTTACGGACGTGCTGACCGACGGGCTGAGCATGGTCTATTCTTTCTACGATCCGGGCCAGATCAAACGCAGTCTTGGGACGTATATGATCCTCGATCACATCGACATCGCGATCGAGGCAGGCCTGCCTTATGTCTATCTTGGCTATTGGGTGCCGGGCAGCCAGAAAATGGGCTACAAAGCCAAGTTTTCCGGGCTTGAGGTTTATCTGGGCGGTACGTGGCAACCGATGAAAAACCCCGACGCCTACTCAACCGATGCGCATCCCCTGTCCACCGACCCTATTGCCGAGCAGGTTGCCAATATCGCCCTGCCCGACATGGCCCGCCCACAACGCTAAGGCGGGAAACCTGTCGGCCGGCAACGTGCCGATTTGGCAAAGACAAATCCAAAAGAACCGAATGAGGGCGCCCTTGGGCGGCCTCTCACTTTGGTTGCACCCGGTAAAAGATGGTGCGGGCCGCACATAACGCGAAACGCTTTAATTCGGGATCAGATCCGGGATGATGGTCACAATTCCCGGCACCCACCACAAGATCGCCAGCCCCACCACCTGGATCAGCACAAACGGAATGATGCCGCGATAGATGTGCCGAGTGGTGACCTCCTTGGGGGCCACACCGCGCAGATAGAACAGCGCGAACCCAAAGGGCGGCGTCAGGAATGATGTTTGCAGGTTCACCGCAATCATGATGGTGACCCATTTGGGATCAAACGTCCCGCCATAAATCACCGGGCCGACGATGGGCACAACGATGTAGATAATCTCAAGAAAATCGAGCACAAACCCAAGGACAAACAACACCAGCATTACCAGCAAAAACACAGTGACCTCATTGTCAAAGCTGCGCAGGAATTGCTGAATATAGTGTTCGCCGCCAAAGCTGATTACCACGAGGTTCAGCAATTGCGACCCGATGAGAATGGTAAAGACCATCGACGTCACCTTGGCGGTTTCGCGCACCACCGGGGTCATCACACCAGATGTGTAAAGGATCCAGCACGAAAACAGCAGACCAAAGATCGCGTAAAGATAGGCGGCGTAAGCCACGAAAAACGCGACCCAGGATTCAAACGATACATCCCCTTGATTGACCCGCAGATCAAAGTTCACGCCGACCAAAATACAGATGATGATCGCCAGCGTTGACCAGATGATCACCTTCGGCGACCGATCAAGGTCTTTGAGCTTGCGATAGGCCGCCAGCATGATCGCCCCCCCCGCCCCAAGGGCCGCCGCCGGGGTCGGATTGGTGATCCCGCCCAGGATTGAGCCAAGTACGGCGACAATCAAAACCAGCGGTGGAAACACCACGCGGATCAACTCGTTCCGGGCACAAATCCCCATAGCGTAGACAACGCCGTATAGGACCATCACAAAGGGTATGGCCATCAAGACGACCATCACACCAGAGGATGTTGTGGGCCAAACAAGGATGATATCCACCAACAGGGTCAGCACGATTCCAGCCCCGCCGATCAGCAACGGACCCACGCCCGCGGTCGGCGACACGCCGCGCGCAGTGGTCAGGATCAGCGACATCAGGATCAGTATGATCGCCACGCCCGTCCCGATCGGGGCCGCAGCTGCGATCTTGGCGGCCTGGCTTTCTGCCAGCGCTTCTTCAGACAGGCGGGTGCTTTGGGTCGCACCCCCGGCTTCGTCAATCGCCACCTGTTCGGCGACGGCGACATCCCATGCGGCCTGCCCGTGCAATTCAATCATCGAAGCCTGACATTCTGGCCCGACCCTGGTGCGCAGACTGGCCCCTTCAGAGATGTCGGAAAAACTGGACACAGTGGTACTTTGGCTGCCCACGATACCAACATTGCCCAACAAAACAGTGCCGACAACAATCGCCAGTGGCGCGCCCAGGAACCAGGTAAAGGCCTCGGACCGGGTCACCGGTTCTGCATTCGTGGTTCCCATTGGAACAGCCGGCGCCTTGTCAGGGTTCAGCAAGGCATAGCCAAAGGCATATAGCGCATAGAGCAGTGCCAGCAGGATACCGGGCAACAAGGCCGCCTGAAACAGGGTGCCGACCGATACAACGGCAGGTTCCCCCAGGAAGGTCAGCGCGTCGGTGCACCCCGCCTCAACCGCGCGTTTTTCCTGTGCGGCCGAATACAGATCCCCTGCAAGTGTGCCCAACAAAACGATCACAATCGACGGCGGAATGATCTGCCCCAAAGTGCCCGATGCGGCAATGACCCCGGTGGCAAGTTCAGGAGAATAGTTGTTGCGCAGCATCGTTGGCAGCGCCAGCAGACCCATAGTGACAACGGTTGCACCGACAATCCCGGTCGAGGCCGCCAGAAACGCGCCCACAACCACAATCGACACGGCCAGACCACCGGGCAACGGGCCAAAAACCCGCGCCATTGTGGTCAACAAATCATTGGCGATTTTGGATCGTTCCAGCGTGATGCCCATCAACACGAACATCAGAACCGCCAGCAGGGTTTCAATGGATTGTCCCGCCAGCACGCGTTCGTTCATCCTGTTGACAATAAACGAAATATTACGGTCCAACGCGGTTTCCCAACCCTGCGGGAACACAGGCTCACCGATGCGCGGCAAGTCGGGATAACGAAACAGAGATATCGTCTCGGGCTTGACGCCGGAATTCACCAGATCGCGGTAGAGCTGACTGGATTGGTCAATCGCCTGATGGATCAACAACCCTGCACTGTCGAGCGAGGCGATAATTCCAAACGAAATGATGCCTGCGCCGCCAATGGCAAAGGCCACGGGAAAGCCCGACAAAATGCCGCCAAAGAGGCAGGCAAAGACGATAATCAGGCCAATCTCGACGCCATCAAGTCCAAATAACATGTGCGCAGTCCCTTAAATTAATGCGTGCCTTCAAAGGCTTCTTCGCCCTCGCCAAGACTGTCCTTGTCGAGATATTTACCTTCGCTGTCGGGGCCTTCTTTCCATTCCAGAAAGGAGCGGTAGAACAACGCGATGGCGTGCAGGAATACCATGGCGCAAAAGGCGCAGAGCAGGATTTTGAACAGGAAATACCCGGTGAACCCGTTTGGCGAAAACCCGATGGTTTCCACATTCCACCGCAAAGCGCGCGCTTTTGTCAGCAATCGCTCCAACGTGTCAGAGGCCGAGGGTTTCGGCACAATCAGATGACGCCACAGGAAAAACCAGCCGTACATCCATGTCAGCACCGCAAAGGGCATCATGAAAAACAGCGCACCGAACATGTCGATGACTTTCTTGGTGCGAAACTTGGCCGGTGCATAAAGCAGGTCAACCCGAACATGACCGCCCTGCACAAATGTATAGGTGACGCAAAGACAAACGACCAGGGCATTGAAAAGCTTCAGCTCTTCGGCAAACCAGCTGATGTCATAGCTGAGCGGAATACCAAATCCGATCGAGATGTCAGGCCGGGTAAAGATGCGCTGCATAAAGACGATAATGATCTGTTGCACCACCATCAACAGGCCCGCCCAGGCAAAGAACCTGCCCACCGTGTTGGCAAATCCTTCAAGCACGCGGACATAACCCCACATCACGCTGTTTCGCCACAGGCCAATGGCGGTGAGGATCAGGAAGATTGTGAAAATGGCAAAGAAGAACTCGACCGAACCGCCGTAATAGACAAAGCGCATCAGCGCCTCTTTTTGCGACCAGTCCAGCCACAGACCGGGATGCGTCACGGCGTAAAAGATGTTGTAAACGGAAAGGCCAATGTTGGAAAAAAACCAGATCAAGCCATCGAATATGGTTGCAAGACCACCGCCTGCCGCAGCTTCGTTTTCCATTCAAATCCCCTCCCCGGCTTTTGTGCGTTGGCCTTGTCGACCAGTCGTAAAGCCGTTTTCACGCAGCGCCCCGAATGTTTTCTACGGGATCAATTGTTTGTGCAGGGCCGCCGAAATTCGGCAGCCCTGCACTGTCATGCAATGGTTTAAATTAGCCGTTGGCCAGAACGCGGTTGCGTTGCTCAACGTAGAAACCATCTGATTTCAGCAGCCAGTCAGACGAGGAAGCCAGAGACGTTTCAAAGCTGTTGCGAATTTCTGCAAACAGTTCGTCATCCATATTTTCATCCATGACTTCTTTCGACGCCGCACCAAAGGCATCCCAGACGTCGTCGGGGAATTGCAAGGTTTTCACGCCCTGGGCCTGCAACCGTTTCAGCGCCGCACCGTTGTTAGACAGTGTTTCGGCCAGTTGTGTGTGTGTTGTCGCCATCGACGCATTCGCGATAATCGCCTGATGCGCAGGTGACAGATCGTTATAAACGTCCAGGTTCATACCGACGGCCAGACCCGAGCCCGGCTCATGGAAGCCCGCAGTGTAGTAGACTTTGGCAACTTCCTGGAAACCGGCGCGCTCATCCGCGAAGGGGCCAACCCACTCCAACCCGTCCAAAGCACCCGAAGACAGCGCCTGATACAGCTCACCACCGGGGATGTTCTGAACGGACGCTCCCAGTTTACCCAGCACTTTACCGCCCAGACCCGGCATACGGAATTTCAGACCGTTAAAGTCAGCCGCAGAGTTAATCTCATTGCGGAACCAGCCACCAGACTGTGAACCGGAATTCCCGGCGAGAAATGATTTCAAGTTGAAAATCTCGCCCAGTTTGGTGTGCAGATCATGTCCGCCGCCATGGTGATACCAGTTTGTCAGCTCTTGCGCGGTGCCGCCAAACGGCACGGCAGTGAAATAGGCATAACCCGGATGCTGACCGATGTAATAATAATCAGCCGAGTGGTAGAGATCGGCCTGACCGGATGAAACCGCATCGAACACTTCCAAAGCGCCAACCAATTCGCCGGGGGCTTTTTTGTCGATGGTCAGGTTGCCGTCAGACATCGCGCCAACCATTTGTTCAAAATAGCTGGCCGCGTCATCCAGAACGGCAAAGCCTCGGGGCCACGACGTGACCATAGTCAGCGTGCGCTTGCCCTGCGCGTAGGCCGGTGCGGCCAGAGTTGTCGCTGCGGCGGCTGACCCGCCCAGTGCAGATGTCTTCAAAAATGAACGACGATCCATATAGATATTCCTCCCTATTTTTCGCGCCCGCGTCACTTTTTCAGTCTACGGGTCGCCTGTCATCAGGTCACACTAACGTGACGATCAAATATTGGAATACCTATTACTGCGTAGAGCCCAAAAACGGCCCCTTGATATGAAGGTAACATGCTCATTTTAAGAGGAAATAATCTGCCAGTTTCTGGACTTTGCGACCTGATCACTTCGAAATTCGCTTTGATTCAGGCGCAAATCAGCATATCCGGGCGTCCATGGATCGCTTGAAATCCCTCCTCAATCCGACCTATGCGCAAAAACTGTCACTGGTCGCGGCTGTCCCGTTGATCATCGCGGTGGCGGCAATTGCCATTCTGGTTGCGATCCAGTCGCGCGCATTGGCAGAGCGTGAAATTCGCGCGTTGGAAAACCAGCTGATCGAGGCCAAAAAGGTCGAATTGCGCAACTATGTCACCCAGGCGCGCAATGGGTTCTATTTTATCTATGGCAATGCGTCACCAGATGACCAAAACGCCAAGGACAAGGTCGCGCAAATATTGGCGGCGATGATCTATGGCAGTGACGGTTTTTTCTTTGTCTATGACTATGACGGCACCAATCTGGTCAGCCCCCGCCAAACCGACCGGATCAACAAAAACTGGACCGGCCTGACCGACAGCGAAGGCACGCCTGTCGTGGACCGGCTGATCGAGATCGCACGCGCGGGTGCTGGTTATCACAGCTATCTGTGGCCAAAACCATCCACCGGGCAAGAGGCGCGGATGATCACCTATGTCACCAGTTTTCCAAGCTGGCGATGGGCGGTCGGCACCGGCGTGTTTATTGACGACGTTCTGGTGCGGGTCGCGGCCGCCCGCGCCGAAGTGCAGGCCCGCATTCAACGCACGTTTTTCTATATCGGGATGATCACATTGGCGGCGCTGTTGGTGGTCTTTTTGTCGGGCATGGGCATCAACATTCGCGAGCGCCGTCTAGCGGATGCAAAACTGAAACGCCTGACCCAACGGGTCTTTGACGCCCAGGAAGAAGAGCGCGGGCGCGTGGCGCGCGAATTGCATGATGGGATCAGCCAGATTTTAGTCGGCGTGCGCTATGCTTTGGACACCGCGCGGCGCAAACTTGACAGCGGCGATGCGACGGCGGCGGCCCCTCTCAACAAAGGTCTGGCATCCTTGGGCGAAGCAATCTCGGAAGTGCGCCGCATCAGCCGCGACCTGCGCCCTGCCACGTTGGATGATCTGGGGCTTGGGCCCGCGCTGACGACGTTGGTGACAGAATTCAGGGATCGCACAGGCATTGACGCCAAGGTTGACACGGTTGTGTTTCGCAACCGGCTGGATCAGGACGCCAAGATTGCGCTGTACAGGATCGCACAGGAGGCGCTGACAAATATTGAACGCCACGCACAGGCCAGCGCCGTCACGATTGACCTGCGAGGCCACAAACAAGGTGCCACCTTGCGCATCACCGACAATGGGTGCGGCATGGGCAGCGAACGCACCGCCGGATTGGGTTTGCGCAATATGCAAGAGCGGGTCGAGCAGTTGGACGGGCATTTGACGATCCGGCCCGCGTTTCGCGAAGGCCCCTGCCCCGGAACAATTATCGAAGCAACAGTTCCCTTGTCACATATGTTACCCCCCAACCCCGATCTGACAGCAAAATCAAAGGTCAGCCCATGACACCAGCCAATCCCCCTGCCCCCGTGCGCGTTTTGATCGTCGATGACCATCCTATGGTTGCCGAAGGCATACAATCCATCCTCGAAAGCTATGATGACATCGACGTGGTTGGCACATTGAATTCCGGCCGTGCCGCGATTGATCTGATCGACACATTGAACCCGGACGTGGTTTTGATGGATTTGAATATGCCCGATGTGGGCGGGCTGTCGGCCACTGAAATCCTGTTGGAACGCCGGCCCGACACGCGCATATTGATCCTGTCGATGCATGACAGTCCCGAATACATCGCCTCGGCGCTGAGCCATGGCGCAATGGGATATATCCTCAAAGACGTTCAGACCGACGAGATCAAGCTTGCCATTGATGCGGTCCTGTCAGGCAAACGCTATCTGTGTACCGGCGCCAAAGGGTCGCTTGCGCCTAAAACCGACGACGCCCGCGAGGCGCTTACGGGCCGTGAACAAACCATCCTGTTGCAGCTTGCCAACGGCAAATCCAACAAAGACGTCGCCGAAGAACTGGAAATCTCGGTGCGCACAGTCGAGACCCATCGCAAGAACATCAAACGCAAGCTGGGCATCTCCAGCACCGCCGGGCTGACCAGATATGCCTTGGAACATGGCGTGCTGCAGGGCACCGGCATTGAAATTTAACAAACTGCGCCTGTCGGCAGATCAGATTCCCCCTGAAATTTGGCCCTCGATTTAATGAAATGACCAATAGACCCGATGACACAGCAATATTGTTTCAATAATTCGCCGCCCTGCGACATAAAATCCGCGTTTTGCCGGTTGACGCCCCTGTTTGTCGCTCATAATGTCCCCGCAGCATAAAAGGAGCCACCAAAGATGACACAGGCTGTCGTCATTCTAGGACACACGCGCATGGGCCGGTAACGGTAGACCATAGTCTGACCCATGCGCCCCCGCCAAAACCGGGGGCTTTTTTATGCGTAACAGAGAAATGGATCGAATGCCGGTCCGAAACGGAGCACGAAGAATATGACACGCCAAATGTCCGGAGCAAAAATGATTGTCCAAGCCCTGATTGATCAGGGTGTCGACACCGTCTTTGGGTATCCCGGTGGCGCCGTGCTACCGATATACGACGAAGTTTTTCAGCAAAACTCGATCAAGCATATATTGGTGCGTCACGAACAAGGCGCTGTGCATGCTGCCGAAGGCTATGCGCGCTCAACCGGCAAACCCGGCGTTGTTCTGGTGACCTCTGGCCCCGGTGCGACAAATGCAGTCACCGGCCTGACGGATGCGCTGCTGGACAGCATCCCGATTGTGGTTCTGACCGGACAGGTACCGACCTTTATGATCGGGTCGGATGCCTTTCAGGAGGCTGACACCGTGGGCATCACCCGCCCTTGCACCAAACACAATTGGCTGGTCAAGGAGACCGACAATCTGGCCGGTGTCCTGCACGAAGCATTCCACGTGGCCACTCACGGGCGCCCCGGCCCGGTTCTGGTCGACATCCCCAAGGACGTACAATTTGCCACCGGCACCTATACGGCGCCGAAACCGTCAACCTCGCATTATCAGCCGCGCGTCAAAGGCGACATGGAGGAAATCACCGAATTGGTTGCCGCGCTGGAAAAAGCCAAACGCCCGCTGTTCTACACCGGCGGCGGTGTGGTCAATTCCGGCCCCGCGGCCAGCCAGCTTTTGCGCGAATTGGTCGAGGCCACCGGCTTTCCGATCACCTCGACGCTGATGGGTCTGGGCTGTTACCCGGCGTCGGGCGACAAATGGTTGGGCATGTTGGGCATGCACGGGCTTTATCAGGCCAATATGGCGATGCATGATTGCGATCTGATGATCAACATCGGCGCGCGGTTTGACGACCGGATCACCGGGCGGATCGACGCATTCAGCCCGAAATCCACCAAGGCACATATCGACATTGACCCGTCATCCATCAACAAGGTGATCAAGGCGGACATCCCGATTGTTGGCGATGTCGGCCATGTGTTGGAGGATATCCTGAAAATCTGGAAATCACGCGGCCGAAAAACCAACAGCGAGGCAGTGGTGAAATGGTGGCGTCAGATCAACGAATGGCGCAGCGTGGATTGCCTGAAGTTCAGCCAAAAGGGCAGCACCATCAAACCGCAATATGCGCTGGAACGGCTGGAGGCCCTGACCAAAGACCGTGATCGCTATATCTGTACCGAAGTCGGCCAGCACCAGATGTGGGCCGCGCAATACCTTGGCTTTGAAGCGCCCAACCGCTGGATGACCTCGGGCGGTCTTGGCACGATGGGCTACGGGTTTCCCGCCTCTATTGGCGTGCAGATGGCGCATCCCGAGGCCTGCGTGATCAACGTCGCAGGCGAAGCAAGCTGGCTGATGAACATGCAAGAAATGGGCACGGCGGTGCAATATAACCTGCCTGTCAAACAGTTCATCCTGAACAACGAACGTCTTGGCATGGTGCGCCAGTGGCAGGAATTGCTGCATGGTGAGCGCTATTCACAATCCTGGTCCGAGGCCCTGCCCGATTTCGTCAAACTGGCCGAAGCCTTTGGCGCAAAAGGGATTTTATGTTCCGACCCGGCGGGTCTGGATGATGCGATAATGGAAATGCTGGACCATGATGGACCTGTAATTTTCGATTGTCTGGTCGAAAAGCACGAAAACTGCTTTCCGATGATCCCATCAGGCAAGGCCCACAATGAAATGCTGCTGGGCGAGGCCGAGACAAAAGATGTGATTAAAGCCGACGGCGCGGTGATGGTGTGATCTGCACAATCTCCCTGTTTTCGAAAATGAAACGAAAAGGACCTGAATAATGTCAGCCCTAAAACTCAAAAAAGGCGCCACCAGCCATTCGGCCTATAACCTAAGGCCAACATTTTCTGACGTGGTTGAGCGTCACACGCTGGCGGTTTTGGTCGAAAATGAGCCAGGTGTGCTGGCCCGTGTTATCGGCCTGTTCGCCGGACGCGGCTATAATATCGACAGCCTGACGGTGGCAGAGGTGGATCACACCGGCCATCTGAGCCGAATTACAATCGTTACATCCGGCACGCCGCAGGTGATCGAACAGATCAAGGCCCAGCTGGGCCGCATCGTAACGGTGCACGACGTGCATGACCTGACCGTCGAAGGCTCCAGCGTTGAGCGTGAATTGGCGATGTTCAAGGTTGTGGGCGGGGGCGACAAACGTGTCGAGGCGTTGCGACTGGCCGATATTTTCCGGGCCAACGTGGTCGACAGCACGCTTGAAAGCTTTGTCTTTGAAATTACCGGATCGCCGGAAAAAATTGATGCGTTCGCAGACCTTATGCGCCCATTGGGGCTGGCAGAGGTCGCCAGAACCGGTGTCGCCGCATTGTCACGCGGCGACTAGGTACAATCATTCAGGGCTGGGATACAATTCAGGCCTTGGTGTTAGAAACGCGACGTTCCGGGAAATCTGTCCCATTCGTTGCGCGCAGATTAAAAGGGATAACCTGCGCCGTGCGTGGTTTTTCCTTTTCTGGTGTTGGTGTCTGCGCGCGCAGCACCTTCGGCAAGGCGGTTGCGACTTTTTCGATAACCAGCCGCGGATTTTGCGCCCGGCGCGTTGCATTTTCAACGTGAACGTCAAATTGAACAAGATCACCGGCATCAAAAACAATATTGTCTTCCGCGGATTGGCTGACGCATTTGAAATAGGCCAGATCACCTTGATCTTCGCACCAGATAACCGCTTTCCGGTCCGATTGATCGCTCCACAAAACAACCCCAAACATGCAGCAGTCCATTTTAGTTAGATTTGAACTGACATTACCAACAAGTTAAGCGCAGCCGACATGTCTAAGTGTGCAACGTTCGCTTGCAATTTGTGTCATTAATGCTAACACACGGTTGCTATTCCACGTCATTTCTGACGCTATTGCGCGTCATTCACAAAAAACTCACATTTCATATTCGCTTTAAGCGCTAGATAGTTCAAAGTGATTCAATCTCAGGGAGAGGCATGGCAGTGCAAAAACCCAACCGATCACCAGCAGAACTTCGCAATATGTTTGGTTCGAATTTACGAACCCTATCTTCTCAATACCGCTCCATTTCGCATTTGTCGCAATTACTGGGTATCAACCGAACGCAGTTTAACCGCTATTTGTCGGGCGATAGTTTTCCAAGACCGGACGTGCTGGCGCGTATCTGCAACTTTTTCGGCGTCGATGCCCGTATCTTATTGGAACCGCTGGACGACATCAGCGAAAATCCGACCCCTTTTGGCAGCAGCAAAATCAGCGATTTTCTGACCCAGGCGACATTCGAAGTGCCCGAAGATGTCTTTCCCAGCGGGTTTTACCGGTTTAGCCGCCGCAGCTTTTTGAGCGAAGGCAATTATGTGCGCGGGCTGGTCCAAATCCGCCGCGATGGACCGACGACGTATTTGCGCGGGCTGGAAGCAAAAGCCGCGATGCGCGCCCAAGGGCTAAGTGTTGAACCTGCGCAACGAGAATTTCGTGGGTTGGTCATTCAGTTGGAAGAAGGTGTCGCCGCGATTGCTGCACGTCTGAAAGGCAAGACATCTTCGGTCAATTTCCTCAACCGTGTCACGTCATTTGATAACAACTATTGGGTTGGCTACACCGCTCGCACCGTCCGCGAGACCCCAGGCACCAGCCGCGTCGCGCGTCTGGTGTACGAGCATTTGGGACAGGATTTTGGCAAAGCAATGGGTGCCGCCCGCGAGGCAGGCATATGTGCGCTGGATGACTTGCTGCCATTTCACCAAAGCCTGTTGCAGCCCGATACACCATTTCGGTAGACAAAAAATTGCAAATCGTGTCGCCTTGAAGAAACTCAAGTCGTTTTGCGCCTGCCAACGACGCTCTTTTTCCGCTTACACTGCAGCTGAGCCGCAAGGAGAGATTTGATGGAAAATAACGTTACAGATTTGGCTGCCGTGCACCGTCCGATTGCGCAAGCAAATGGATTGCCCAACGCCCACTACATTGATCAAGGCGTCTTTGAAGAAGAAAAGCGGGCTTTGTTGTTTGATCAGTGGGCTGGTCTTGCGGTGGGGGCAGATGTTCCTGAAATCGGCGATGCGGTTCCGATCACCTTTCTTGGCATGCCGCTTTTGTTGCTGCGCGACAAACAGGGACAATGCCGGGTTTTTCAAAACACCTGCCGTCACCGTGGCATGATACTGGTTGATGCAC
>JBAUHN010000160.1:0-1565 GCA_049680295.1 Sulfitobacter sp.
ACCCAACACGGAGAATGAACAGGGCTAAAGAGCCTAGGCTGTCTTGGTGGGCCGGCAATCCCCCCTAAAATTATTGGTGATCAAAAGTAGAATTTTCTCGGCAAGATATCTGACGAGATTTACGATGAAGAATGGACGATTTAGCAACGCACAGATCCTGGCGGTATTGAAGCAGGCGGAGGGCGGGACGCCCGTCTCCGAGCTTTGCCGGGAACATGGGAGCATGCAGAACGACCTGCTGAAGGAGGCGCCTGGAAAAAAGCGTTACGGCCGTACACTGCCCCGCAGTGGTTTGCCTGCAAACCATGAGAGGGTCAGAGACGAAAGATGGCCATGAATGCAGTCGCACGGCAAGGGGTTAGCATTGCGCCTGCCTGTCGCACGTTTTAAATCAGTAAGAGGTGCTATCGGTATAGCCCTACCCTGAACGACAAGAACGAAGAGATTGCCGCAACGCAGCGGTAACTCCAGCTGTTCGGGTGAGATCCAGAAAAGCTTGCGAGCTTGAGACCGAGTTCCGGATCGAAGCAGAGATCCGCATTCCAGAGTCTTCGTTTTGAATCGCGATCACGAACGTTCTGAATCATGTCTTCGGGCGAATCCGCTGCCAAAACCGGTTCTGATGAGCACCATGGCCGCAACTGCGGCTCATGCGAAACTCATCATAGGATACGACAATGTCTAACCAAATATTTCTCAAACTGCGCTTTGTAGTTGTTCTTACGGCCGCCCTTGCAGCCAGTACCGGGCTGGCCGACGTCGCGCCCAATACAGACGCCATCGCCACGCGACACCAGGTGTCGACGAGCGCCGGACAGGACATCCCCGCCGGTGCTTTCGGATTTCTGTTGGTCGAGCGTCCGCGCGAAGTAAATCTTCTTGCGCTACGTGGTATCGCTGGCAGTGGCAAAGCGATCCTGCGCACTGATCAACCGGGGCTTTGCCTGAACATCCCCGTCCGGTTTGTTGCAGGCGATCTCGGTGGCCAGTCCATAAACGGTCATCTGGCTGACCCGATCCATTTTGTCATCACAAGCAGGCAGGTCGCCAGATCAATCGCGAAAGGCCGGGATGTTGTGAGCGATATGTACAGCGTCAGCGACCAGATCGGTTCTGATGCGGACATTGTGCTGCAGTCGGGACTGGATGCTGGGTTTGGCTTTGTTATCAATCCCGGTCGCAACATCCTTGGGGACATCTTTGGTGTCCGCGCGCGACCCGTTTCCTGCCAGCGTGTTTAACCGGCTGCGCCCTTGCTTCTGAGTTGCGAGGGCGTCAGCCCCGTGATGCGTCGGAATTCAGTGTTGAAACTGGATTTCGACAGGAAACCGGCCTCGAACATGACCTCCGTCACCGGCAGATCAGTTTCCAGCAGGACGTCTTTGGCATAAACAATGCGATAACCGTTCACGAAACGCGAAAAGTTTTGACCCGTGACACGGTTTATCGCGCCGGACAGGTCACGGGCCGGTACCGAAAGGCGTTTCGCAAGCCGTTCCAGTGTCAGGTTGCTGTCGCGAAAAAGTTCCTTGTCTTTCATGATCCCATTGAGGGTTCGCATTAAC
>JBAUHN010000161.1:0-18613 GCA_049680295.1 Sulfitobacter sp.
GCGATAGTGGCCACACCACGTTCTTTATCAAATCCGAGGCGGATTTCCGTCGCCACGAACATGAGATCATCGGCGAAGGTGAGATCAAGATCATGAAACGGATTGATTGCCGGGGATCGGCAATCGAGGCTTGCGCGACGAAGGAAGGCACCATTGTTGGCCCATTGATGACAGAACTTGTGGGGTTCAAGGAACTGACGCCCTATCGCGGCGGTTGGTGCGGCAACGAAATCCTGTCGACGGCCTTTCCACCGAAAGTGCGCGAAAAAGCCCGCGATCTGACGTTTAAGTTCGGTGAGCAACTGCGCAAGGAAGGCTATCGCGGCTATTTTGAGCTGGATTTCCTGATCGACAAAAAAACCGGCGATCTTTGGCTGGGCGAATTAAACCCGCGTATTACCGGGGCCTCGTCGATGACCAACCACGCGGCTTTTGCCCATGCGGATGCGCCTTTGTTCCTGTTCCACCTGCTTGAATTCAGCCGCAAGAAATTCAATTTGGATGTGGATGAACTGAACAATCGCTGGGCCGACCCGGACATGATCGACGGCTGGTCCCAGATGGTGATCAAACACACCGACGACACCGTCGATATTTGCGCCACCTCCCCGGAAACCGGCATCTACAAGATGCTCGAAGATGGCCGTGTGGTCTATGACCGCTTCGACTATCACCGCCGCGCCGTGGAAAGCGAAAACGAAGCGTTCTTTTTGCGCATCCTTCAACCGGGCGATTACCGCTATGAAGGCGCCGACATCGGTATTCTGGTGACCCGCGGCCGGTCGATGACCAAAGGTTTCCAGTTGAATGAACGCGCCAAGAAGTGGATACACGGCATCAAAAGCTCGGTGTCGGGTAATCCGTTACCCGTTGCTAACGCCGGACCTGCATCGGCGGATGCTGTATTCAAGATCCTGTAAGGAAATCCCCATGCTCTGGCGTGCCCTAAGCGAAGATGAGCCCGGACCGAAATGGTCTGGGCTTTTCGCCGAATACTGGCCTGACTACAAACGCTGGTGGCTCAAAGAGGGCAACGCGGCGCGGCCAAGCTATCTGGAAGGCCGTCGCGCGTTGATCACCCATATGCCGGAAATCCTGCCATTGTACGATACGCTTTGCGAATTGTCCGGCGGCGGTGATATGGCATCGCGGTTTTTGAGTTTTTATTGTCCGCCGCCCTATCTGTCGGGGTGCAGTCAGGCGATCTGGACCGGCCAAGAACCGGTGTTGGTGCGCAATTATGACTACAATCCAAACGCCTTTGACAGTCTGATCCTGAAAACCGGATGGGGCGGGCGGCGTGTGATTGGCACCTCGGACGGGCTGTGGGGGTTGGTAGACGGCATGAATGACGCAGGGTTGGCGATCTCGCTGACTTTTGGCGGGCGGCGCGTTGTTGGGGATGGCTTTGGCGTGCCGCTGATCCTGCGTTATGTGCTGCAAACCTGCGAAACCGCTAAAGAGGCCGGCGCCGTGCTGGCCCGCGTCCCTACCCATATGAGCTATAATGTCACCGTGCTGGACGCCAAACGAAACTACCTGACGGCGATGATGTCGCCCGACAAACCGACCGTCATCACCCATGCCGCCGTGGCCACCAATCATCAGGAAAACGTCGAATGGGTCAGCCACGCCCGGTTCACCGCAACGGTTGAGCGCGAACGGTTTTTACTGCACCGCCTGACCCTGCACCGCGATCCCGAGGATAAGTTTATTGGCGCCTTCCTGCGCCCGCCACTGTATTCAACGGCCTTTGATGCAGGCTTTGGCACGCTTTACACGGCTGTCTATCGCCCGCGACTGGCCGAAATGGAAATCCGCTGGCCCGGCACCACATGGTCGCAAAGCTTTGACAACTTTCATGAGGGGGGCCGCCGGGTGCAAATTCCCGGTGCTGCCTAAGCGTTTGACCAAGGCGTGCAGGTCTTGCCCATTCAACCTTAGTCTTGAACTTGCGCCGCCGCACCGTTACATGCCGTGAAACGCTTTTATCAGGAATTCCTCCATGGCCACGACAAATCCACTTCAGTTTATCCAGCAGGTACGCGCCGAAGTGGCGAAAGTTGTCTGGCCAACCCGCCGCGAAGTGATGCTGACCACCGTTATGGTCTTTATTCTGGCCGCCCTGACTGCGGTGTTCTTTGCGCTGGTGGATATTGTCATTCGCGGTGGCGTACAAAGCCTGCTGACAATGTTCAGCTGACCTGAGTTAGCCGGGTAAAAATCCACCCCTACCCCTTGAAACATCCGCCCCAGCGGAGTATCCGGCAGACCTGATCCAATGGGTGGGCGTGCGGCGATTCGGTTGCGCGCCGATTTTTTGTTGAAGGTGATTGGGCTAACTGCCTGAAATACAATAAAAACTCGGTGCAACAGTCGGCCCGAAAAAACAAGGACCAATGAGCAGATGGCTAAACGGTGGTACTCGGTCAGCGTCTTGTCGAACTTCGAAAAGAAGATCGCAGAGCAAATCCGCACCTCGGTCGAAGAACAGGACCTTGGGGATCAGATCGACGAAGTGCTGGTGCCGACCGAAGAAGTGATCGAAGTGCGCCGCGGCAAAAAAGTAACGACCGAGCGTCGTTTCATGCCCGGCTATGTTCTGGTTCACATGGAAATGTCCGACGGCGGTTATCATCTGATCAACTCGATCAACCGCGTCACCGGCTTTCTGGGCCCGCAGGGACGTCCGATGCCAATGCGCGATGCCGAAGTAAATGCGATCCTGAACCGGGTACAGGAAGGCGAAGATGCGCCGCGTACCCTGATCCACTTTGAGATCGGCGAGAAGGTCAAGGTTGCTGACGGTCCGTTTGAAGATTTTGACGGGATGGTCGAAGAGGTCGATGACGAAAATCAGCGCCTCAAGGTGACGGTGTCGATTTTTGGCCGGGAAACCCCGGTCGAGCTGGAATTCACACAGGTCAATAAACAGATCTGACGTGATCATTCGTGGGAGGCGAGGGCACGCGTGTCCGGACCGCACCACGCTAACCAAGACGCCGGGACGCGTTCCGGTGCGTAGGGTGCGAACGATCTCGCACCGATGAGAAAAGGAGAAGGCCAATGGCCAAGAAACGTGTCGGCGCTATGAAGCTTCAGGTGCCAGCCGGACAGGCAAACCCATCCCCGCCCGTCGGCCCCGCATTGGGTCAACGCGGGATCAACATCATGGAATTCTGCAAGGCGTTCAACGCCAAGACCGCAGATCTGGAACCCGGCGCACCATGCCCGACGGTGATCACCTACTATCAGGACAAGTCCTTTACCATGGACATCAAGACGCCACCTGCGTCCTATTTCCTGAAGAAAGCCGCCAAGCTGAAGTCCGGTGCCAAGACGCCAAGCCGTGAGATCGTGGGTCACGTGACATCCAAGCAAGTGCGCGAAATCGCCGAAGCGAAGATGAAAGATCTGAACGCCAACGACATCGAAGGCGCGATGAAGATCATTTTGGGCTCTGCCCGCTCTATGGGCATTGAGGTGAAGTAAGATGGCAAAGTTTGGAAAACGGACCCGCGCCGCACGCGAAGCTTTCGCCGGCAAAGAAAACCTGACTGTCGAAGAGGCAGTGAGCCTGATCAAGGCAAATTCGAACACCAAGTTTGATGAGACCGTTGAGATCGCAATGAACCTGGGCGTTGACCCACGTCACGCCGACCAGATGGTGCGTGGCGTTGTAGGTCTGCCTAATGGCACCGGCAAAACCGTGCGTGTTGCCGTGTTCGCCCGTGGCCCCAAGGCCGAAGAAGCCCAGGCCGCTGGTGCGGACATCGTCGGCGCCGAGGACCTGATGGAAATCGTCCAAGGCGGCAAGATCGACTTTGATCGCTGCATTGCAACACCCGACATGATGCCCGTTGTGGGCCGTTTGGGTAAAGTGCTTGGCCCCCGCAACCTGATGCCGAACCCCAAGGTGGGAACGGTTACCATGGATGTGGCGGATGCCGTGAAAGCAGCCAAAGGCGGCGAAGTGCAGTTCAAGGCGGAAAAAGCCGGTGTTGTGCATGCAGGTGTTGGCAAATTGTCGTTTGACGAGGCCAAGCTGGTCGAAAACATCCGCGCCTTTGTTGGTGCAGTTGCCAAGGCGCGCCCATCGGGCACCAAAGGCACCTACATGAAAAAGATCGCGCTCAGCTCGACCATGGGCCCGGGCGTGTCGGTTTCTATCGACAACGCGGTCACTGAATAAAGGCATTCGTGCCGAACAAGAATTTGGCGGGTTCGCCCGCCAGATACGCAAGGGCCACTTAAACGACGGTCCGCGCGTCTGTCCGAGACGGAGGGTTCAAGGCAACCGCCTTGAATAATTCCTTCCTGAGATGGGAACCGAGAGAATTCCGACCTTCGGGCGGTTTTGGATCGGGCCCCTGAATTGGACCCGAAACGGGATGCAGACGATCCGCATCCCTAAACTGAGCTTGGATGTCCTTCCTGGGCATCCTGAATTGGAGTGAAACTGTGGATAGAGCACAAAAAGAACAGCTGGTCGATGAACTCGGCCAGATCTTTGAAAGCTCTGGCGTCGTAGTGGTTAGCCATTACGCCGGCATGACAGTTGCACAAATGCAGGATCTACGCGCGCGCGCTCGCGACGTGGGTGGATCTGTGCGTGTTGCCAAAAACAGGCTCGCCAAGATCGCCCTTGAGGGTAAGCCATGCGAAAGCATTGCTGATCTTCTGACGGGTATGACCGTTCTGACCTTCTCCGAAGACCCCGTGGCAGCAGCCAAGGTGGCCCAGGAATACGCCAAAGAGAATGACAATTTTCTCATTCTCGGCGGTGCTATGGGACAGAACGCGTTGGACCAGGCCGGTGTCGAAGCCGTGTCCAAAATGCCATCGCGCGACGAACTTATCGCGACTATCGCTGGCATGCTGGGCGCACCCGCATCGAACATCGCCGGGGCCATTGGCGCACCTGCAAGCAACATCGCTTCCATCTTGTCCACCATCGAGGACAAGGCGGCTGCGTAAAGCAACATCGTCAAGCTGGCGTCTGGTTGAAACCGACGTTGGAACACACATATCGTTAACGGAAAGAGCTAAAACATGGCTGATCTGAAAAAACTGGCAGAAAGCATCGTTGGTCTGACGCTGCTGGAAGCACAAGAACTGAAAACAATCCTCAAAGACGAATACGGCATCGAGCCAGCAGCCGGTGGCGCTGTCATGATGGCGGGTCCTGCTGATGCAGGCGCTGCTGAGGAAGAAAAAACAGAATTCGACGTTGTCCTGAAAAACGCAGGCGCATCGAAAATCAACGTGATCAAAGAAGTGCGCGGCATCACCGGTCTTGGTTTGAAAGAAGCCAAAGATCTGGTCGAAGCTGGCGGCAAGATCAAAGAAGGCGTCGACAAAGCCGAAGCCGAAGACGTCAAAGCCAAGCTGGAAGCAGCTGGCGCAGAAGTCGAACTGGCCTAAGCCTTTTCGGTGCGTTTCGCGACGCATCGACACAAAAAAAGGGCTGGATCCGGAAATATTCGGGTCCAGCCTAGCCTGTCTTAGAAAGGGCCTTTGACGAAAAGGTCTTTTCTTAGATGCGCTTCAATGGTCGGGAGGCACCCTGTGGGACGGGTGCCACGAATAGACCGAAACGTATCGTCTCGAATGGACAGATCGCCGTGGCCCGACGGTGTTCTGTTCGCAGAGAATCTGAAAGGTGACCGTTCACATGGCGCAATCGTTCCTTGGCCAGAAACGTCTTCGTAAATATTATGGCAAAATCCGTGAAGTTTTGGAGATGCCAAACCTCATCGAGGTGCAGAAATCATCCTATGATCTGTTCCTGAACTCCGGCGATGCCGACGTCCCAACGGACGGCGAAGGCATCACAGGTGTGTTCCAGTCGGTATTCCCGATCAAGGATTTCAGCGAATCCTCGGTGCTTGAATACGTCAAGTATGAGTTGGAAAAACCGAAATACGACGTAGAGGAATGTCAGCAACGCGACATGACCTATTCTGCGCCATTAAAGGTCACGCTGCGTTTGATCGTGTTTGATATCGACGAAGATACCGGCGCGAAATCGGTCAAGGACATCAAGGAACAGGACGTGTTCATGGGCGATATGCCTTTGATGACGCCCAATGGCACGTTTGTCGTAAACGGCACCGAACGGGTGATCGTCAGCCAGATGCACCGCTCGCCCGGTGTGTTCTTTGACCACGACAAAGGCAAAACCCATTCCTCGGGTAAACTGCTGTTTGCCTGCCGCATTATCCCCTATCGCGGCAGCTGGCTGGACTTTGAATTTGACGCCAAAGACATCGTCTTTTGCCGGATCGACCGTCGCCGCAAACTGCCTGTGACAACCCTGCTATACGCGCTGGGACTGGATCAGGAATCCATCATGGATGCCTATTACGACACCGTTACCTACAAGCTGAAAAAGAACAAAGGCTGGGTCGCCCCGTTCTATCCTGATCGTGTGCGCGGCACCCGTCCGACCTACGATCTGGTTGATGCTAAAACCGGTGAAGTGCTGTTTGAATCCGGCAAGAAAGTCACGCCGCGTGCGGTCAAGAAACTGATCGACGAAGGCAAAGTGACCGACCTGTTGGTGCCGTTTGAACATATCGTCGGCAAATTCGTCTCCAAGGACATCATCAACGAAGAAACCGGTGCGATCTATGTCGAAGCCGGTGACGAGATGACGCTGGAATACGACAAAGACGGCACGCTGATCGGTGGTACGGCGAAAGAACTGGTTGATGCGGGCATCACCGATATTCCGCTATTGGACATCGACAACGTCAATGTCGGTCCCTACATGCGCAACACCATGGCGAACGATAAAAACATGAACCGCGACACCGCGCTCATGGATATCTACCGCGTCATGCGTCCGGGCGAGCCGCCCACCGTTGAGGCCGCAAGCAACCTGTTTGACACGTTGTTCTTTGACAGCGAACGCTATGATCTGTCGGCTGTTGGCCGGGTGAAAATGAACATGCGTCTGGCGCTGGATGCCGAAGACACCGTGCGCACCCTGCGTCGCGAAGATATCGTTGCTTGTATCAAAGCGCTGGTTGATCTGCGGGATGGTCGTGGCGACATCGACGACATTGATCACCTCGGCAACCGCCGGGTGCGTTCGGTCGGCGAATTGATGGAAAACCAGTACCGCGTTGGCCTGTTGCGGATGGAACGCGCGATCAAGGAACGTATGTCCTCGGTCGAGATCGACACCGTTATGCCTCAGGATCTGATCAACGCCAAACCGGCTGCGGCTGCTGTGCGTGAATTCTTTGGCTCCAGCCAGTTGTCGCAATTCATGGACCAAACCAACCCGTTGTCTGAGGTGACGCACAAACGTCGTTTGTCCGCGCTTGGGCCAGGGGGTCTGACCCGCGAACGCGCCGGATTTGAAGTGCGCGACGTGCATCCAACCCACTACGGTCGGATGTGCCCGATTGAAACGCCCGAAGGACCGAACATTGGTCTGATCAACTCGCTTGCGACATTCGCGCGGGTCAACAAATACGGCTTTATCGAAACGCCTTACCGCCGTGTTGAAAACGGTGTTGTGTCCGATGATGTGCAATACATGTCGGCAACCGAAGAAATGCGTCACACTGTGGCGCAAGCCAACGCGAACCTTGATGAAAACATGAAGTTCGTGAACGATCTGGTCTCCACGCGGAAATCGGGTGACTACACGTTGTCGCCATCCGAATCTGTTGACCTGATTGACGTCAGCCCGAAACAGCTGGTGTCGGTTGCGGCATCGCTGATCCCGTTCCTCGAAAATGACGATGCGAACAGGGCCTTGATGGGCTCGAACATGCAACGTCAGGCGGTTCCATTGCTGCAGGCCGAGGCACCGCTTGTCGGCACCGGCATCGAAGAGGTTGTGGCCCGCGATTCCGGTGCGGCGATCATGGCAAAACGTGGCGGTATCATCGACCAGGTCGATGCGCAGCGGATCGTGATCCGGGCGACCGAGGATCTGGAACTGGGTGACGCGGGCGTGGACATCCACCGGATGCGGAAATTCCAACGCTCTAACCAGAACACCTGTATCAACCAGCGACCGCTGGTGAAGGTGGGCGATATCGTCACCAAAGGTCAGGTTGTGGCCGACGGTCCGTCAACGGATATGGGGGAACTGGCGCTTGGCAAAAACGTCGTCGTCGCCTTTATGCCGTGGAATGGCTACAACTACGAAGACAGTATCCTGATTTCCGAACGGATCGCGCGGGATGACGTCTTTACGTCGATCCACATCGAAGAATTCGAAGTTGCCGCCCGTGACACCAAGCTTGGCCCAGAGGAAATCACCCGCGATATTCCCAACGTCGGTGAAGAAGCACTGCGTAACCTCGACGAGGCTGGCATTGTCTACATCGGTGCGGACGTGGAGCCGGGCGATATTCTGGTAGGTAAGATCACGCCAAAAGGCGAAAGCCCGATGACGCCTGAGGAAAAACTGCTCCGCGCGATCTTTGGTGAGAAAGCATCGGACGTGCGCGATACATCTCTGCGGGTGAAACCGGGTGATTTCGGCACTGTCGTCGAAGTGCGCGTGTTCAACCGCCACGGCGTTGAAAAAGACGAACGTGCCTTGCAGATTGAGCGTGAAGAGGTCGAACGTCTGGCCCGTGACCGGGATGATGAGTTGGCCATTCTGGATCGCAACATCTATGCGCGCCTGAAATCCATGATCATGGGTAAGGTTGCTGTCAAAGGCCCCAAAGGTGTCAGACCTAACGCAGTGATTGACGACGAATTGCTGGAAATGCTGACCCGTGGTCAATGGTGGCAACTGGCCCTCAAGGACGAGGCGGACGCGCAGATCGTCGAAGCCCTGAACGAGCAGTATGAGGTGCAAAAACGCACCCTTGATGCCCGTTTTGAGGATAAAGTCGAAAAAGTCCGTCGTGGCGATGATCTGCCCCCCGGCGTGATGAAAATGGTCAAAGTCTTCGTAGCGGTGAAGCGCAAGCTGCAACCGGGCGACAAAATGGCGGGTCGTCACGGCAACAAAGGTGTGATTTCCAAAGTGGTCCCAATGGAGGACATGCCGTTCTTGCAGGATGGCACGCCGGTTGATTTCTGTCTCAACCCGCTGGGCGTTCCCAGCCGGATGAACGTAGGTCAGATTTTGGAAACCCACATGGGCTGGGCCGCACGCGGTCTGGGCGTCAACATCGACGAGGCGTTGCAGGAATACAAACGCTCCGGCGATCTGACCCCTGTGCGCGAAGCGATGAGCCACGCTTATGGCGAAGATGTCTATAACGAAGGCATCTCTGGCATGGACGAGGAGACGCTGGTTGAAGCGGCAGGCAACGTCACACGCGGTGTGCCAATTGCCACACCGGTTTTTGACGGCGCCAAAGAAGCGGATGTGAACGACAGCCTGAAACGTGCAGGCTTTGACACATCCGGTCAGTCGGTTCTGTTTGATGGTCGCACAGGCGAGCAATTTGCCCGCCCCGTGACCGTGGGCATCAAATACCTGCTGAAACTGCATCACCTTGTGGATGACAAAATCCACGCGCGCTCGACCGGGCCATACAGCCTTGTCACCCAGCAGCCATTGGGCGGTAAAGCGCAGTTTGGTGGTCAGCGGTTCGGGGAAATGGAAGTCTGGGCTTTGGAAGCTTATGGCGCTGCATACACCCTGCAGGAAATGCTGACCGTGAAATCGGATGACGTGGCCGGACGGACGAAAGTCTATGAAAGCATCGTCAAAGGCGAGGACAATTTTGAAGCCGGCGTGCCCGAAAGCTTCAATGTTCTGGTCAAAGAAGTCCGCGGCCTTGGCCTGAACATGGAACTCCTGGATGCGGAGGAAGAGGAGTGACGGGCACTCCCTGTCGCTTCACCCCCACGCTCCCCTTTAAAGGATTCAAAAAATGAACGAACTGACAAACAACCCGTTCAACCCCGTCGCACCGGTGAAAACCTTCGACGAAATCAAGGTCTCTCTGGCCTCGCCAGAGCGGATCCTGTCGTGGTCTTTCGGTGAGATCAAAAAACCGGAAACCATCAACTACCGGACGTTCAAACCAGAACGCGATGGTCTGTTCTGCGCGCGTATCTTTGGTCCGATCAAGGATTACGAATGTCTGTGCGGCAAATACAAACGCATGAAATATCGCGGCGTTGTCTGCGAAAAATGCGGTGTCGAAGTTACGCTGCAAAAAGTGCGCCGCGAACGGATGGGTCACATTGAACTGGCGTCGCCGGTTGCGCACATCTGGTTCCTGAAATCGCTGCCATCCCGCATCGGTCTGATGCTGGACATGACGCTGCGTGATCTGGAACGTGTGCTGTACTTTGAGAACTACGTGGTGATCGAACCGGGCCTGACGGACCTCACCTACGGTCAGATGATGACCGAAGAGGAATATATGGACGCTCAGGATGCTTACGGCATGGACGCGTTCACCGCCAACATCGGTGCCGAAGCGATCCGTGAAATGCTGGCCGCCATTGATCTTGACCAGGAAGCGGAAACTCTGCGTGCGGACCTCAAAGAGGCCACAGGCGAGCTGAAGCCGAAAAAGATCATCAAGCGCCTGAAAGTCGTGGAAAGCTTCCTTGAATCCGGCAACCGCCCGGACTGGATGGTTCTGACCGTGATCCCGGTGATCCCGCCAGAACTGCGCCCGCTGGTGCCGCTGGATGGGGGTCGCTTTGCGACGTCTGATCTGAACGATCTTTATCGCCGGGTCATCAACCGGAACAACCGTCTCAAGCGCCTGATCGAACTGCGCGCACCTGATATCATTGTGCGCAACGAAAAGCGGATGTTGCAGGAATCTGTGGATGCGCTGTTTGACAACGGCCGTCGTGGCCGGGTGATCACAGGGGCCAACAAACGCCCGCTGAAATCGCTGTCCGACATGCTGAAAGGCAAACAGGGTCGCTTCCGTCAGAACCTTTTGGGTAAGCGGGTCGATTTCTCGGGTCGTTCGGTCATTGTGACCGGGCCGGAACTGAAACTGCACCAATGTGGTTTGCCGAAAAAGATGGCGTTGGAATTGTTCAAGCCGTTCATCTACTCACGGCTTGAGGCTAAAGGTCTGTCATCCACCGTCAAACAGGCGAAAAAGCTGGTCGAAAAGGAACGTCCCGAGGTTTGGGACATTCTGGACGAAGTGATCCGCGAACACCCTGTCATGCTGAACCGTGCGCCGACCTTGCACCGTTTGGGCATTCAGGCGTTTGAACCGGTTCTGATCGAAGGTAAAGCCATTCAGCTGCACCCGCTGGTCTGTTCGGCGTTCAATGCGGATTTTGACGGCGACCAAATGGCCGTTCACGTGCCATTGAGCCTTGAGGCGCAGCTTGAAGCGCGTGTTCTGATGATGTCCACAAACAACGTGTTGTCGCCTGCAAACGGCGCACCGATCATCGTGCCATCGCAGGATATGATCCTGGGTCTGTATTATGCGACGCTGGAACGCGAAGGCATCAAAGGCGAAGGCATGACCTTTGGCTCGGTTGACGAGGTGCAACATGCGCTCGACGCTGGCTTGGTGCACATGCATTCGCGGGTCAAAGTGCGGATGCCACAGATCGACGCTGAAGGTAATGAGGTCATGGTCCGCTTTGACACAACACCGGGCCGAGCGCGTCTGGGGGCGTTGTTGCCACTGAACGCCAAGGCACCGTTTGATCTGGTCAATCGCTTGCTGCGCAAAAAAGAAGTGCAGCAGATTATTGATACGGTCTACCGCTACTGTGGCCAGAAGGAATCTGTCATTTTCTGTGATCAGATCATGACAATGGGTTTCCGCGAGGCCTTCAAGGCAGGCATTTCGTTTGGTAAAGACGACATGTTGATCCCGGACACCAAATGGCCACTGGTGGATGACACCCGCGGACAGGTTAAGGACTTTGAACAGCAGTATATGGACGGCCTGATCACTCAGGGTGAAAAATATAACAAAGTTGTCGACGCCTGGTCCAAGTGTAACGACAAGGTCACTGACGCGATGATGGGTGCGATTTCTGCCAGCAAACGCGACGAAAGCGGTGCCGAAATGGAACCGAACTCGGTCTACATGATGGCGCATTCCGGTGCGCGTGGGTCGGTGACACAGATGAAACAGCTGGGCGGTATGCGCGGCCTGATGGCCAAGCCGAATGGCGACATCATCGAGACGCCGATCATCTCGAACTTTAAAGAAGGCCTGACGGTTCTTGAATACTTCAACTCTACCCACGGTGCCCGGAAAGGTCTGTCTGATACCGCGCTTAAGACAGCGAACTCAGGATACCTGACACGGCGCTTGGTGGATGTCGCACAGGACTGCATTGTGCGCATGCTGGATTGCGGGACCGACACGTCCATTACGGCTGTTGCGGCTGTAAATGATGGTGAAGTGGTGTCGTCGCTGGCGGAACGTATGCTGGGTCGCGTCGTGGCCGAGGATATCATGCGTCCCGGCACCGATGAGGTTCTGGTGGCCAATGGAACGCTGATCGACGAACGTCTTGCAGATATCATCGACGAGGCGAATGTCGCATCCGCGCGTATCCGCAGCCCGCTGACCTGTGAGGCCGAAGAAGGCGTATGTGCCACTTGCTATGGTCGGGATCTTGCGCGCGGCACCATGGTCAACACTGGCGAAGCCGTCGGCATCATTGCCGCACAGTCCATCGGCGAGCCGGGCACACAGTTGACAATGCGGACGTTCCACATTGGTGGCGTTGCACAAGGGGGGCAACAGTCTTTCCTTGAGGCCAGTCATTCCGGTAAAGTCGTGTTCGAGAACGCGCAGACCCTTGAAAACGCCGCTGGCGAGATCATGGTCATGGGCCGGAACATGAAGCTGATCATCAACGATGAAAACGGCGACGAACGGGCCAGCCACAAAGTCGGCTACGGAACCAAGATGTTCGTGACCGAAGGTCAGATGGTCAACCGGGGCGACAAGCTGTTTGAATGGGATCCTTATACCCTGCCAATCATCGCCGAAAAATCAGGTATGACCAAATTTGTCGATCTGGTGTCGGGTATCGCCATCAAGGACGAAACCGATGATGCCACCGGCATGACCCAGAAGATCGTGATCGACTGGCGTTCGGCTGCCAAAGGCAATGAGCTGAAGCCAGAGATTATTCTGCTGGACAAGGACGGCGAACCGGTCCGCAACGACGCGGGCAACCCGGTGACCTATCCGATGTCCGTAGATGCGGTTCTGTCCGTTGAGGATCAGACCGAGATCAAGGCCGGTGACATCGTGGCGCGCATTCCACGCGAAGGTGCCAAAACCAAGGACATCACCGGTGGTCTGCCGCGTGTGGCCGAACTCTTTGAGGCACGTCGCCCCAAAGATCACGCTATCATTGCGGAAATTGACGGTTATGTACGTTACGGCAAGGACTACAAAAACAAACGCCGTATCGCGATTGAATCCGCCGAAGACAGCGACGTTAAGGTCGAATACATGGTGCCCAAGGGCAAGCACATTCCTGTGGCCGAAGGTGACTTTGTCCAAAAGGGTGACTACATCATGGACGGCAATCCAGCACCGCATGACATCCTTGCGATTATGGGTGTCGAAGCGTTGGCGGATTACATGATCGACGAAGTGCAGGATGTTTACCGCCTGCAGGGCGTAAAGATCAACGACAAGCACATCGAGGTTATCGTTCGTCAGATGCTCCAGAAATGGGAAATTCAGGACAGCGGTGACACCACGTTGCTGAAAGGCGAACACGTCGACAAGCAAGAGTTCGATCTGGCCTGCGAGAAGGCCATCGCCAAAGGCGGGCGCCCTTGTAAGGGCGAACCGATTTTGCTGGGCATCACCAAGGCATCGCTGCAAACTCGCAGCTTTATCTCGGCGGCATCTTTCCAGGAAACCACGCGGGTTCTGACAGAGGCGTCCGTGCAAGGCAAGCGCGACAAACTTGTCGGCCTGAAAGAGAACGTGATTGTTGGACGTCTGATCCCAGCCGGTACTGGCGGGGCCACGATGAAAGTGCGTCGTGTCGCGTCTGAACGGGACAACGTGGTCATTGATGCCCGCCGCGAAGAAGCGGAAGCAGCGGCGGCTCTGGCCGCTCCTGTGGCCACCGATGACGTGGTTGGCGGCGATGTGTTCAACACCGTGACACCGGATGAAGATCCACGCGATTGATCGCCAAAGTGTAACTCAAAAAGCAAAAAACCCCCGGCGTCATACTGGTGCCGGGGGTTTTCTTTTGTCGGGCTCCAGACTGCCCGCAGCCACAACAGGGGGCCTGACACCTTAGGTGTGCGCGAACACCCGGCGCACATGATCCGCGTCTATGTTGTAGGTTGCCCGAAAATGCGCGGCCTCCGCCGCTGTTATCGGCTCAAACGTTGTCATGCGAAGCGACCGTGTCTTTTGCCGGGAATCGTTGAATGCATTGTGCCCACGCAGCATCATGTCCTGGTCTGTGAAGGTCAGCGTTGGCATGATCTTTGAAATCTTGTGATGGCCAAAATTCAATATCGCCTTGTTGATGTTCGGGTGCAACAACACGGCAAGACCTGCCGTGCAATAAGGATCCTTAATGGCCGCGATTTCCAGACCATTTGCACCGGGCTTGGCAATGTATCCCTGGTTGAAATCAATTGCCACGTGTTGAAATCTATCCAGTAATCCGGTGACATGGGCCGCTGCCGCACGCAGTTGTGCAACATAGGTAATGGCCACGGCATCGTCATCATCCAGCCGGAATTGCAGACACGGGTCCGCATCAAACCAGCGCACTGAATTAACTGCATCCCGCATCACCCGCCGGTGGCGCTGAGGGGGATGTGACTGCACAATGACTTGCGGAATGTCGCGAACCAACTGATCAAGCCGCGTGCGCGCCGCAATGGGAAAGCTATCGCCAATCACAATCAGAAAGGTGAAATCAGGGTCCGTTTGCGCCCGAATGCAGGGCAGGGTGATCGTTTCAAAAAACCGAAACCTTTCTTCCAGCCGGTCCGGGTTGTAAAGAAACGCCATCCGCTCATCGAGGCTGTCATGGGTGATCTGAAAGCCGCCCAAACCCAGATAGGAAAACCTGCACAAACCAATAACCTGCATTTCCGATTTGCCATTTCTGCCTGAGTTCCGGTTGCGCCGGATCATTACAGCCGCAGCGCTGTCACACAAGGGCCTGCCCGGCTGTTGACACCCGGTGCGACTCCTTCTATACGCCCGCTATCTCGGAGGTGGGGGTCGCCCTGCCAGACCGTAATCAAAACTGAAGTGGTCACGATCCGGTCTAATGCTGACCCGATCCTCTGTAAGCCCACCGCGTCGTTTCCTCGGTACGGAAACGGAGGCGGTTTTTTCGCTTTGCAGACGTGTAAAGTGAGCGATTTTAATCCGCATGGGGGGGTCCCTCTGTGCACACATATGTGAGCTTAGACGGGGATAAAACCGGAATGCCAACGATCCAACAGCTGATCCGCAAACCGCGGCAGCCAAAAATTAAACGCTCGAAATCCATGCACTTGCAGGAATGCCCGCAAAAGCGCGGCGTTTGCACACGTGTCTACACCACCACGCCGAAAAAGCCGAACTCGGCGATGCGGAAAGTGGCCAAGGTACGCCTGACCAATGGTTTCGAAGTCATCAGCTACATCCCCGGCGAAAGCCACAACCTTCAGGAACACTCTGTGGTTCTGATCCGCGGCGGCCGTGTCAAAGACCTTCCCGGTGTCCGTTACCACATTCTGCGTGGTGTTCTGGATACCCAAGGCGTCAAAGACCGTAAACAACGTCGTTCGAAATACGGCGCCAAGCGTCCGAAGTAAGAGGAATTATTTAAATGTCCCGTCGCCACGCAGCCGAAAAACGCGAAGTCCTTCCCGACGCCAAATATGGCGATCTGGTTTTGACGAAATTCATGAACAACCTGATGATCGACGGCAAAAAGTCGGTCGCAGAACGCATTGTCTATAACGCGATGACCCGCGTCGAAGACAAGATCAAGCGCGCACCCATCGAAGTGTTCCACGAAGCGCTCGATAACATCAAACCCTCCGTCGAGGTGCGTTCGCGCCGCGTAGGTGGTGCCACCTATCAGGTGCCCGTTGAAGTCCGCCCCGAGCGTCGCGAAGCATTGGCCATCCGCTGGTTGATCAAAGCGTCCCGTTCGCGCAACGAAAACACAATGGAAGAGCGCCTTGCAGGCGAGCTGATGGACGCCGTTCAGTCCCGCGGCACCGCCGTGAAAAAGCGCGAAGACACACACAAGATGGCCGACGCCAACAAAGCGTTCAGCCATTACCGTTGGTAAATTCGCAGGTCTCAGACCTGCAAGAAAGACACTGAGGAAGCAGCCCCATGGCACGCGACTATCCGCTTAAACGTTACCGGAACTTCGGCATTATGGCCCACATCGATGCAGGTAAGACGACCTGCAGCGAACGGATCCTGTTCTACACTGGCAAATCCCACAACATTGGCGAGGTGCACGATGGTGCGGCCACAATGGACTGGATGGAGCAGGAACAGGAACGCGGAATCACCATTACATCCGCCGCGACAACCACGTTCTGGCAGCGTCAGGAAGAGCCCACTCCAGAGGCAACATCTGACACCAAATACCGCATGAACATCATCGACACCCCCGGCCACGTTGACTTTACTATTGAAGTTGAGCGTTCTTTGGCGGTTCTTGATGGCGCGGTTGCTGTTTTGGATGCCAACGCTGGTGTTGAGCCGCAAACAGAAACTGTTTGGCGTCAGGCAGATCGCTACAAGGTGCCTCGGATTGTTTTTGTCAACAAAATGGACAAGATCGGTGCCGACTTCTTTAATTGCGTCAAGATGATCAAAGACCGGACAGGTGCCACACCTGCGCCGATCCAGATCCCAATCGGTGCGGAAACCGAACTTGAAGGCATGATCGACTTGGTCACCATGGAAGAATGGGTCTGGGAAGGCGAAGACCTGGGCGCGTCCTGGGTGAAAAAGCCGATCCGCGACAGCCTGAAAGCCACGGCTGACGAATGGCGCGCGAACCTCATTGAGACTGCGGTTGAGATGGATGACGACGCGATGGAAAACTATTTGATGGACGGCGCCGAGCCGGATGAGGCGACTTTGCGCGACCTCATTCGCAAAGGCACGCTGGCGATCAAGTTTATCCCGGTTCTGTGTGGGTCCGCGTTCAAAAACAAAGGCGTTCAGCCATTGCTCAACGCTGTGATCGACTATCTGCCCAGCCCGCTGGACGTTGTTGACTACATGGGCTTCAAACCCGGCGACGAGACAGAAACCCGCGATATCCCGCGTCGTGCCGACGACGATATGGCATTCTCTGGTCTGGCGTTCAAAATCATGAACGACCCCTTCGTGGGATCGCTGACATTCACACGTGTCTACTCCGGCCAGTTGAAAAAAGGCGACACGCTTTTGAATTCGACCAAAGGTAAAAAAGAACGTGTTGGCCGCATGATGATGATGCACTCGATCAACCGCGAGGAAATCGACGAAGCTTTTGCAGGTGACATCATAGCACTTGCCGGTCTGAAAGACACGACAACCGGTGACACGCTGTGCGCAGTCAACGATCCGGTGGTTCTGGAAACCATGACCTTCCCTGATCCGGTCATCGAGATCGCGGTTGAGCCGAAAACCAAAGCTGACCAGGAAAAAATGTCAGCCGGTCTGGCGCGTCTTGCAGCCGAAGATCCATCCTTCCGCGTGGAAACTGATCTTGAATCCGGTCAGACCATCATGAAGGGCATGGGCGAATTGCACCTCGACATCCTCGTGGACCGTCTGAAGCGTGAATTTAAGGTTGAGGCCAACATCGGTGCGCCGCAGGTGGCCTACCGTGAAACCGTGTCTCGTGAAGCTGAAATCATCTACACCCACAAGAAACAGTCGGGCGGCTCTGGCCAGTTCGCTGAGGTGAAAATGATCATTACGCCAACTGAACCGGGCGAAGGTTATTCGTTCGAGTCCCGTGTTGTCGGTGGTTCGGTGCCGAAAGAATACATTCCGGGCGTTGAAAAGGGTATCAAATCTGTCATGGATTCCGGTCCGTTGGCGGGTTTCCCCGTGATCGACTTCAAAGTGGCGCTGATCGAAGGCAAATACCACGACGTTGACTCCAGCGTCCTTGCGTTTGAAATCGCAGCCCGCATGGGGATGCGTGAAGGCATGAAAAAGGCCGGTGCGAAACTGCTGGAACCGATCATGAAAGTCGAAGTTGTCACACCCGAAGAATACACCGGCGGCATCATCGGCGATCTGACATCGCGTCGTGGTCAGGTGCAGGGTCAGGACACCCGCGGCAACGCGATTGCGATCGACTGCTTTGTGCCGCTGGCGAATATGTTCGGCTATATCAACACATTGCGGTCGATGTCGTCGGGTCGTGCGAACTTTACCATGCAGTTCGACCACTATGAGCCTGTTCCGCAGAACATCTCGGATGAGATTCAGGCGAAATTTGCATAACCGGGATGGCGGGGTGAACCCCGCCCTACCCAAACCGTAGGGTGGGATTTTCCCCACCGCCCAACTGAGAAAAATAAGGAGGCCACCATGGCTAAGGCAAAGTTTGAACGCAATAAACCGCACGTTAACATTGGCACGATTGGTCACGTTGACCACGGCAAGACGACGTTGACGGCGGCGATCACCAAGTATTTCGGCGACTTTCAGGC
>JBAUHN010000162.1:0-3079 GCA_049680295.1 Sulfitobacter sp.
GCACCGCACAAAGCCTCGCAGACCTTAAGGGCCAAAAGATTGGCATCGCAGGCGGGCCGCTGGATAAAAGCTGGTTGATTTTGCAGGCCTACGCCGCACAAGCACATGGTTTTGATTTAGCGGGCGAGACTGAGCAGGTCTTTGGTGCGCCACCGCTGATCTTTAAGTCAGCCCTGTCGGGCGATGTGACTGCCGCAATCAATTTCTGGCATTTCATGGCCAAGATGGAAGCCTCTGGCATGCGCAAGCTGGTGGATATTTCCCAAGCAGCGGAGGCCTTGGGTCTGGACCCGGAGACGCCGTTGTTGGGCTATGTGGTAAAGGGTGAAATGTTGGCGCGCGAACCGGCACTGGTGCAGGGGCTTGCCGCAGCCTCGCGTGCCGCCAAAGCGTTGCTCGCACAAGACGATGCAGAATGGGACCGCTTGCGCCCCCGGATGAATGCCAAAAGTGATGCGCAATTCGATGCGTTAAAGGAGGGGTTTCGCGCGGGAATACCAGCGCCGGGTCCGATTGATGAAGCAGCTGCGGATCGCATGCTGCAGCTGATGGTAAAGCTGGGCGGTGAGAAACTACTGGGTTCGGCGACGTCATTGCCAGAGGGCACGTTTTTACAAGGTGAGGACTAGCGCCTGCACCTGAACGCGCAAACCAAAGACGCCGTGCTGGACCTGCATGTGAAACGCCTGACCTTGGGGGGGCGGCCCATATTGGGTGACATCAAGCTGACGCTTGGCCCCTCGGAAACGCTCGCCCTTGTGGGTCCATCTGGTGTTGGCAAAACCTCGCTCTTGCAGATCATTGCTGGGCTGCAAGGCGCTTATGAAGGCCACTGCCACGTTCGCGGCCGCATCGGAGCCGTGTTTCAGGAGCCAAGGCTTTTGCCGTGGCGCTCTGTACGAGATAACCTGTGTATCACCACAGGGATCACGCCAGCTCAGGCAATGCAGGCCTTGGCAGAAGTAGGGCTGGCCGAGCGCCATGCAGATTTTCCTGAACAATTGTCGCTTGGCCAACGACGTCGATTGTCCCTTGCGCGCGCTTTCGCAGTCAAACCGGATGTGTTGTTGATGGACGAACCTTTTGTCTCGCTTGATCCGGCCTTGGTCGAAGAAATGATGACGCTATTTACAACATTGCGCACGGCGCATGACGTTGCTGCCATCCTTGTCACCCATGCCAAAGAAGAGGCGGAGCGGCTGGCCGATCGCATCGTTACCTTAGGCGGCGCACCCGCGCAGATTACCAGTGACTTCTCAAACATTTAACCCCGCTTGCCTGCGCCAGATCGTGCCGGATTGTACCCCCACAACGCCGCCAGCGTGAAGACGAGCGTTGCGAGGATCACCCAACCCAACGCGGAGCCATTGAAGCTAAGGTAGAGCGCAAAACGGATCAATTCGACCGCATGGGTAAAGGGGTTAACCGCGCAGATCGTGTACAGCAGCTCTGAGCTTTCTGCCATTTTCCATAACGGATAAAGCGCTGACGACAAAAAGAACATCGGGAAGATCACAAAATTCATCACACCCGCAAAGTTCTCCAACTGCTTGATGAAACTGGACAACAGCAGGCCCAAGGCCCCCAGCATGACGCCCGCCACGACCAATGCGGGCAGAGCTGTCAAATAGCCAAACAAAGGCATCGTGATGCCGAATGCCGCCGCAATCGCAAGGAACGTATAGACCTGCAGCACCGAAATTGCGGTGGAGCCGACCAGTTTGCAAAACAACAGCCACCAGCGGGGCAACGGGCTGGTTAGCAGCAATTTCATCGACCCCATTTCGCGATCATAGACCAGACTAAGCGAGGACTGCATGCCATTGAACAGTAAGATCATGCCGCAAAGGCCGGGCACAATATAGGTCTCGTACGTGATGTAGGTTTGATAGGGTGGGATGATGCTAAGGCCCAGTGCAGCGCGGAAGCCAGCGGCAAACACAAGTAACCAGACAAGCGGACGCACAAGCGCGGCGATAAAGCGTTCACGCTGGTGGATGAAACGCAAAGCCTCGCGTTTCACAATCGCGAGCAAGGAGGTGAGATAGGGGCTCATGCGGACTGTGCCGTCAGGGCAAGGAACTTGTCTTGCAACGGGGTATCCCCGCAGATGTCCTGCGCTGTTCCTCGTTCAAGAATCCGGGCTTGATGGAGGATGATCAGATCATCGCGGGGGCGAATTTCATCTGTCAGGTGCGTAGCCCAAAGGATCGTTGTGCCCTCATCCGCCAAAGCGTGGACATGGCCTGTGATCGCATGGCGCGCGGCGGCGTCCAACCCCACTGTTGGCTCATCCAATAACAACACGGCTGGGTCATGGATCAAGGCGCGCGCAATCTCTGCCCGGCGACGGTGCCCACCGTTCAAAGCGCGGGCCTTCTCATGGGCACGTTCACGCATCGAGAGCCGCTCAAGAGAGGCATCAATACGCTTCGCTGCGTCGCGTCCTGACAGCCCATGCAAAGCGGCAAAGTAGCTTAGGTTTTGATGCACGCTCAAATCTAGATCGAGGGTAGTTTGTTGGAATACGATGCCCAGTTTGGCAAGCGCTGCGCGCGGGGCATGGGCCAGATCGTGCCCCGCAATTTCAATGGTCCCAGCCGCAGCGCTCAGTAGTCTTGTAAGCAGGCTGAAAAGCGTCGATTTGCCCGCTCCGTTTGGTCCCAAAAGCGCGCAGAAATGTCCAGCCTCAACCTCAAAACTAACATTGTCCAAAGCGCGCCTTGGACCGTAAGAATAGCTGAGGTCTGAAACCTTCAGGCCGCTCATTCAATGGTAATTTCGATGCGCTGGGTTTCGCCCGTCGTACCGGGGATCTTCATGTAATAGCGTCCCGGTTTGATGGCGAGAAATCCGATCTCCATCTCGCCTGCCTCATCAAACTCTATGCTGTCAAGACCAAGTGGACGGATTTCCAACCCTTCGACCACAATTTCATCAATCCAGATGGCGCGGAAGAATTCGGGGCCGACAATCGCCAACTCCTGCGATCCGTCGCCGATGATCTCAAACTCGTAGTAGGTGCCTGATTTCAGCACCCAAGGCCCGGCCGAAATCGGCTCTCCAGAAGACAAAGTGA
>JBAUHN010000163.1:0-4265 GCA_049680295.1 Sulfitobacter sp.
GAGCCCAGATCGACCGATGCCGCATCGTGAACCAAGGTCAGCTTTGCTGATCGGACATTTGTCGTCCCGTTCGATTTGACAATAACGTCTCCCGCAGATCACGATTGTAAAATGAAAGAAAACTGGAAAAGCGTTCGCCAGTACGGCGACACATCCTCTCGTCTTGTCGTGCTTCATGGCGGACCCGGAGGTGCGGGCGAGATCGAGCCACTTGCGCGAGAACTCGGAGAAAGAGGGTATTCGGTCCTCGAACCTTTCCAGACCAAGTATTCTGTCGCCGGGCAGGTTGATGAACTCAGGTCACAAATTGAAGAACACTGCACGCCACCGGTGGACGTGATTGGCTGGTCTTGGGGCGCATGGCTTGGATGTTTACTTGCTGCGCAACATTTTGAATTGGTGCGTAGACTTATCCTTGTTGGTAGCGGACCGTTCGAAGCGCAATATTCTTCAGCGATCCGAGCAACTAAAAATGCCCGTCTCACCAACAAAGAGCGTACCGAATTGAAAGCGCTTGATCTTACCGGGGATAGCGCCGTCGCGCGTTTTATCGAGCTTAGCGACGTGGCAGATACCTATGCACGAGACACGTCCGGGCAACCAGCTGTCAGTTTTGATGGAGCGATACATGCAGCCGTCTGGCCTGAAGCAGACGAAATGCGCAAGAGCGGTGCACTTTTGGATGCCGTGTCAACCATCCGATGTCCTGTTCTAGCAATACACGGTGATTACGATCCGAGGCCCTCGGCTGGAGTGAAAATGCCTCTACGAGAGGCACTACCAACAGCAAAATTTGTTCAGCTTGAACGATGCGGGCATAAGCCTTGGCAGGAAGTTCATGCCAAAGGTGAATTCTATAGATTGCTAGAGAACGCTCTCGGTTAAATGCATGCGAGTATTCTACAAAAGCTGCCATTAGCGCAGATGCAGCGAAAGCTCACTTCGTCTAAGATTTTTTGATGCGGGCCAGTGCGTTAGGATTGTGTTGGGCGGTCTGGCCCGCGTTGACAAATCTGACAAGGTGGAAGCCGCGGGCTGTCGGTGCCGCGCTATGGGGAAAGCGCAGGTCCCAGTCCCTGATATCGGTCAGAGTTTCGCGGATTTTTCCGAGTTTGGAGGCGTAGCGTCGTGGTCTTGGGCGTAGGGCCGGGCCCATTTTTCGGTCTTGCTGCGGTGTCCTGGCACCCGTCGCGACGCATTGATGGCATTGAGCCAAAGCGTCCCTTTGACCGGCACGTTGCGTGTCGGATCGAAGGATTTTCAGAGGATCTGCGGTTCATCATGCGGCCTGTTTTCTTGGTGGCGCTCGGGTTCGAGGTAACTGCCCACGCTGGAAGGTCTCGATGATGCGCATCGCCCCACCGCAGTCAGGGCATGGCTCGCGCAATGTGAGGGGTGACAGCGCTTCGTCAGGCGGTTGAACTGGTTCAACTGATTTGATTTCCCCGAGCAACGCACGGATCTGAGCGACTTTCTCTTTGCGCCCGCTGCCTGCGAGGAAACCGTAGTGGCGGATACGGTGGAAGCGATCAGGCAGAACATGCATCAGAAAGCGGCGGATGAACTCGAAGGTCGGGAGCTGCATGACCTTCATGCGGTCCCCACGTTTGATCCTGTAATCTTTCCACTTGAAAGCAACGGTCCCGGCGTCAGCGCTGACGAGCCGATGGTTTGAGATGGCGATACGGTGGGTGTAGCGGGCCAGATACGCGAGTACTGCCTCGGGCCCACCAAATGGCGGTTTGACGTATACCACCCAGTCGATCTTGCGCAGCGGCGCCAACCATGCGGCGAATGTGGCGGTGTCTGCCAATTCGGTAAGGTCACCGAAGAACTTCAGTTGCTCTGCACGGTGCAGTGCCATCAACCCTTCGGTAAACAGCCGCCGGAACAGCCGCGACAGCACGCGCACATGCAGAAAGAACCCGGGCTTGCAAGCAACCCAACGGGTGCCATCCGGCGATAGCCCACCCCCTGGCACGATCATGTGGATATGCGGGTGATGGGTCAAAGCCGACCCCCAAGTATGGAGAACGCTGGTCATGCCGACACGCGCGCCCATACGTTTGGGATCGATGGCAATGGTTGCTACAGTCTGGGCCGATGCTTTGAACAACAGACTGTAGATCGCGCGCTTGTTCCAAAGGGCGATCCGCGCGATCTCTGCGGGCAGCGTGAAGACCACATGAAAGTACCCGACCGGCAACAGGTCCTCGGCCCGCGCCGCCATCCAGTCACGCGCCGCTGGTGCCTGGCATTTGGGGCAATGCCGGTTTTTGCAGCTATTGTAAGCGATGTGCTGATGGTTGCACTTGGTGCAGGCTGCCACATGCCCGCCGAGCGCCTCCGTGCGGCAGGTCTCAATCGCTGACATCGCTTTGAGCTGGCTCAGGCTCACCGCATGAGCCCGCCGATAGGCCGGACCGTGCGTTCGAAAGATATCAGCAACCTCCAGCTTCGGGCGCGACAACGCCCGCCCGCGTTACTGCGGCCTTCGGTCCCGCAACTGTGCCAGCAACTCGTAGGGGCTATCGGTGTCCCGGATCAGCTTGGTGGCGACATGGGTGTATTGCGCCGTCGTGCTCAGCTTGGCATGGCCGAGCAAAACCTGGATCACGCGCACATCCGTCCCGGCCTCCAGAAGATGCGTCGCGAAGCTGTGCCGCAAACTGTGCAACGTGCTGCGCGGCTTCTTGACCCCCGCCAGATGCTTGGCTGCGCTGAAGGCGCGATGGAGTTGCCGCGGTGACAGCGGGTTGATCCGAGGCTTTCCCGGGAACAGCCAGCCATCCGGCCGCGCCTCGCGCCAATAATCGCGCAGAAGCGCCAATAGGCCAGGCGACAGCATCACTTTGCGATCCTTGCCGCCCTTTCCGCGCTCGACATGGATCAGCATCCGGTCGCTGTCGATATCGGTGACCTTTAGATTGCAGACCTCGGACGCCCTCAACCCCGTACCATAGGAGATACTGAGCGCAGCGCGATACTTCAGCCCCGGACCCGGCGCGACCCTGAGAATCTCGAACACCTCTTCGGCGCTGAAGACGACCGGGAGCTTCCGTGGTTCCGTGCGAAAATGTAGGCAGTCCTTCATCTCAGGGCGCTTGCACGTCGTCTCAAAAAAGAAACGCAGCCCGACAAGTCGCGCGTTATAAGTCGATGGCGTGACGTTCGTATCGACCATATGAAGTTGGTAGGCGCGCAAGTCTTCGGGTGTTGCCGTATCCGGCGATCGCCCAAGGAACTCGGCAAGATATCGAACTGCCCTGATATGCGCTTTCTGCGAGCCTTCGCCCAGCCCTTTGATCCGCATATCTTCGATCATCCGCGCACGCAGCGGTGTTGTCTTTTGGTCCACCATGGGATCCTCCTATCCGTTGATTGAGAGGTCCCAATCGTCGGATAGACGTGCCCATTTCCAAAATCCCGGTGGTCAGATCACCGCGCCGCCCTCACCACAAGCGCCCCTGCCGCGGTAGCGGCTTCGTCCTTGTCCCGCAGCTTACCAGTTCATGCGCAGCGCAGCGAAGGTTCGCTTCTATCAGACCAGCCGTTCGTACTTCGCGCGGCGAAGGTCTCTAAAGAGCCCACAGGAGAAGTCTTCGAATTTCGCTGCGCGCGCTTGCAGCACGAAAATCGCCGCAGATGCTCGGTAGACGACGCTGCGTGGCGGCAGGGATAGCGGCCATTCCTTCATGGCACAGCGAAGTTTTGGACGGCAATTAAAAGGTCGCGGACGGACTTGCCGTTGAAGTGGTCGGGGACCAGCAACCACTAAGCGCAACCACCCACTGCGTTCTGTGCGAACGCCTGTTCTCGCCTAGCGTGGGTTTCCACACTCGCATGCAAAGGACCCCTTGAAGCATCGCAGAATTCTCTGACCGCAATGCGGAGGCGGAGCCGGTCATTGATGCACATTGCCGCGAAGTTCCCAGAAAGGTTGACTTAGGGTCAAAAATGGTCATGAATATTAATTCGATCATCGAATAGATATTCAGGAATGAAAATGAGCGACCCCAAAGACTGGACGAAACACATGGCGATCCGCGCTGCTTGGATGTCCTTTTCGCGAGGGAAAACTCAGAGCGAAATCGCTCAATTGCTAGGGGTCTCACAGGCTAAAGTGCATCGTTTGATCGCGTTTGCCCAAAGTTCTGGTCTGATCCGGATTGAGATTGCCGAACGTCCTCTGGAATGCCTTGAACTGGAAGAAACGCTTTCCGAATCCTTCGGACTTCGAAGCTGCACTGTTGCTCCCTTTGAAC